>PMJQ01000080.1:0-163 GCA_003157485.1 Ignavibacteriota bacterium
ATGATGAAATCTACATCATCATGGAATACCTCGAAGGGGAAGAGCTCAAGATCCGCATTTCCCGGGGGCCGATCCGGCCGGATGAAGCGCTCCGCATCGTCCGTGCGCTCGCCGGTGGGCTGAAAGCCGCACACGCAGGGGGGATCATCCACCGCGACATCAA
>PMJQ01000080.1:232-4781 GCA_003157485.1 Ignavibacteriota bacterium
CGGAGCGATATCTTCTCTCTCGGGGTCGTCCTCTACGAATCGTTGACCGGCCTTCTCCCATTCCAGGGTGACCACGAACCCGCACTCGTGTATTCGATACTCAACTTGGATCCCCGGCCTGTGACCGAGATCGATGCCTCAATCCCTTCTTCGGTGCAGGCGGTCATCGACGGGTGCCTGAAGAAGAACAGGAACGAACGCTATTCTTCCTGCGATGCAGTGATGGAGGCGATTCAGTCATCCCTTCTCACTGACCTGAAATCAGAATATGCGGTCACGAAGACACCGGCGGGCGTGCCGCAGCTCACGCTTGACGGCATCGAATCAGGTGAATTAATTGGTCGGCCGGAAGAAGAATCGATACTTCTTAAGAGAATAGAGGACGCATGTGCCGGACGGGGATCGACCGTGTTCATCGCCGGAGAGCACGGTGTGGGGAAGAGTTTCCTGGCCGCGCGCGTGCTTATCGCGGCGCAGAAACGGGGGATGCACGTCCTTCACGGGAAATGCTTCGGAGGGGCAGGGAACGCCCCCTACGAGCCCTTTGTCGCTGCATGTAAGCGTGCCATGCATCAGTCGGACAATAAACTTCTCGACGTCCTATCTCGAAACGGAGGCAGGGATGGCAGCGATCTGGGAAACCGGCTCCCTATCCTGAATCCCCTCCTGATTCCGGGATCCCCGATCGCCGAAGGCCTGAACAAGGAACAGGTATGGGAAGCGATCCTCGTGCTTCTCCGGGCGTTGAGCGTGGATCGGCCGGTTGCCATTGTCATCGAGGACCTCCAATCGGCCGATGAGGCAACGATAGATCTTTGTTCGTATCTCGCCCGGAATCTCACATCATCCAGGATATGCCTCCTTGCGACGTACGTTGCAGAAGAAGCGTCTTCAGGCGGGGCATCTGCAGTGCTTCTCGCCCGCAAGCTTAAGCTCGAGGGGAAACTGACCCAGATTCAGCTTGACCGGTGGAACGGCGATGAAACCGCGAAGATGATCGAGCACGCCCTCGGGGGGAAAGTAGATCCCGTAATGACTGCACGGATTCACGAGGCGGCACGGGGCAACGCGCTCTTTACAATGGAGCTGCTCTCACTTCTTCGGACACGCGACGCTGTGAGATTGGCCGGAGGCCGCTGGGAGTGCGAGGCGGGGGACCTGTCGCTCCTTGTCACAGATCGTATCCACGATGTTATCCGGCAGCGGCTCGATCGTCTGACGGAACAGGACAGGGAAATTCTGAACATCGCTTCATGCGAGAGGGAGTATTTCGAGTCTGACCCACTCGTAGCTTCCATGGATGTCACGCGCATTGAGCTTCTTAAACGCCTCCAGATACTCGAAGACGAGTACGGGCTTATCAGGCACGAAAAGAAACGTTACAGATTCGATCATCCCTTGCTCCGGCAGGTCGTGTATGACCAGATTCTTGAAGAATTGCGTGAAGAATATCACCGGAAATTCGGCGCGTGGCTAGTCAGTCAACATGGTGACAGCCCTGAATATGCGGGGAGGATTGCCCTTCACCTCATGGCCTCCGGGCAGGAAAGGGAAGCCGTCCCTTACCTTCTGACGGGTGCGGACCGCTCGCTTTCCGTGTGGGCCGTGAGCCTCGCGAAGGCGCAGTACGGCAAGGCAGATGAAATTCTGACAGGACTCGGCGGCGGCGACGCAATCGCGATGAGGGTTGAAGCGGGTCTGGGCGACGTCTGCGTTGCAGAGGGGCATCCGGTTGAAGCGCTGCGGCATTATGGGAGGTGCATTGAGCTTGCGCACCGAGCCGGGGACATCCCCGCGGAAACCGTGGGACTGCGAAAACGAGCCGCCGCATTGCGCATTACGGGAAGTCTTCCCGACGCCCTGAACGATGGTGAGACTGCGCTCCGCTCGGCGGCCGCTCTGGGGGATGCAAAAGAGGAGATTCAGAGCTTGCTGGTTCTCGCGTCGATCCATTCGGCCCGGGCGGATTACACCCGGACCGTGCAACTGAGCCAACAGGCGTTTGACAGGTCTACACAGATTGGCGACGTCGGCAGTCAGGCCGTCGCAATGGGGACCCTGGGGTTGGCCCAGTGGCACCTCGGTGCCCTGCGAAAGGCCGCGGAAAGTCTCCGCCAGGCGCTTGTGATGCACGGTTCAATCGGCGACAGCAGGGGACGGGCAACGGTCCTGAATTATCTTGGCCTCACGTACTACTGTCTCGCGCGTCTGGAAGAAGCGCTTGACGCGAACAAGGAGTCGCTGGAAATCAAGGAAGCGCTCGCCATCATTCCTGCCATACCGGGAAGCCTGAACAATATCGGAGATACGTACCGGGAGATTGGCGACATTGAAAAAGCGGCGTCATTTCATCGCGAGGCGCTGGAAGCCGCACGTCGACAGAACAACCGGGGTTCGGAATGCGATTCGCTGCGCGACCTCGGGACGGATCTCTATCGGCGCGGCGAATTCGCCCTTGCCCGGTCGCACTTCGAAGAGGTTCTCCGGCTTGCCAGGACGTATGGGTACGCCTGGTACGAGATACGGGTGATGCTCTCACTGGCGGAGCTTGATCTTGCGGAAAGCAACGGGGAGTCTGCGGACCGGTGGTCAGAAGAGGGGATGAGAAGGTCGAGAGAGACCGGCGCCGATCAGCTCACTCTGGAGGCAGCGTGGACACGGGGAAAGGTATTCGCCCGCCAGGGGAATATCGCTGAAGCGCGCAGATTCCTTGCGGAATCCGTTGCGAAAGCGGAGGCCATGGATCACCGGCTTTTCCTCTGGCAGATATTGCGTGAGGTCGTGAATCTCGAGCACTCTGCAGGGGATAGAGAAGCCGGGGAACAGGCGCTGAGAAAGGTGCGCCAACTCTTAACTGAGATTCTCGGGGGATTCAAAACTCCCGAACTCAGGGCGACCTTTCAAGGCGTGAAAGAAGTACGTGAACTTGTCGGAGTCGGGACGTGATAACCCGGATCGGGATTGTCGAGCGGCGTGTACTTCTATCGTATCCAGTCCGGCGGTTTCGCCGATACGAAGAGGTTTATCATGGTCGCTAAAACACAAATCTCCCCCGGCCCTTGGACAGGCATGAGAGAATCAGCAAATTCGTTCGTAATACATCCCAACGACGGGCCCGGATAAACACTTCGGACCGTCATTGAGATGTTTTACCTCCCGGACTCATCGGTGCACTAATCACCTATTTCGCACCTCCCTGGGCCTTCGCCAGCTGCTCATTGAGCTGCTGGAGCTGAAAGTTGTACTGGTCAAGCCTGCTTGCTCTTGTCTTGGCGTCGTCGGACTTGCTCAGCTTCTCCGCCTGTATCCTCTTTTGGAGAGCAGTGATTTGGCTCTGGATCATGGCTGCGCTCGGAATGAGGGTCGCGTTCTTACTATCGAACCCTGCCGCGGGGCTCTTGGGCGAAACGGATGAGATTGACATGATGGGGCTCCTTGATGAATTCAACATCGTCGTCTGTACTTAAGTTATCGGCTATACCCGGAGTAACATGAATCCCCCGACACGGGATATTCCGGCGGGAAAGGAATGTACATCGTGCCGAATCCCCCATGTATGTGCGGTGTGTCCTCTCCCTCACTTTACCCGCCGGATTCGGGCCATTTCAGGCTCTAGAACGATCCGGACAATGTCATTTCCTGTCTGAAGTTTTAATCATCTGGCCAGACGTGGCCACTGGTCCCGGCCGCTCACATTCAATCCGTTGTGTTTTCTCTTGAAAGAGCTGGCACGCACCGTGCTCTCTTTCGGGGCACACTCAAACGCGCATGTATCTCCCCCTTCATCATAATATTCCAGTCCTCAGGGCTAAAGCCATGATCGAAGATATTATCCTTCAACTCAGGCGTGCGGGCGAGGAAACGTTCCTCCTTCCATTTGGTGACGCCGTTTCTCAGGCAGTGTCGACTGATCAGGGGCCAGGGAACGATCGGGTCGCCGCGGAGATAGACAATATCGAAAGATCCCTCCGGCACACGGCCGGGGAGATCGATAAGCTCCTTGCCTTTGCTGCGCAAACCGCTCCAAAGAGCGGTGTTGGCGTCGAAGAGAAGCAAGAAGCAGACGAGGGCCGTTTGACAGGTGAAGATCTGAATTTTCTCAACGAAATCGCCGATATCCTCCCTTCAATTACAGATTCTCTGCTCGAATGCTCCGGCGGCTGCAAAAGCGGGGAGTTGTCCCTCGAAGAGATTTCAACAAGGGTGGCCACCGCTGCAATGATTGTCTCCCGGGGGGCGGCGCGATTCCTTCCGCCGTCCACACCCGAACTGTAGATTCGATTTCGGGGACCGCCCGACGGAATTGAGCGGTGTTTTTCGTATTATGCTCAGCCCACACAACATTTCCTTCAAACACAACAAAAGGCGGCAATATGTCCAAAGTCAAATCCGCTACTTTACGCCGGGAAATTGAGCGGCTGGCGGGAGTGATACAGCAGAAGCATGCGAAGCTGCCGGAGGCCGAGAAAAAGGAACTGGCGTTCATCCATAAGCATTTGCGGAAAGCAGCGAGGGAAATGGTGCGGATTGCCGCACGAATGAAGACCGT
>PMJQ01000080.1:4790-10630 GCA_003157485.1 Ignavibacteriota bacterium
GCTTCGCGGACACCGGGGAACGCGCGTGAATATTGATCACATCCCGGAAGCGCCCTTCAGGAACAAACCGACACTGATAGTGTGGTTGAGGCATTTCGGGTGTCGTTTCTACCGGGAAGCCAAACGTCATTAAGTTCTCCGATTATTCGTTCCAAAGAAAATTACGAATACGGCGAGTGGCTAATCCAGCGTGATTCCGCACGTCGTTCACTTCCGCCTGCCCCACCGTCCTGAAATGTGATAGCCGTCGTTGTGCCCTGCTTGATAGTTTGGTAGATTGGTGTGGATTCGAATCTGGCAGGGGATTGTTATGAAACTCTTTCTTGACGACCATCGGGATGCACCGGCAGGGTGGACCAAAGCGACGCGGCCCAAAGAAGTAATTTCTAGTATTCTCCAGGGGGAAGCAGAAATCATTGACCTTGGCTACCACCTGGGGAACGACAGCAAGTACACGGGACTGACCGTTCTTAAATGGCTCCAGAACGAAATAGGGGAGGGGAGAATCCCTTCCCGGGTTCCGGAGATCTGGATCCATACAAGTGACAAGGAAGCCAGGGAAATAATGGAAGATGTCCGGTCCCGGATCTACAAGTGGACCGGGCGTGTTGTCGCTTATCAAGATGTCGCGGGACGGCCCGCGCAGAAATCAAAGAGTCGCGCAGCCCCGGTGAAGATGTAGCATCTTCCGCTCACGCATATACTCCCCCTCTCTTGCTCTCCCTGTAGCGTCCATGCCGTACAGATTCATAAAGAAAATGGTAAAAACTCTTGACATGTCCGGGTTCTTGCCTTATATTCTAAGGTGATTCTACTTTATGGCGTTATATTCTTAATGCATTTAGCGGTGACTGCCGCTATTACTAAGGTTACAACCCGACTGATCGGACCCGGAACAGGGAAGACCGCGTTGGAGAGGCTTGTGACATCAATTGTTGGCCACGATGGTCCTCGACGATATCGACGCGAAACTCCTTGAAATCCTTCAGCGGAAGGGGAGAACGAGTCGGATCGATCTGGCAGAATCGGTCGGCTTCTCCGTCCCTTCCGTAAGCGAGCGGCTTCGCAAGCTCGAAGAGAGCGGCCATATCACGGGCTATCACGCCTCAGTCAACCCGGCAAAACTCGGGATAGATATCTGCGCTTTCATCACCGTCACGCTGAATTCTTCGAAGCAATTTGCTCAGTTTATTGAACACGCCAGGGCTGTCGATGAAATCCTGGAGTGTCATGCCGTCACCGGCGAGGGTTCGCACCTCCTGAAGGTCCGCACGGAGAATACCGAATCGCTCGAGCGTCTTCTGGGGAGAATTCAATCGTGGCCGGGTGTCCTCGCGACCCGGACGAACCTCGTGCTCTCCTCGTCGAAAGAGACGACTCGCGTAAGAGTCGAAACGTCAAAATGAGTGCACACATTACAAACACAACAATAGGAAGGAAAACGTATGCCTGAGCCTGCCGCATCAGCGGTGCCCCGAGTCTTCAAAATCATGAAAGACGAGGGGGTAAAAATGATCGATTTCAAGTTCATGGACTTGCCGGGCCAGTGGCAGCACTTTTCGGTCCCGGCGGACAAGCTTGAGGAATCGTCGTTCGAAGAAGGATTCGGGTTCGACGGGTCAAGCATACGGGGTTGGAAGGCGATCAATGAGAGCGACATGCTCATCATCCCCGATGCGTCAACAGCGTTCATCGACAAATTCATCGAGATCAAGACGCTCAGCCTTATCTGTGATGTTCACGACCCGCTCACAAAGGAGAAGTACGAGCGCTGTCCGCGGAGCATCGCGCAGAGAGCGGAAGCCTACCTGAAATCAACAAAGCTGGCGGACACCGCGTACTTCGGGGCGGAGGCTGAGTTCTTCATATTCGACGATGTCCGGTTCGATACAAATGAACATTCCAGCTACTATTATGTCGACTCGGTGGAAGGCCGCTGGAATTCCGGCAGGGATGAGGGTCCGAATCTTGGGTACAAGCCGCGTTACAAGGAGGGATATTTCCCCGTCCCCCCGACGGACCAGATGCAGGACATTCGTAACGAAATGACGGCAAACCTGATCGCCGTCGGGCTCGATGTGGAGGCACAGCACCATGAAGTTGCCACGGCGGGACAGTCGGAGATCGACCTGAAGTTCGCCCCGCTCCTCAAGAGCGCAGACGCGATGCTTCTCTTTAAGTACGTTCTGAAGAACACCGCCCGGCTCAAGGGAAAGTCGGTGACATTCATGCCCAAGCCCATCTTCTCGGACAACGGGTCCGGCATGCACGTTCACCAGAGTCTCTGGAAGGGGGGGAAGCCGCTGTTCTACGGGAACGGGTATGCTCATCTGAGCGAGATGGCCCTTCATTACATCGGCGGGCTGCTGAAGCACGCCCCGGCGCTCTGTGCAATAACCAACCCAACGACGAATTCCTACAAAAGGCTCGTCCCGGGTTTTGAAGCGCCGGTCAATCTCGCCTACTCACAGCGCAACCGGAGCGCGTCAATACGCATCCCGATGTACACGGAGAACCCCAAGGCGAAACGGCTCGAGTTCCGTTGCCCCGACGCCGCATGCAATCCTTATCTGGCGTTCTCGGCAATGATGCTGGCCGGGATCGACGGGATCATGAACAAGATGGACCCCGGACAGCCGCTCGACAAGGACATATACGACCTTTCGCCGGAAGAACTGAAGAATGTTCCTTCGACGCCGGGTTCGCTCGATGAAGCTCTGCACGCCCTGGAGAAGGACCACGACTTCCTCCTCCGCGGAGAGGTCTTCACCGAGGGGGTCATCGACGCCTGGATAGAGTACAAAATGGACAAGGAAGTTAAGCCGATGGCACTGCGTCCCCACCCGTACGAGTTCGGTCTCTATTACGACGTATAGAGTCCTGTCGTAAACTCGCTCGGTGTTGACCGGAGGGAATTCCTTCTATCGTGCGGGCCCGCAGCGTGACTGCCGGGCCCGCACGTTTTTCGATGGTACCCCCGATAGTAACAATTGAGGTGTGCCCGGGTTCATCAATGGATGAACTTCATGCTCTTCATCCACTCCGCAAGCCGGGCCGGCCATCCGCTCACCGGCATATCGGACGGCCGCAACCCGTAGCCGTGACCGCCGGCTTCATACAGATGCATTTCTGCGTGAACCCCGGCCTGCGTAAGTGCCCCGTAGTACGCCACGCTGTTGTTCACGCCTATCGGGTCGCGCTGAGTCTGGACGATGAAAGCGGGGGGGACGTCCTTTGTCACGTGAAAGGAAGGATTAATCGTGGATACACTGTCGCTCGCCGCGAGATACGCGGGATAGATCAATACGGTGAAATCGGGCCTGCATGAGAGCCGGTCTGACTCATCTACTGGCGCGTAAACCCGATTCTGGTAATTACAGCTGAGCGAAGCTGCCAGATGCCCCCCCGCTGAGAATCCAAGCACACCGATCCGGTGCGTGTCGATGTGCCACTTGCTCGCGTTCAATCGGACAATCCCGACCGCCCTCTGCGCATCCGCAAGGGGGCCGGTATGGGGAGCGGGATCTGGGACGCGGTACTTCAGGAGTATCGCCGTCACACCGATCGAATTAAGCCATTCGCATATCTCCGTCCCCTCAAGATCCATGGCCAGTATGTAATACCCGCCGCCGGGGAAGACGACGACCGCCGGTTCCGGGTCACGGGTCTGCGGGGCTCTGTAGAGGATTATCTGGGGATCCGTTACCCCGGCAAGTCGGATCACCGGCCTGCCATTAATCAGGTTATCCTTGGCGGTAGTTACATCATGTTCATGTNNTACTCCTCCGCTATGTGAACAAACGCGAGAGTGGATACCGTCTCAATTGTATGTGATCATGACTTCATGGACGCCCGGTAACGACAACGTGAAATCAACATAGACCGAGCTTTCGATTCTGACAGTCTTGAATTCAGCCGCCTTGTCGTCAACCGTCACCCGGTCCGCAGTCGAAGCCCCCTGCGGGAGAAGAACATGTCCGCGGATCAGATTGCCGCTTCCTGTCACGATCATCCGAATATTCTTCCCACCCTCACTGTGCACATAGCGATAGGCGACATATCCGTTCGAAGCCGGCAGCGTCACGGTCACGTGCGCGGAATCCGTTCCTGCGGACGTCCACCGCGGGGCGAGTGCCGCCACGCTGTAGCCCAGCCCTTCATTCCTGACTCCCGCAAGCCCTTCCACGAGGGCAGCCATCCCTGTGGCGGATGCCCAGTTATCGGGTCCGCCGAATGATTCCCCTTTCGGGGGGACGTAGTGCGGGCGGTCTGCAAGGGTCACTCCGATAACGGCGTATATTCCCCCCTCAAGTGGCGGGCGGAATACAAGCTTTGCAATCTCCTTGTGCGGCTGCGGATTATTAATTGCAGCCCAGCAGACCCCCACCTTGGTGCTCCTTGGATTCGGCCCCCACCATGCCACTCCCGCCTTCTCATTATTCAGCGACGAGAACCACCAGTTCGTCACCTCTTCTCCCTTGAAAAGGTACTGTGAAGCCTCCGTTCCATCGGAGTACACAAACGTTATGGCCCCGGCAACACGGCTTGGAATGTTGTCCGAAGAGGAATGGAGAAGGTATACTGCTGAAGCGGTGTCATGCACGGGAACCTCTGCCTGACGGGGAAATCCCTGCGTCGTCGAGACCGCAATGACCGCTCTCCGCTGGTTCTTCTCCGGGTTGATTACTGTAAACCTTACGCCCTGGAATACCTGATCCCCGGTCGGGAGNNGGTGCCGGAGGTGCCTGAGGGATCGATCCGGTATAGGCGAACAGGAGGCGATGCCCGTATTTCCTTCCGAGCTCGAGCATCCGCTCCATCACTTCGGACGCGTATCGCTCGTAGCCGTTCTCATATGCTCCTCGTGCCAATTCGCCCATGGCATGCCCCGCTATGCCGCCGTTCATGTACTGCCACTTCTGATCATGATTGGCAAAGCCCTTCTCGAACGGCGGGTAGATGGAGTACCATTCCCCCGGAGAACCGGGCGGAAGATGTTTTCGGAGCTCGATGTATGTATCGATGATGGCCGCGTTCATCGCGTGAGGAAGCCCCCGGTTGAGTGAATACATGTTCCCCTGCGCGATCTGCGACTTCTCGTCCACGCCCAGATTTCGCTTCACATCCGGATCTTCATCGATAAAATGTGTGAAGAATCTGCCGTTCCACGAGAGGGCCTTCAGCCTCTCCAGAATCCCCCTTCCTCTCTCTCTGTACGACGCCGCCAGTGGGCTGTGCCCGGCGCTGTCGAGCATCTCTGCCAGCTGGTTGCATGCTTCGAAGTACCCGGTATTGTCGCCGAAGAATATGCCGAATTTCGTCTTGCCCGGGACGAGGACCATTGTGGGACTCAGGGGTGCCGGGGGCGTATACTCATCGTCCACCTGGAAATCCCATGAATCAATCGTGTACGCTCTCTTCAGAAGGCGGAATCTCGATGACCACCGGACGGGATCCGTCACACTGTAATCAAGGGCCCGGGCCGCGCCTTCGAGGTTTCTCTTCATCCACCCGGCGTCGCCGCTCGATTTCCAGTATGCGTACATCATATTCACGTAGTTGTACTCAACGTGATTCTCGACGGGCTGTCGGACAAACCAGGCGTCTTTGTCATGGAGGAAATATCCGAGGGGCGTGTATGCGGTTTCATAGTAATGATAGTCCCCCTCCCCCTTGTTCACATTGCTCCAGATCATCCCGTCTGATTTCTGCGTCTGGCGCATAATGTCCACAAGATCTCCCCCGTACGGGCTGAAATACTGCATACCTTTCGCTGTGTTGTTGTTGTCGAGAACCCAGTTGACGAAGTATCTGTACACCCTACCGTTCCATGTGATCTC
>PMJQ01000009.1 GCA_003157485.1 Ignavibacteriota bacterium
ATACTGATAGTTGTAGTAATGTTCTCTGATCGTCTTCCCGTTCTGGATGTGGTAGTACTGATAGTCAAGCACTGTCCCGCGCGTAGTTACCACAGTGTCAGTGCCCCTGTAGAGTGCCCCGATAACCTCGACAAGAGGCTTTCCGGTCTTTGCCGAATCGGAGGTCGTGCCAAAATACCCTGAGTACACGAGGAGGGTGTCGCCCGGAACGAATCCGCCGCTGGCGAGAGCGGTTGACAAATTCAACTTATACGTGACGATGAGGGTATCGCGATCGGTTGTCTTCTCTGTCATATCGGGCATGCAGGCCGTCCGCGCCTGATGCTGGGCGAGGAAACCCGTAAGAAGACACGCAATGATGATCTTTGACATTCGTGATCTCCGCGACGTCGAAGAGAAAGATTCTGTCACAGATTAATCGCCCTGTCTCTGGATTGAAATTGTGCCCAATCCAGTCACCTGAGCACAATGAGTTTCTTCGACTGCACGAAATCTCTTGCCTGCAACCGATAGAAGTACGCGCCACTCGCGAGACCACTGGCGTCGAATCGCACGTCGTGATACCCCGCTTCCTCGCTTCCGTTCACGAGTGTCGAGACGAGTTGGCCGAGGGTATTGAAGACTGACAACGTCACGTGAGACCTCACCTGCAGCGAGTAACGGATGCTTGTCGAGGGGTTAAACGGATTCGGATAATTCTGCTGTAAGCTGAACCGTGAGGGAATCGCCGTTAAAGGAACGGGTATGGAAGTGAACATCTCCTGCAGGGGCCGGCCCCAGGCCCCGCTATTCGTTCCGACAAAAAGGCTCCCGCCGGAAATGCCAAGAGAAAAAACAAATGTCGCCGTCAGTCCCACGCTCGCCGCATTCCAGGTTGTGCCGAGATCGGTGGAAACAAAGACTCCGCGGTCCGTGCCCGCGAAGAGATTCCCGTCGGTAAGGCGGAGAGAATTCACCCAGGCCGGTGACAGGCCCGTCCCCGTCCAGTGTGCCCCGCTGTCTGTCGACAGGAAAACGCCACCGTATGTCCCCGCGAAGAGATGCGAGCCGCTTGCAGCCAGAGACATGACCGGAGGGTTGGTCAAGCCTGTCCAGGCCGCGCTCCAGGTCGTCCCGTCGTCGGTCGAGCGAAAGGCCCCTCCATCGGCCCCGGCAAAGAGATCCGTGCCGGAAACGGTCAATGCATTGACGAGCGCAGGCGTCAGTCCGGACGCCGATGGAGTCCAGGTGCTCCCGTCGTCAGTGGAAAAGAAGACGCCGTGAAAATAGGTCCCCAGAACGAGCCTCTGCCCGCTCCACGCGAAACAGAGCATGGCGTCGTATCCCGTGGTGTCATAAATGCCGTGCGGCAATCCTCCGTTTGCCGCAGTCCAGTTCCTCCCGTCGTCGGTGGAACGGAAGACCCCGCCGGCTGCGGTGCCTGCAAGGAGCGTGGTACCGTTCACCGCGAGGACAAAGATGTCGGCATCCGTCAACCCGTTGTTCGCAACGGTCCAGCGTGCACCGTTATCTGTGGAAATAAACACGCCGCCACCCCAGGTCCCGGCAAATAATCCGGCTCCGCAGACGGCAAAAGAACGGACCCTGAGATATGTCAGTCCAGTGCTCGCCGCAGTCCAGGTTGCCCCGTTGTCGGTCGAGTGAAACGCACCGGCTCCTTCCGTGCCGGCAAAGAGATCCGGGCCGATGAACGCAAGCGACGAGACCGCGGAGCGGGTCAACCCGTTGTTAGCCGGATTCCATGTCGCGCCGTCATCGGTCGAATGAATGACGCCGCCGGTCCTGGTACCCGCGAAGAGGTGTGTGCCGTTTGCCGCAAGAGACAAGATCGAAGTCCTCGTGAAGCCTGCGTTCGCTCCGGCCCAGGTCGTGCCGTTGTCCGTGGATCGGAGCACGCCGCCATCAGTCCCGGCAAAGAGATTCGCGCCGCTCCCCGCCAGGGACCTGACATATGCGTTCGTCATTCCCGAGTTTGCCGGGGCCCATGATACACCGTTGTCCGTCGAAAGATACACCCCGCCCGATGTGCCGGCAAATAGATACGTGCCGCGTACGAGGAGGGCATTCACGTAAGGACTTCCCGGCCCAGTCAACGTCCAGGTGGCGCCTCTGTCGGACGAACAGGCGACCCCCCCCTGAGTCCCGGCAATGATCGTCGAACCGCTCACGGCGAGAGAGAGGATAATCGTCCCCGTAAATCCAGCGTTCGCCGCCTGCCAGCTAGCGCCGCTATCAGTCGAACAGTAGACACCCCCTTCTGTCCCGGCAAAAAGTATATCGCCTGAAACCGCGAGCGCGCACACATTCGTGTTCGTCAAACCGGAGTTTGCTGCGGTCCAGGTTGCGCCTCCGTCGGTGGAGCGAAAGACGCCTCCGAGAGACGCCCCGGCAAAGAGATTCGTCCCGATGGATGCAAAGCTCCCCACGAGACCGCCGTAGGGCCCGTTCGTCTGTACCCATTGAGCTTGAGATTCGGATGGGATTGAACCAAGGAGGATGACAAAACTGAGCGAAGCAAGCAGAATCGTTTTCATGAATCTACCTCCTGTTGGTGGGCGTTACGGGTCTGGCCCACCACGAGGCTGCTGCGAAGCGAAGAAAGACATGGAAGCCGGCCACCATCTGAGGACAGCGCCGACTTCAAAGAACACGGATACAATGTAGCTCGTANNATCTCGAGAAATGCCGGGGAATATCTGTGATTTCATCCGCTATGACACCACTCTGTTCAGGGTTCTGTACCCGCGGTTACTCCACATCCACCCTTGGCGCCAGACTTTTCACGAACTCATCTCACCTCGCACCTGAGTCCAGTGTCCCAAGAGTGGCGGGAAGGGTGTGAAGACTTAGACCTTCTGAAACTGGCTCTCTTCCGAGAACCAACGAATGACA
>PMJQ01000109.1:0-7587 GCA_003157485.1 Ignavibacteriota bacterium
GCTTCGCCCCGGAGGTTCGCCTTTTCAAGGGCTTCGGCAACCATGAGGCGGCTCCGGAACTGCTTCGCAAGGGGGGGATAGAGCCTGAAGACCTCCATCCCCCTGAGCGCGCACGTCGCATAGAATCGGTTTTCAAACAGCACGTGCGCTCCGTTGATCTGGAGTATGCCGGCCGCCGGATCGCTTTCCCGCATGACCTGATCTGACGACCTGTCGGCCCCGTGGACGACAGCCGCGCTCGGGATCTGGAGATCGTCGCTCTTCCACTGGTATGAGGAAGCGCGAACTTTCTCCATCGTCAGTTTGAGCATCAGCTCTTCCGGCGTGAGATCCCGCACGTCGGACATGTCAACGATGACGTCGCCGGGAAGGACGAACGTCCGGGCCGATCCGGAACCCTCCGCCGATGAGGGGAGGACGATCACCGCAGAGCCTTTCTTTCCGGTCTTCATCGTATCGTCGGGGCGCAGAACGTCCCCCGGAGCGACGGTCACCCACACCTCCGTGACGCCGTGCCGGACTTTTACGTCCCCCTGCAATTTCTGAACGATGATTTCACCGGCTGTCGCACGGACCGCCAGGCACAGAACCGCCGCAATGAGCGCTGTCTTCATATAATCCTCCCCGATTGACTCAATAGACNNTCCACGATATGAACCCACCCCTGCACGACGCCGAGACCGATCTCGACATCGTCGAAATACTGCTGCGCACCTTCCGTCCATGCTTCTTCAAACCCGTGCGTAATCGCGGTGCTTTCGATCGGGATCCAGATTGTTTCCTGCCCCGTTTTGGACTTTCTCACGATGTACCGTTTCGGGTTCGAGGAGACACGATCCCCGAATTTCGGGCTGAGCCCCGTGTCAAAAAGGAAGAATATGTGCGACTTTTCCGGCTGTTTCGGGGGGACGACATCCACGAATGCCGTCGAAATCCCCACGCTGCTCAGGAGGGACGCAAAGCAGACCGTCATGTCCGTGCAATCCCCGCTCCGGCTCGTGAGAGTCTCGGTGGGGTACTGCACGAATTCCGTCAGGTGCTTCGGGTCGCTGACGTAGACGAGTTTGCCGTTGAATCTGTCGCACAGGACCTTCGCGCGCCGGAGGGGTCCCATCTCCGGAGGGACGCCTGCAAGCGAGTCTTTCNNCGTCCTCTTCACCTTCTGCGGCGGCACTGACGCTCACGGTGCCTTCACGGATTGTTATCGCGGGAACCCCTTTGATCCGGTCGTTGAGCACCGCCGTCAGCGGTATGTCCTCGGAGGCGCCGGGCTGTATGCTCACGGGCCCGGATTCGGTGGGACCGTCCATCAGGCGGTCCACGAAGAACGCCGCACGCGCCTGCACGGGCTTCTGCGACGTGTTGCGCACCCGGACTTTCCCGATCGGGCGGTACGCCAGCGCCTGGTACGCTGAAGGGTAAATCCCTCCGAGCATTTCGACCCCCTCGATCTTCACAAGGCTCTCCCGCACGCTCCCGAGTATCGCCCGTATCGAGATCGACGCCGTGTTCCCTGTGTACGGGCTGATCCCTATGTCCTTGATTCCCGAAGGGTCGAACGATGAAACATCTATTGTGCCTCTCCGGGTCGACCGGTCCGTGAAGAAGAGATAGGATGCGTCCGCCTCGAGAAAGAGGTATGACCATCCGGCGCCCAGTCCGACCGCATCAATGAACCGACCCCCCCCGTCGCCTGCGTAGAGTCCGCCGCGAGCCGCGATGTTGAAACCAGGAACCCATTCCACGCCGAACGTCCCCCGCCCTGCTGTGCTTCCTTCCCCCGCAAGCGTGAGCGACGGGGTGACGGTCCACGCGGCGCCGAGTTCAAGAGCCCGGTCCACCGGAAGTGTATAGGAATCGAACGAAGAAGCGATGCCGCCGCCGCTCGAACGGATGAGCCCCCGCCCAAGGGCGGAAAGCGAGATGTTCACAAAGGGTCTCCAGTGGACCCCGAGATCGGCAAACCATGTCGTACGCGTGGAAACATCCAGGACCGGGACGACCGCATTCAGCGAGTCGTTNNATGCAACCGCCAGAGGCTCGGTGTACGTGATCTCCCGGGTCGAAGCGAAGGTCAACCCCGAGACGACAAACGACGACGGCTGGATGACGTCAAGAGTGGTCCCCGGCGTGTACTGAAACGCGAGGGCACTGCTGCCGAAGAATTTCTTGCCGATGCCGAAACCGCTGAACACGAATCCGCCTCCCGGTGATGACGTCGCCGTGTACGTCGATGTATAGAAATCCCAGTCCTTCATCCCGACAAGCCCCGCGGGATTTGCCGTGAACCCGCGGGCATCCTGCACCAGGGGGCTGTATGCTCCCAGCGCAGACGCGCGCGGCGAGAAGATCGCCTGCGCACAGGCTGTCGATACTGCCATGCTCAGGAAGCAACCGAGCACGGCAGAACGGGACAAGGGCATTATTGGAACTGGACGTAGCTGTTATAGACGGATGCAGCCTGTACCAGTATCCTGTCATTCACCGACAGCCCGCCAAGCGGCCGGTCACCCTTGTTGGCGATTATAAACGTGAACACGAAGTACTTTGTCTGCGGCAACAGCTGCAGCACGTGTGGCTCGATGACCGCACTTCCCGTATTGACAGCCGGCTGCAACTGGAGGATCGGCTTCGTTTTCCCCGTCAGCAGATTATACGAGCTGACGATGATCGAGATGTTGCCGTTCCCTTTCCAGTGCAGTTCAACCGGCTTCAGGCGGGAGAGAATGCTCCCGCCCGGAGGCGCCAGCACGGTCAGATCCTCGGGGGTCACGACGGAATCTTTGAACGGCATGAGCCGTGTCGTGTCGGGCCCGGGATCGTCCCAATCATACCTTGTCTGGGGCTGGATCGTCGCCAGGAAGTATGCGGGCGCACGGTAGATGGAGCCAAATGTCGTGTCGCGGTTCCCGATATGTATTTTGTAAGGGAACCGGACCAGCGGGATCCCCCCGATTTTCAGGGGGAAAACCGCAGACGGCATCAGATCGAGGCCGTAGTACCCGACGATCTTGCCGTTCACGACAAGGGGCCTGTTGCGGTCGCCGAAGTACGCGCTTGCAGATGCCCCGGAAATTGCCCCGTGGCCGTAGTCGTACTTCACGCTGTTCACGAGGAAGAACCCGGAATAATTCGTCTGGTCCGTCGGAAGCACACCGACCGAATCGATCGGGTTGACGGCGATGTTCGTGTCAGGATTGGCGAGTACGGTCACCGAAAGCGTCCCCGCCGGCGGTGCAGCCGGAGGTTCAACGGTCAACGGGGCGGGTTTCTGGCAGCCGGCCTGACAGAGGAACGTAACGCAAACGAGTATGGCGAGATTCCTCATATAATCCCTTCGGACAGGAATACGGATTATGAGCCAATTAGCCGAATTCCGTCCTGAATTTCAACCGCGGGAAATAGTCGGGCCCCCGTCCCGGAGAGGTACGGGGGCCCGCCCGCTAAATCCGCACAGTTCAATAGACCCTGTACGGAATCCCCCACCAGCTCGCTGAATAGGGCAACGAATCGTCATACAGCGTTCCACGCGTCACCGCGTCTATACCGACGTTGAAGAACCCAGTGAAGAAATGAGCATACCACGTTCCCTGGTAGACGCGCGTGTACGTGCTGTCGCTGTTCAATGTCTGTGANNTTCCGCTCGCCGTCATGGAACGGGCGCCATTCGTAGCGGAGATAGAATGTCGTCGGATCGGTGACCGTCACCGTGTCCGTGGGGGTGAAGACCTGGACCTCCTTGATCTGGATCGAGTTGTTTGCAGGCGGAGGAGTCGTCTGGCCGTCGACGAGAGACGTTGCCGCGGGACGCCAGACCGACGTGTCAAGCATGTTCACCTTCCGCATCAGGAGGTTCCGGACGGCCCTGTCCGTGAACGATTTTGTAATCACCGTGTCAACGCCCGCCTCTGTCCCCTTGATCTTGAAGACACCGGTGATCGTCTTCACGATCGTAGCCATTGCCGTCGTGTCGCCGGGGAGTATCGTCGTTGTGACTGTTCTCGTTTCCCCCGAGATGAACCTTCCCCAGCGCAATGGAGTGATCGCCGCATCGATTTTCCCGATCGTTCCGTAGTCGGTCGGCTGAACGGCCTGATCGGAGAACGTTGCCTGATCGCTCTGGACGAACGGGTCGGCGAGCGCCTGCGTCTGTATCTGGGAAATCTGGTCGGCACTGCCCGACGATCCGGTGACCGGCCCGTTGTCGTGTTTCATGCATCCCGTGATGGACAGCGCACACACGGCGAGCATCCCTCCCATCACCCCGATGGACCTCTTCATGAGTATTTCTCCCCTTTTGAGCTTGTTAGACACTCGTGAACGCGTCGGATGGTGTCGCCGTCCACATTCACCATGAGAGTTTGCAATTCGCATGCCACAGATCCTGTGGAGAAAAAAGGGGGGAATTCGCGCAAGACACGCGGGAAGGGGCAGATTCGTAAACCGGCGGGAGATGAGATATGCGGGGTCTGCACCGAGAAGTGCGGGGTCCGGAGATATCAGGCTGAGGGGGACAAACGACGTGATCTGCCCAAATTGCCCGATTGCGGCAATCAGGTCCCGGAGGTTATCTTCCAGACGCCGCGGTAAAAGGCTTCACCCACCTGTTCGAGGTACTGATGGTATTTCTGAGGGAGGTTTTTACTTTTCGGTTTGAGGGCCACCCGGTTTGATTCCCAGGTCTGAGACGGAGAGAGCCCTTCGGCGATGTTGGAGAGGTAATCCTGAAATTTCTTCCGGACCCGCTCGTTGACGTCCGGGTCAGCCGAGAGGGAGATACGGCGGACCGCTTTCTCGATGTCGAACGTGCATTCGGCAAACGCCTTCAGGCACTCCCCTCTGAGGTATTCAGCGACGGTGCCCCGGTTGAGCCCCCCCAGCTCATCGGCCGTGTCGGTCACGGAACTGCGGCTGAACGCCTTGTCGCGCAGCGATTCAAGAACCTGTTCTTCGACGGGGGCCGCGCCGCGCGCTGCGGAGGCGATTTCATCATTCAGGTCTTTGATCGTCATCATCTGGCGCTTCTCGGACCTGGCAAGGAGAATCCCCCTCTTCATCACGCTTTCGAGCTCACGTATATTCCCGGGCCAGCGGTAGTTCTGAAGCGCGTCCATGACATTCCGGGAGACGCGGACGCCTCCCCCTTCACGCTGAAGGAAATGTCCGATAAGTATCGGGATGTCCGTCTGCCGCTCCCTTAAGGGGGGAAGGGACACCGTCAGAACATCCATCCGGTAGTAGAGATCCTCCCGGAATTTCTTCTGGCGCACGAGATCGCGCAAATCGGCATTCGTCGCGGCGACAACGCGGACGTTGACGCGGAGCGTCTTCGTCCCTCCCACACGCTCGAATTCCCCCTCCTGCAGGACGCGCAGGAGCTTGAGCTGAAAGCCCTCGGAGACCTCGCCGATTTCATCGAGGAATATCGTCCCGCCGTCGGCCAGCTCGAACCGGCCGGCCTTGTCCCGGATGGCACCCGTGAAGGCCCCTTTTTCGTGACCGAAAAGTTCAGATTCGAGGAGTGATTCGGCAAGTGCGCCGCAGTTGACCGCGACGAATATCGCTCCGGCACGCGGGCTTCGCCTGTGTATCGCCCGGGCGACGAGTTCCTTCCCTGTGCCGCTTTCGCCGAGGACGAGCACAGGAGAATCGCTCGAAGCGATTTTCGAAACGAAATCGACAACCGCCGACATCGGGCCGTCTTTCGCGAAGACCATGGATTCGAACTCCGCCCTGTCTGCCCCGGGCTCCACTTCTGCAGAATCGAACACGTCCAGGTCGTCGGCTCTGGAGGAGAGCGTCCTGATCTCGGCCCTGTACTTCCGGAGCTCCTCCACGAGTTCCTCCGTCCGGTCCCCCGTCCGCGCCGCCTCCATGGAGACAAGCTCCTGTTCGAGCATCGCGACTTTGGCTTCCCTGTCGCGGAGTTTTTCCATAATGCTCCGCTTCTCGGTCTCCATGTTCGCCACCCGGGCCTTTGCCCGCCCCTGACGCTTGAGTATTCCCGCAGCNNAGGAGGAGCGAGACGATGACAAGAAGAGCGGGGATGCCGGCAAGGAGCCACCGGTTCAGAGGGCTCCGGAGCGTCAGCGCAGAGGCCGCGCTTGCGAGTCCCGCGCACACACCAAGGAGGAGCGCGAGCCAGAAGGGGACCACCGTGATGAACCGGTCCCGGAGTATGTTGTCGATGACCGAGGCGTGGAGGAGGACAGCCGGGAGATGAGGATCGACGGGGGTCGGGATGAAGACGCTTCTCCCTTCCGCGATGAGCCCGATGAGCACGATCTTTCCCCGGAGTGAGGCGACGGATATCGACGGCTCCCTCTCGGTGCGCAGCGCGTCGTACGAGCGGAGGACTTCAAGGAAAGGATAGGCGGTGAATGACCCNNGATTCGCGGCGGAACTCCACTCTCCCGCCGCGTGAGACGACGCCGGTCCGCGCCGCCCCGAGCGCAATGCGCGCGATTTCGAGACCGAACGCAGGGACCCTGGCGGTCCCTTCACCGATGAAGAGATCGACGTCAGATCGGACGCCGATGTTGAGATGCCCGATCCCCGCCGCCGCCGTGCGGAGCGACGGGAACGGGAGATGGGGGCCGCCGCCGGAAGGGACGTCATCGAGAACGGCGGGGTAGTCAAACAGGCCGGCGGGGAGAGAATCGTGCCAGGCGGGAGAGCCCGGGGGCGCGACCGTATCGAAGTACGACGTGAGGACGACGTTCCCCGAAAGGGCGCACATGCGCGCCAGGAGGTCGTCGTATTCGGGATACTCGGGATTCGGTTCTTCGAAAAACGCCTCGACACCGACCGCCCGCACATGAAGGTCGCTGAGCGTCTTGAGCATGAGCCCGTAGAAATTCCGCCGGACCGGCCAGTGGAGCGAGCGGATCGCCTCCTGGTCGATGAATATCACAACAATATTCGTGTCCGCTTTTTCCGCCCCGCGGATGCCGTACCGGATGCGGGTGACCTGGTCTTCCGCAATGCCGACAGGCGACCGGAGGAGAACGAGCGCAATGAGGCCCGCCAGCGTCACGCCCCCTATGAACATCGATTCGCGCGTCGTCATTGCCGTCCGAGCCACTGTTCGGGATTCTGCTTTTCTCTCCCCTTCCAGATCTCAAAATGGAGGCGGGGGCCGTTGAGCGCTTCCCCGGTGTTCCCGATCACTTCGCCCTCTTTGACCTTCTGTCCCTCGGCACCGGTGATTTCGGCGAGGTGCGTGTAGACGGTGTAGAAGCCGCCGGGGTGCGAAATGATAATGAGATTTCCATATGAGGGGAGCCACAGGATCTTGGAGATCTGTCCGTCGGCGACCGAGCTGACGGGCGAGCCGACACGGGCTGCGATGTCGATCCCGGTGTTCTGCGTGACGGTCTTCAGCGTCGGGTGGGTCTGGTTGCCGAAATGCGCCACGATGCTCCCTTCGCCGACCGGCCACCGGAGCTTCCCCCTCCGGGATTCAAGCGTTCCGCCCTCAGGAACCGGGACAGGGATGCGCGCTTTGCGCGCCGCTTCAGCCTCGTGTTCTTTTTTGATCCTGTCGGCTTCGATGAGCTGGGCAATGAGCCCTTCGAGCTCTTTCGC
>PMJQ01000109.1:7692-9018 GCA_003157485.1 Ignavibacteriota bacterium
ACCTGGTTGACGGAATTCGCCGAGAGGAGAAGCTCCAGGTCACGCGTCCTCCCCCGCTTATAGACCGAAATCACGTAGGCGGCGTAGTGCTTCCTCAGAAACTGGAGCTGGCCTTCGAGTTTCTCCATCCCCTTGCGGGTGTTCTCGATCCGGTGCGTGAGCGTCGTTTCGTCGTTTTTCAGCCGGGTGATCAGCGTGCGGATGAGCGTCCCTTTTTTCTCGTAGCTGTCAAGGAGGTCCAGCGTTTCCCGCTCGTTTTTCTGCTGCTCGCCGATCTTCCCTTCCAGGTCGCGGATCTGGTCCCGTATCGCCTGCAGCTCATCCTGCCGTTTGCGAATCTCGTCCTGCGGGATCGACGGTCGGGGAAGGGCGACGAGGAGGAGAAGGAGGAGGCTGCGCCTGAAGTGCAGTGGCACGCGATTCACCGTGGGGATGAATGGGCACCGGCGGGAACGGTGTACTCGAACGAGAGATCCCCCGCGTTCAGTTCGAGCGACGTGAAGTGGATGGAGAGCCGTTTTCCTTCGTCGGGGAAGTCGACCCGGACGTGCCGCGGGGCGCTCAGGCCGCCCTGCGTGACCATCTGCGATGATTCCACTTCCAGGATCAGGTCGCCCGCTTCAGTCCGGACCTCGTATCTGACGACGAGATCGTACTCGGGATCGATCCAGTAGGAGTGGGTCAGGCCGCCGACCCTGTAGACAAGAAGGAATTTGCCGTCGTCCGCGGTGTACCGGAGGGGAACGGAATCAGGAAGGACAAAACCGCCGGTAAACGCATCCATGATCTGATCGAACGTCAGATCAACGGGGATCACCGCGCGTATCGCGGCCGGACCCGGGACTCCGGAAATCACCCGGTTGTCCATGCTGCTGTACATGACGAACTTCCCGCGGCTCAGAAACAGAAACCCCCCGCCGATGCCGAAGGGCCCTTCGAATGTCATCAGGAGCGAATCGGGCTTTTTGAGCGAGAGGTCGAAGAAGGCGGATCCCGCACGGTCGGGGGTTTCAAAGGAGACGCTCCCCCTCCCCGCCATGCTCGCAAGGTCCGCTTCCCGATGCCTCACCCTGCCGGCGACTACGGCGGCAGACGTGGCGTTCACGTCTGTGAGGAGCGCAGCGGTGTGCGGCGAACAGGAATACATCGCTGCTCCGATCCCGAGAAGAAGACCAAGACGCAGCGCCTTCCAGGTCATAACGACCTGCGCGTTATCTTGTCGCGGAGTATCGTGTTGTTTTCGTCAAGCTTCAGGGCGGCGTTCCAGTGCTCGAGAGCCCGTTCGGTGTCGTTCAGCTTGAAATAGATGTCCCCCATGTGCTCGTG
>PMJQ01000109.1:9043-12004 GCA_003157485.1 Ignavibacteriota bacterium
AGCGCCTTCCTCGACATGGCGAGCGCGCGCTCGAGCTGGAGGCCCCGCTCAGCCAGGCTGTAGGCGTAGTTGTTCAGCGCGAGGGAAAAATCGGGGTTGATGCGGAGCGCCTCCTCGTAGAGGCTGTCGCTGTCATCGGTCCTCTTCATGCTGTCATACACGAGGGCGAGCTGTGCGATCGCTTCCGTGTCGCGGGGACTGATCTGCCGCGCTTTTTCGAGGACGCGCGCGGCGTCGGGATTTCTTCCGACGCGGCTGTACGCGACGCCGAGGAAGAAATTGACGCGGAAGTCGTCCGGGACGGCCTTTTCCGCCGATTCCAGGATGGCAACGCTTTGCTGAAAGTCGTTCTTCGTCAGATAGACGGAGGAAAGGAACACCCATCCATCCGCGTTCCAGTTCGCGAGCTCCGTCACCCGGCGGAAATTCTTCACCGCAAGGGAGTCGTCCNNCCGGCTCGAGGCGATTCCGCCGAGGAACCAGTACGGGCGCCAGTCTTTCGGATCGGCGTCGCGGATCGTTTCAAAGATCTTCGTCGTGACGGGAACGAGCGTCGAGTCTTTCTCCATCTGCCCGTAGTACAGCTCGCCGATGTGAACTTTCACGTCGGCCGAGACGGTGTCCTTTTTCAGTATGGGGTCGAACAGTCCGGCTGCCCGGGTGTAGTCTTTTTTAAGAAGCCAGACGCCGGCCACCTCCGCCTGATATCCAATGTTGGAGGGATCCATTTCGCGAAGCTCGCCGTAGACGGCCAGAGCCTCGTCGAGATGACCCGCCCGTATCTCCGTCTGCGCAAGCGAGTGCCTCAGCTCCCTGTTGCCGGGATCGAGGTCCACCATCTGTCTGAGCGCTGCGACGGCGCGGTCCGGATGGCCGAGTTTGTTGCAGAGATCCGCGGTCTGGAGGAGAACGTCCCATTCCGGCCCGAACCGGGCGGTGAATTGTTCGTACGTTTCAAGCGCCTGGACCGGCTTCCGGACCTGGTAGACGCGCGCCAGATTGTACCACGCCTCTGCGTTCGATGAATCGCGCGCGATTATCGCTTCGTATTGGAGGGCGGCCCCGTCGAGATCATAGGCGGACGCCGAGATGTCTCCGAGGAGCTTCCGGTATTCCGGTTTTTCGGGCGCCATGCGGACCGCCTCGCGGGCGGCATCAAGCGCCAGTGCGGGCTTGTTGAGGGCGGAATAGCATTTGGCAAGCCCGTAGAACATCGCGTGATTCGTGTCCGCGCGGATGGCTTCCTGGTATTCCAGCGCGGCCTCGGCGTATTCCCCCTTCACTTCATACACAGAGCCTGCGATGAAATGCGTCAGAGCGACCTCGCGCCGGAAATCCATCTGCGCTGATTCGGCCGGCGTGAGGCGCGGGGCAATCTGCGCCTTCCCGGCCGTTCCGCATCCCGGCATGATCGACAGCACGGCGCCGGCTATGCAAAGGGCCGTCGTCCCCACCCACACTCGTTTTGTCTCCACCCCACACCCTCCATTATCGTAAAAATATACCATTTCACCGTTTGAATAACAAGCCGGCCTTGACAGCGGAATACCTTTTCGGTATCGTAGATGGTTCCATTACGGAGATTGATCATCGAGAACCGGATTGACCTTGCCGTCGCCTGGGACTGGGCGCATGACTCCGATTTCATATCGCTTATCAACGCCGAGTGCATGAACCGGGGGATGCGGATGACCGCGCTCGGCGCCGGGGAAGCGCCGGCTGCGTCCGCTGCGCTCAGGAAGGGGGAGCTGAGCGTGAGGACATTTCTGGACCGCGCGGCCCCCGACGAGGAGCCGTTCGCCGGGCTCTCCTCGGCGATGGCGAAATCGGGTGCGCGAATTCTCAACCCGCCGGATGAGGTCCGTCGGGCGGCGGACAAGGCGACAATGCACCTGGAGTTCCTGTCGCACGGCATTGCGGTCCCCTTCACGATCATCATTTCGCCGTACAACCGCGAGCGGCAGGTGGAACTCTCTCTCGAACAACTCGCCTCCCTCNNACAGGGGCGGAGACGCTCAAGGATGTCATCGATTCACGGAAGCATCACCGGGACGACAAGTACCTCCTCCAGGAAAAGGTCGTTCCGGCGGAACTCTCGGGGAGACGCGCGTGGTTCAGGGTGTTTTACGTCTGCGGGGAGATCTTCCCGTGCTGGTGGGACGACATTACGCATGTGTACGCGGAGGTTACGGCCGGGGAGTCGTCGAGCTTTTCCCTCTCTCCGCTCGTCTCGATCGGGCGCGTGATAAGCACGGTGTGCAGGCTGGATTTTTTTTCGACGGAAATCGCCATGACGCCGGCCGGGCAATTCGTGACCGTCGATTACGTGAATGAAATCTGCGACATGCGCCTGCAATCGCGCCATCCCGACGGGGTTCCGGACAGGCTCGCCCTGGCGATCAGCGGGCTTCTTGCAGAAGCAGCGCGGGGGTCCGGGAACCGGTCGTCCTGATTCGCGCGCATAACCTCTATAATAAAGAGGGGTTGAGGGGGAATATTTCGACAATGCCCTGAAGAAGTGCTTCTAAACCCATACATTGATAACCCTCATTCGGCCCGTGCGCTTGACATTGCATACCCGCTTTGATACATTAACGACACTTACCACCACACGTAAAGGAGAGTACCAATGAGCAACGACCCAAAGAGTGCCCGTCCCCTCAGCATGCTCATCATCCCGGCCACTTTCGCTCTGGGTCTGGCTGTGGCGGCGGTGGGGTGCGGGTCTTCAGAGGAAGACACTGAAAACTGGGAGTCCACCCCCGCGACGACTGCCGCGGCGACGACCCCTGAGTCACCGGCCGACAGCATGAAGATCGAGAACCGGCGGATCAAAGAGCAAAACGACGCGCTCGCCGCCGAGAACAGGACACTGACGGCACGCAACGCGGAGCTCGAGACGAAATTGAACGAAGCGACGGCGGCAGCGAAGACGCCGGCAGCGGGCACCACGGAAACAGC
>PMJQ01000143.1 GCA_003157485.1 Ignavibacteriota bacterium
CAACGTCCGCACGCTCCCGGGGACAACTCTTTCCCCGTACATGGTTCGCGTTCGGGCGGGATCGGTCGTCGGGTACAACCCTCCCCCGGTCAAACTCCCGGCCCCTTCGGAGAAGGGGGCCCCAAAGCCGGACACGCCGTGACAACGATACCGCTCCGCGACACCAGTCTTGCGTACTTTGAACATGGGAGAGGGGAGCCTCTGCTGTTCGTGCACGGCACACTTGGTTCGATGAATGATTTCCCCGGACAGGTCGGCTTCTTCTCGCCATCTCACCGGGTTATCGTATACAGCCGGAGGTTCCACCCGCCTAACAGCCCGGGGGAGCCGGATGACGCGTATTCGCTTTCGGTCCAGGCGGCAGACCTCGCTGAGCTGATAGAGGAGCTTGGCGCCGCACCCGCCAATGTCGCCGGCTCCTCCTACGGAGGGTACGTGGCGCTTTGCTGTGCGATTCGCCATCCCGGTTTCATCCGGCGGCTCGTACTCGGCGAGCCGCCCATACTTCCGCTTTTGAAGATGACGCATGAAGGAGAAACCGCGCTCGAGGAATTCGAGGCAAATGCGCTCTCCCCGGCGCGCGCCGCATTTTTGTCGGGAGACGGAAATCTGGGTGTGAAGAAGTTCTTTGACGGGGTGTCGGGGCGCGCGGGGACGTTCGATCAGCTTTCCGTCCCGTCCCGCGATCGTTTGATGGAGTCCGCCGGAGTTCTCATGCGTGAGCTTCTCTCGCCTGTCTTGGAGTATATGCCGGAGATCTCCGGGGAACAGATCCATTCGGCGGATGTTCCCGTCCTTCTGCTGAACGGACAAAAGAGTCCCCGGCTCTTCTCCCTGATCACGGACGAACTGGAGCGCCACCTGCCCGACACGTACCGCGTCCTCATCCCCGGAGCGGGACACGCCATGCACGTCGCGAATCCGGTTTTTTATAATGAGGTCGTCCGGGAGTTTCTGGCGCCCGAGTGACAGCCGGCGGAATCAACCCGCGGGCGATGTTGATTTTCACCCGAAAAGTGACCACATTATACAAGTATCTGTTATTTGGAAGCCCACTGGCCCTGGACCGCGATCGCCTGTGGGCTTTGTCATGAAATCGGCGAATCATAACGGAGGATTACCCTGTGTTCAGGCTTCAGACATATGCTTTCGTCGCCGCCGCGGTCGTGGCTGCATGGTTACTCCTCAGGGTGATTAAAAAGATCGTCATCGCGGTGATTGTCATTGTGCTCCTTGCAGCGATCGCGTTATTCGTGTATCTGAAGTTTTATTGAGTATCCGGACTCACATCGGAGTCAAGCAAAACGGAGGGGAATCCATGGATCGAAGGTCTTTTGTCAAGCAGACGCTCGGGGCAACACTCCTGGCGGGAACCGTAGCGGCATCGGCGAGATTTCCGCGGCTTTTTGCCGGCGTTCCTTCTCTTCCGTTTGACCTCGTTGCCGTCAAAGGGGGAGAGCCGGACGCAATGTTCGACGTTGCGATCGGCGCGCTGGGGGGGATGACTGCATTTGTACGGAAAGGACAGAAAGTGGTTATTAAGCCGAATATCGGCTGGGACGTCACCCCAGAGCGGGGAGGCAACACGAATCCCAAGCTCGTCTCCAGGATAGTCCGGCATTGCCTCGACGCCGGCGCGAAAGAGGTGTACGTGTTCGATCACACCTGTGATGACTGGCGTCGGTCGTACAAGAACAGCGGAATCGAAGCGGCTGCAAAAGACGCAGGTGCGACGGTTGCGCCCGGCCACACGGAAGGATACTATCACAGCGTGACAGTCACCGGCGGAAAAGTGCTGAAGGAGGCGCACGTACACGAGCTCATACTTGAATCCGACGTGTATATAAATGTCCCCGTGTTGAAACATCATTCCTCGACACAGCTCACTGCCGGGATGAAGAACCAGATGGGTGAGGTTTGGGACAGGGGATACTGGCACCGGAACGACCTGCACCAGTGCATCGCTGATTTTGCCGGATACAGGAAGGCGGATCTGACGGTTATCGATGCATATCTGATGATGAAACAGAACGGCCCGCGCGGAGTGTCGCTGGATGACGTGGTGCCGCTCAGGACGCAGATCGTGACGACGGACGTTGTTGCCGCCGATGCGGCCGCGGCAAAGCTTTTCGGGGTGAACCCGGATGACATCAGCTACATCAAGATCGCCGCCGCGGCGAAGATCGGCAGAAAAGACTTGGAAAACCTGAACATCAAAAGAATCTCGCTGTAACCCCGATGGCCCTCCGGCACCTCAGGACCGTTCGGGTTGTTGTCTCTCTTCTTCTGTTTCTCCCCGTCCTCTTCATGTTCATCGACCTGACGGGGATTCTTCCCGCGTGGTGGATTGGCGCCCTCACGGCACCCGAATTCATCCCCGGAGTCGTCAGGTTGTTTTCCGGCATCGGCGCGGGGGTGGCCGCACTCCTCTTCGTCACGGGGTTGACGCTGACGTTCGGCAGGGTCTATTGTTCGACGATCTGTCCTCTCGGAACATTGCAGGATTTCTTCAGCCGCTTGAACAGGAGAAGAAACAGCCGGAGGAGGTTCCGTTTCCGGCGCCAGAACTACCTGCTTCACTACGGCCTCCTTGGCATCACCGCGGTACTTGGTGTTGGGGGGAGCTTCTTTCTCCTCAATATTATCGAGCCGTTCAGCAATTTCGGCCGTATGTGCGGGACACTTCTCCGTCCGCTTGCCATCTTGTTGAACAACGGAATTGCCTCTCTCCTCGACGCCGGGCACGTCTACCTGCTCTTCAGCGCTCCCCTCCGTGTCCCTTCACCGGAGTCGGTTGTCCTCGCGTGTGTATTTGCCGGGGGACTGATTGCAGCGTCATACATGCGCGGGAGGCTTTTCTGCAATACGCTCTGTCCGGCCGGAGCGCTCCTCGGTCTGATCTCCCGGATCTCCATATTCAGGATTGTTTTCGACAGGGCGGCGTGCAAAGATTGCGGGCTCTGCGAGAAGGTGTGCAAGGCGGAGTGTATCGATAGCGGGAGCATGCGCGTTGATTTCAGTGCATGCGTGAGCTGCTTCAATTGCATTGACGCATGCCCGACGGCCGGCCTCAGGTACCGGGCGTTTCGCCGGGCCGCTTCCGATCGCTCTTCACCCCCGTTCAACCGGAGGAGGCGCACAATTCTCCGCGGGGGGATGGGGGCGGCCCTGATGGTTCTCCCGGGGCGCGATACGCTGAAGGCTGTCCTTCCCGCGCCGACAGGGAAATCGAGAAGCAAACTTCCTATTTCTCCGCCCGGGTCCGGAGGGATAGAGCGCTTCACATCCCGATGCACTGCCTGCCATCTCTGCGTCAGCGCCTGCCCGACGCAGGTCCTGAGTCCATCACTTCTCGCATACGGTCCCGGCGGCTTCCTCCAGCCCCGTATGGACTATTCCGTGAGTCCCTGTACGTATGACTGTGTCCTCTGCGGGGAGGTCTGTCCGTCGGGGGCGATCCTCCCCCTCGCTCCGGAGGCGAAAAAGCTTGTCCAGATCGGCAAAGCCAGGTTCGTCAAAGACGACTGCATCGTCATCACGAAAAAGACGGAGTGCGGGGCGTGTTCGGAGCACTGTCCGACCAAAGCGGTGCACATGGTGAAAACCGACGGGCTGTTTCTCCCCGAAGTGAATGACGACATTTGCATAGGCTGCGGGTCATGCGAACACCCCTGTCCGTCAACTCCGAACAAGGCAATTTACGTCGAGTCGAACCCGGTACACCTCATTGCCCGGAAACCTGAAACGAAAAAGGCCGAGCCGCAGGCTGCCCCGGCCGCGGACTTCCCCTTCTGATCAGTCGTAATAGTTCTTTGTCCACGCATGCTGCCTGAGCCGGGCGACGAGGGCGTCACTCAGTGGTTTGCCGTCCGAAATGCCGCAATTAGCCCGCACGTTTTTCGCGCTCCTCATCCCGGGAATGACCGTCGAGACCGCGGGAGTGTGGAGGCAGAAGCGGAGCGAGAGCTCCGGGAGTGTCGCGGCCTCCCTGCCGAGAAGTGCCCTGAGGTCATTCGTGCGGCGGAACACTTCCGCTTTCCTCTCCCCTTTGAAATAGTCGTTCCGGAAATCTCTCGGGGGAAACACCGTGTCGGGTGTGATCGCTCCGGTCAGCGCCCCCTCGTCAAACGGGACCCGGGCGATGATGCCGATGTTCTTCTCCAGGCAGAGCGGGAAGAGTGCGTCTTCGGGTGTCTGATCGAAAATGTTATAAATAACCTGGAATGTGTCGATGAGGCCGGTTGCGGCCGCGAGGAGGGCGTTGGAAGGCTGGTGATCGTTGATGGAGATACCGGCAAAGCGGACTTTCCCCTGCTCCTTCAGTTTTGCGAATGCACGTTTCCACTCGTCCCTCTCCGTCCACCGGTCGTCCCACACGTGGAGCTGCATGATATCGATGGTTTCGACGCCGAGGTTTCTGAGGCTCGTCTCCGTCGAGGCGACAATGTGCTCGTACGTGAATGCCTCGGAGATCGGCATCCCCGCTCTGGCAGGCCAGATCCGGTTAATGGGAGGGACTTTTGTCGCGACGATGAGATTGCCTTTCCGCTCCTTCAGAAATCGGCCGACCAGAGATTCGCTTCTCCCCTCCCCGTAGACGAGTGCGGTGTCGAAGAAATTGACGCCGAGATCTGCCGCTTCATGGAGCGCCTTCATCGATTCGGCATCGACCTCCCCCTGCCACATCCCGCCGCCTATCCCCCACGCGCCAAATCCGATTTCTGAGACGCGGAGGCCTGTCCTCCCGAGAGTTCTGTACTGCATCAGTGTGTTTCCTTTCCGATTTTCGGGATTCCGGTGATAAACAATCGGGTTTATTCCGTCAACCCGATCGCATCATCGTTTGAATCTCCCGCCTTCTTCTTTTGCCCTTCCACCCTGTGGGGGATAGACAAGGCTCGTGCTCTCTTCTTTCATTCCAAGAGGACGCACTTCGATTCTCGCCGTGGTGCTGGATTCGATTTCCGGGTTTTCCTTTGTGATCGAGACTGCCTCGTCCAGGTCCCGGGCACGTCTCCAAAATACGATTTTCTGCAATCGTATGTAAGGATTTGGTCAGGTTTTTCCCTGGGTGGTAAAGAGTGTGAATGGCTCATGTAAGGAATCGGTAAGGTCGATCCGCCGGGTGAGGTCCCCAAGCCGGTATAGATGGATTGAGCAAGTGCGGATACTGTGGACCTGCGCGGAGGTCGGGTAACATCTTAGCCTGACTTCCTGAGGATCCGGCAGATTGCTGGCGGGCCTTTGCCCTCTGGACGATGTTGGATCTGAAACTTCCTTTTGACGGCCGTTTAGTTTACCGTGACCATGCTGTCGCTGCTGGGATACACGAATACATGCATTGCCACCGGCGAACCGTTGTAGAGTTCGTTCCCGATTCCCTTGATAACGACAAGGGCGCTGGATCCGGTGCCGGCCCCCGCGGTCTCGATGAAATACGAGCCGTTCGCGTTTGTCGGCTTGTTTGTCAGAAATTTGATTGCGCTCGTCGTCAGGAGATTGAACGAGTTGCCGCCGCCGCCGAGCGATGTCGGCCGGCGATAGAACTGCTGGGCGCGCGAGGCCAGATTGACCAGGTCGTTACTGAGCGCGTCACGGTTGGCATTGATGGCGCTGTCGGTAAACATCGTGATGCCTACTGCAACCGCTATCCCCACCACGATCACTCCGAGGATAATAAGCAGAAGCTGTTGTTGTCCCATGTCTTATCCTTTTTGTTCGAATCCAGCGTGCTAAATTGGGGGTTTCCCCAGTGTTTCCACTCATATGTTCAATGCTCGTGCCACGGAGGAAAGGTCGAATGCCGTTCAAGATGGAGGGCTGGGGCAACCCCAATTCGGTTGATGTTACAAAATCGGTTATTACTCCCGGTTCCTTGGACTCTCTGAGGTGGCGCATCAAATTCGTCAATCCCTTCTGCCCCCCTGAGACAATGGATGCCCTGGATAACCTGTTTTTATGGGCCTGTTTGTAGAATCCTCCTCTGACGTCATATTTCCTTGTTGCTTTGTAGGCAGCACCCGCTCAGAATCGACTTAATGCGTGGCACACATGTTGCCCATATCAGCTTTGTAATGGCCTGAAATGACCGGATAGTGCGAGAAGCAGTCCAAGACGATGGCACTTGAATACCGCAGGAAACAGAAAGGTGCATGATGGACGACAGTCTCAAGACACCCGCAGCACTCCTGGAGGAAATAACCGAGTTGCGTCGGCGCATCGCAGAATTGGGGACAATCGAGGCAAAGCACCGGAAAACAGAGGGGGAGCTTTGCGAAGCCCGCGGAATGCTCCAGCTGGTCCTGGACACGATCCCTCAACGCGTCTTTTGGAAGGATCGCCAGTCTTCCTACCGCGGCTGCAACAGACTGTTTGCCAGAGATGTCGGAGTTGACGATCCCATTGCCATCATCGGCAAGAATGACGCCGAGCTCGGATGGAAGAATGGAGCACCGCCGTATACCGACGACGATAGAGCGGTAATGGACACAGATGCCCCTAAGCTCGACTTTGAAGAATCGCAGACTCGACCTGACGGCAGTAAGACCTGGCTGAGGACGAGCAAAGTCCCAGTGCACGATCATAATGGTACGGTCATTGGGATTCTGGGGACCTACGAGGACATTACGGAGCGCAAGCGGACTGAAGAGCAACTCCGGTACGAACGAGGTCTTCTCCGGACATTGATTGATAATCTGCCCGATGCAATCTACGCCAAGGACAACGCCTGTCGCAAGACTCTGGCGAATCTTGCCGACGTTCGCAATATGGGCTGCCACTCAGAGGCCGAGGTCCTGGGTAAGAACGACTTTGATTTGTACCCGGCGGATATAGCCTCCGCGTTTTTCGCCGATGACCGTTCAATCATCGAAACTGGCCAACCTGTGCTCAACAGGGAGGAGTATTTTGTCGGCGCCGAAGGTCACAAACGTTGGTTGCTCACCTCTAAGTTGCCACTGCAGGATGACAAAGGGCAGTATATCGGACTTGTCGGTATTGGGCGTGACATTACTGAGCGGAAACGCATAGAGGAAGAGCTTCGGGAGTCTGAGGAGAGATTCCGTCTGATTGTTGAGAACGCGTTTGATGGGATAAGCATCTTTGAGGAAACTGACGATCCGTTGCAAGCAAGACTCGTAGAATGTAACGCGCAGTACGCTGAAATGGCCGGACGCAGTCGGGAAGAATTGTTGGAAATCGGAACCACGCGGAAATTCAACAGAACGCTGAGCGAAGTCGGACGTGAATTCATTTACGGTGGTGTTGCGTTTCGTGGGTCATTCATGTGGATGAGGCCGGACGAAAAGGAGAACGTCATTGAATTCACTGGTGTACCAATCAAGATTCGGGGAAAGGCATGTACGATTGGGATCGACCGCGACGTGACAGATCGTGTTACGGCCCAGGCTGAACGGGAGAAACTCATCCATGAGCTTCAAGCCGCGCTTGCCGACGTGAAGACACTCGGTGGCCTTCTCCCTATTTGCGCCTGGTGCAAAAAGATACGCGATGATCAGGGATACTATCACCAGATCGAGACATTCATCGCCAGCCACTCAGGCACGAAATTCACTCACGGCATATGCCCGGATTGCCGGGGAAAGTTCGACCACGAGGTGGCGGTAGGGACGAAGTGATGCAGGCGTGCAACCCGGCCGGTGGTTCGTACAGTCTGGGAGGAGAATGATCCCTTGGGCTTCGAGTCGGTCTCTTGAATAGGGCATGCAGAACCCGGAATTTCTGGAGAGAGTTGTAATAGCGGTTTGGCCCCGAAAATGACGAAGGCCTCGAGAGAGGCCTTTTCTTGTTTCGCCGATGATACGATGTAAGAAATTGGTAAGATCCCTGGTTCGAATCGAGGTGCTTTCATGATTCGTACTCACGAACTCTTGCACGCACGAACATTACGAGTGCACCCGGAGGGATTTGAACCCCCAACCCTCAGATCCGTAGTCTGATGCTCTATCCAATTGAGCTACGGGTGCATGAAGTGCGGAACTGGTGGAACGAAAAAAACCCGCGGGAAGAAAACGGGAAGTTAAGCGGTTGTTGCCTGATATCCTGCACCACGTAGCCTTAACGGGAATCGAACCCGTATTTGAGCCTTGAGAGGGCTCCGTCCTAACCGTTAGACGATAAGGCCGGAGAAACCAGTAGGTTGCCGGATACTGCGCTGCCCCGCAAGGATTCGAACCTCGATAAGCAGATCCAGAGTCTGCTGTCTTGCCGTTAGACGACGGGGCAATTGCAAAAAGTGACCCTAATTTAGTGAATTTGCATCGGATAGTCAACGGCATCCTACTTACTCCACGAGAGTCGCTTGCAACGAAAGACAGAGTATTGGGCCTCGAAATCAAAAAATGAAGCCCGCCAAAAGCCGCCCTAAACAAGTGGAAAGGGAAGGGAATGACATACCCGCAGGGGATTTCCGCCGAAGGCGGAGCGGATCTTTTCTTTTTTTGGACAGCATGAGCGGGAGAGAATTGGGGGGAACAAGAACACGGAGAAAAGCACTGCAAATCAAAGCGAAAGCTATCACCAAAATGGTCTTATGCCAAGGCACTCTCCCGGGACAAGGCATCTATTCGCTGTCCTGAAAACGAGAGGTGTTTCGGGGATTCCCTACTTTGTGGACGACAACACGTTCATGTGCTTCATATTCGAGACGAAGACGACGAGAACGGCAACGTCCACGGCGGCTCCCACAAGCAAGCCGATGAGTTCTCCATTGCCTGAGGATTCGGGAAGAATTGTGTCAATGTCATCACACGGAATCCAGAGCGTGTCCTGGAGGTTCAGGATTCCAAGCTCCGAGATGAATGGGATGCGACGCTCTCTGAACATTGCAATCAGCGTTGCGGAGTCGATTGAGTGCCGCCCATCGTCCACAAGGGAGTCCAGCGCGGAGAGGGGGAGTGCCGGGCTGTATTTGCGTTCGCTTGGCAGCAGACGGATGATCCCCGGATCGAACCCCAGGACCTTCGCGGGGAATTTGTACTGGCTGACTCCAGAAAATCTGTCTTCCTTGTGTGCTGAGATTATCGCCTCTGCTTGTGGTGCAGGGATAACAACCCCAAGAGGAGTGCCTGTGATCTTTTCGTGATAGGTTCTGTCGTATTCTGGGGATTCTTTGAATCCCGTCAGCTCCCCTTTGAGCGTGTCATTGTGTGTTGTAATCAGCGTCAGGTTAGAGGCTTCAGAGAGATCATCCACCCGGTCGAGCCGAGACAGCCCTTTGGACGGATAGGCGGTAAATGTGCGACCGATGCTGGATCCGACTATGCTGCAGCCCGAGAGAGAAAGGGCGAAGGCAATAATGACAATCGGAGATGGGATTCTTTGCATGGCGGCTCCGGTGAGAAATTCTGGTACAAACATACTAAACCCCGCTGGACGAAGTGTCATGGATTTGTAAAATGCTGGCACGTGTAGTATTAAGGAGGTCCCTGAAATGACTGACCAATGACGTGTAAAACAGGGCGGTCCATGTATGGTATGGGGGAGGTCTTTCCGTGAAGCGGGACTGCTCTTTTTATTTTGGATCTGCCCCAAGAGCGAGACAAATCCCAGGCGGTCACAAACATCCCCAATTCCCGGCCAGATCCATGGGGATGAGGCGGTAAACCTCGCGATTCAAGAGAGATTTCGAGCAATTTGGAAAGGAATACGGCTAAGAAAGGAGGTTCGTTCTGGAAGCGCGCCATGCAGCGAACGATTCTTGGCTGATGTGTATCCGCAACTTCGGGTCCGGAATGCTACTGGCCCGTGACAGATTTTACATTTTTGTGACACTTCAGATATCTCAGTTACACAATTTGGACCAGCTGATCGCGTGGACAGTCCATGACCACCGTCATGTAGTTCTTTGTTGAACCGCAGAAGGAAAGGAGTCCTGATGAAGCTCTCGAGGTGTTCGTTCATGGTTGGTGCGGCGCTCTTCCTGGTGCGCCATGCCTGCTTCCCGCAAGCCGCAACCGCTGTCCCGTTTCTTCTCATTCCGCCTTCACCGGAAGCGAATGGTATGGGCGGGGCATCTTCCGCCTTTGTTTCAATGCACCCCATGGCTCCGCTGGAGAATGCGGGTCAGATGGGGTTTTTCGCGATGAGCAACTTCATGAACGCAGGGATCTACGCTCCGCCGAGTCATCAGATCGCCGGCTATGACCTGCCGGATCTCTCCTACAGTACGCTGGCAGTCAACGCTGGGGTGAATCTGCACGACCTCTGTCACTTCCCTTTTCCTCTCAGCCTCGGGATCGGCTATGCAAGAGTTTCATTCGATCTGGGTCAGTTCACGTTGACAAGTTCAGCGGGTCCCACGGCCATCGGCAGTTTCAGTTCGTATGAAACCAGCGATAACATTCTCTTCGGTGCCGGAGTGGATTATTGGGTGAAATTGGGCTTCGGTGTCAACTACAAGATCATCAACTCTCATCTGGCTCCCATCGGAGCGGAATCCGAACAAGGAACGGGCAACGCGGAGGTTGGAGCCTACGATATCGGCATTCTGCTGCAGATTCCCGTTACGGGAATCGCCACAAAGCTCGGCGCCGATTTCCAGATCCTGCCGGGGAAGACAACGCCTTTCTTGAATCTGACGCTCGGGTACGCGAAACGCAACATCGGGGACGGCGTGTTATACGTCGAGGGAAGTCAATCCGATCCGCTTCCCCGCATCGCGGCATGTGGCGCCGGCGTCGAATTCGGGGCCGAATCGAAGATGATTGCCTGTGGCTGGAATTTGATTGATGTCGTATTCACGAGTGAAGCCGAGGAGTTGCTTGTGACGAGATATTCTGACGGCACTTGGGCATATCTGCCGGGATCGGGAGCGATAGATTTCGTCGACAACGTCATCCTGGGCGAGAGCGGTGATCAGATCACCCACCGGAAGGGATGGAAGGTCGACATCGCCGAGATTCTCTCTATCAGGGGAGGATCGGTTGCCGGAACTCTAAGCGATTACTCGACAGCAGGTTTCGGGATCAGGCTCGCCGGGGTGCTCAAACTGGTATCTGCGCTCGGTCCGGACGATCCCGGGGGATGGGCGGAGTCACTGTTTACCAACATCGACGTTCAGTATGACTATGGCAAACACGAGTATTTCGCTGCGGGACAGATTTCAGAATCATTCAGCAGTATCGCTCTGGTGCTGAAGAGAATTCCTTTCTGAGTTCAGTGGTAGTATTGTTGAACAACCCACCTGATTTCTCTTACCAGTTGACGCTCAACCGTAGAGCGGTGTTTTTCCGGGCCTGGACGATCCTGCCGGTTCCTCAGGGAGGGCCGGTCCGTAATGGTGAGACACAAGTCAGTTCATTCTCGTTCGTGCTATAAACAGCGCCGTCGTGAACTTCTGAATCTCATCTGAGATTTGTCCCTGAGCGGTCTGCCCCCTCCCGGGACAATGGACGCGAGTGCGAAGTAGATGAACCCCGGGCTGGAAGGACAGGAATGAAAAGGATGGTTGCTGCAGTCATTCTCCCATTTAGGTCTATTTCAAAAGCATCATCCGACCGACCAACTGTCCTTCCGAGGATCTGAGCACATACATATAAACTCCCGAAGCCGTCTGATTTCCGTTGAACTGTTCGGTGTACTGCCCAGCCTTCCGGTTTTCATTGACAAGCGTAGCCACTTCCCGCCCCAGAACGTCGTAGACTTGGAGCGATACAGGACCTTCTTTCGTGATCGAGAACGAAATCCGCGTCGACGGGTTGAATGGATTCGGATAGTTCTGGGCAAGAGCATATATCTCAGGCAGCTGACGCGCTGTCTCCTCGACAGAGGTGACAAATTCTGACAAAGGCCTTCTCCAGACGCCGCCGCCATATGTTCCGGCAAAGAGATTCGTGCCGCTCGTGGCAAGGGCGAAGACATAACTATTTGTCAAGCCGGAATTGACCGCAGTCCAGCTTGTACCGTTGTTGGCGGAAAGAAAGACGCCGCCAGCAGTTACGGCAAAGAGATTCGTGCCGCTCGTGGCAAGGGCGTAGACATGACTATTTGGCAAGCCGGAATTGACCGCACTCCA
>PMJQ01000142.1 GCA_003157485.1 Ignavibacteriota bacterium
ATCGCCGTTGCGCATCGACGTGAAGACGATCCGGTCGCCGCGGGGGGAAATGGTCGCCTCGGCGTCGTACCCGGGCGTCGTTGTCATGCGGTGGAGGTTGCTCCCGTCAGGACGGGCGGTAAAGATGTCATATTCGGGGGTGACCGCCCAGGTATACCCCTTCGAAAAGTCGGGACGCGGCGGGCAGTTGCTCATCAGATGATGCGTGGAGGAGAAGAGCACAAGCGTGTCTCCCGGAAAGAAATAGCCGCACGTCGTCCTTCCCCTCCCCGTGCTGATCATGCGGACCGATCCGGAGGCCAGGTCCATGACGAATTCCTGATCGCACTGGAGGCTGTCCCGCGTGGACTGGAATATCAGCTTTGTCTCATCGGTGGAAAAGTACCCTTCCGCGTTCTGCCCCCCGAATGTGAGCTGCCGGAGCGTGCGGAAATGGACTTCCTTCGGCAGGATGAGCGAAGAGGAGCCGTCACCCGAGGAGAGTCCCAGAGCGCAGCATGCGCAGAGGAACAACGGCAGCATGCGTGAAGCCATACGCGTGTATCCCGTTAGTGAAGTGTCGATAGCGCTGATTTCACAAGAAAATAATGTACATTGAATCGACCTCAACTTCAAGACGCAGGGGGAGACGGCAATGAACACAGCGATCGTCACCGGAGGGACGGGCGCGCTCGGGCGCGTCGTCGCCTCCGTACTCTTGAACAACGGTGTCGGGGTGGCAATTCCCCTCCGTCCCGGATTCCGGGGGGAAACTCTTCCGCCGCCGGGGAACAACGTCCCCCTCCTCCAGAGCGAATCGGATATCACCACGGAATCCGGCGCCTCGGCGTTTGTGCGCGAGGCCGCGGAGAGGTTCGGAGGGGTGGGGATACTCGTCAACTGTGCCGGCGGGTACGCGGGGGGGGAGAAGATCGGCGAAGTCTCTTCCGCCACGTTTGAAGAGATGCTGACGGCGAATCTGAGGACGGCGTTCCTCATGTGCGGCACCGTTCTTCCGCTCATGCGGAAGGCCGGGCACGGCCGGATCATCTCCATCGCCGCGATGACGGCACTGGCGCCGGCGGCCTCGCGCGGTGCATACGCGATTGCGAAGAGGGGCGTCATCACACTGACCGAGACGATCGCCGAGGAAGTGAAGGGGACCGGGATCACCGCCAACGCGATCGCACCGAGCATCATCGACACTCCGGCAAACCGCGCCTCGATGCCCGCTGCCGACGTGTCGCGGTGGGTAACGCCCGAAGAAATTGCCGCGCTGGTCCTCTTTCTCTGTTCCCGAGACGCCAGGTCCGTCAGCGGGAACGTTCTGAAGGTATACGGCGGGGTTTGACTTTCAGGGAGAAAGTGACTATTTTTTTATGAACTGGCGAACAGGTGTGTCGAAAAGGCGGGAGCGTACCACGCTGTTCCTGCCTTTTTCTTTTCGTCCGGATTGGAGGAGGGAAATGAACCTGAGGGAGCGTATCAGCGAGGATCTGAAGGCCGCGATGAAGTCGGGGGACAGGATCCGTCTTGAGACACTCCGCACGATGCGCGCAGTCCTTCTCGAAAAAGAGATCGAAAAGAGGGGGGCGGGGCCCGGGATGACGGCGGAGGATGAAGTATCGACGCTTGTCTCGGCGGCGAAGAAACGGAAGGAGTCGATCGACCTCTTCACGCAGGGAGGGAGGCCCGAGCTCGCGCGGCAGGAGGAACAGGAACTCGCGATAATACAGGAGTACCTTCCCCGCCAGCTCTCCGCGGAGGAGGTTGCGGACGTCGTACGGGAGGCGATCTCCCAGACGGGCGCCGCGGGTCCGGCGGACTTCCCCAGGGTGATGCCGCTTGTCATGAAACAGGTGAAGGGTAAGGCGGACGGGAAAATGGTACAGGAGCTCGTCAAGAAAGCCCTCGGCGCCGGCTGATGAGGTTCTCGTATATCGACATATTCTTGATTGCCGGCCTCGGGCTGGGGGGGTACCCCCCCCCCCCCCCCCCCCTCGCAAAGAAACTGTTCAACATCCTCGTGCTCCTCTTCTCCGTCGTCATTGCGTCGAAGCTCATGACGCCGGTCGGCGATTTCTTCCTTGAGGCGGGTGCTCTCGGCGAAACCGAGGCGTACGCCGTCGGATTCGCGCTTGTCATGCTCGCCATCATGATCCCCGCGATACTTCTGTACAGGCACTTCGACAAGACCAGGGCCGTAAAGACGACGGGAAACACGGTGGGCATATTCCTCGGCGTTCTCGAAGGGGCCATGCTGATAAGCTTCATCCTCCTCGGCCTGCGGGTCCTCGACATCCCCGAGCAGGACGACAGACAGGAATCGCTCCTCTACAAGCCCCTCTTCCATTTCGTCCCCAAAACGTTCGAGCTCATTCAGTCGTACTTCCCGGGAGCGTCCGAATTCAAGAAGCAGATCTCGCTCAGGTTCAGGGACCTCGAGATCTTCGGAAGTCCTCCTCATCCCCCCGGGAAACCATGAACGGGTGGGACCACGCGCTCCGGAAGCTCGAGTTCGACAAGGTGCGCCAGCGGGTTCTCCGGTATGCGGGTTCGGATCCCGGGCGCGAATCACTCCGCACCATGACCGTCATGATCTCCCCCCGCGAGATCAGGGAGGAGCTGGCCAGAGTCACGGAGACAAAGAGGCTTCTGGAGCAGGAAGAACCTCTCCCGCTCGACGGGATTCACGCAATCGCCGAAGCGCTCAGCAAGACCGGCGTCGAGGGGATGGTGCTCCTTCCCCGCGAACTCCTGCATGTCTCTCTGACGATGAAGGCTGCGCGGCTCACGCGGTCATTTGTCTCGAGACGAAAAGACGGGTTCCCGCTCCTGTGGCAAATCGCGGAACCCCTGTCGGCGGACAAAGTTCTGGAATTCAACATCGACCACGCGGTCGACGAGAGCGGAGTGGTACGGCCGGATGCCTCGCGGGAGCTCCTGGCGATACGGCGGTCCATCGCGGACAGATATGAAGATCTGCGCAGAAGGCTTGCCGGCATACTCCGCAACGTGGCGGAACTCGGGTTCAGCCAGGATGACATCATTACGACGCGCGAAGGCCGAATGGTCATCCCCGTCAAGTCGGAGCACAAGAACCGGGTGCCGGGGTTCATCCACAGTGCATCCGCAAGCGGTGCGACGGTGTTCATCGAGCCAACGGAAACGCTCGAGCTCAACAACGACATCCGGAGCCTGCAATTCCAGGAGCAGCGTGAGATCGAACGGATCCTGAAAGCCCTGACGCTGCAGGTCGGAGAACGGAGGGAGGCGCTCGCGGCGGACCTTGAGATACTCGCCGTCCTCGACGCCCTGCAGGCGAAGGCAAAGTACTCCATCGAGATCCTGGGAGTCGAACCGGAGCTCCTGGCCGGCGGCCCCCTCACATTGACCGGCGCCAGGCATCCACTCCTCCTTCTCACACATGGGTATGACAGGACCGTGCCGCTCGATCTGGAGGTGGGGGGTGAGTCGTCGACGCTCCTGATAAGCGGGCCGAACGCCGGGGGAAAAAGCGTCGCGATGAAGTGCGTGGGACTTCTCGTCGCGATGGCCCAATCCGGCCTCCACATCCCCGCCGCGGACGGGACGGCCCTGCGGCTCTTCCGCTCCTGCTTCGTGGACATCGGAGACGAACAATCGATTGAGAACGACCTGAGCACGTTCAGCTCCCATCTGGCAAGCCTCAAGACGATCGCCGGGGAGGCAGACGGTGACAGCCTCGTGCTTATCGACGAAATCGGCGCAGGGACCGACCCGTCCGAAGGGGGTGCGATTGCCGCCGCCCTCCTGGAAGAGCTGACCCGCCGGCGGGCGGTCACAATCGCGACGACGCACCAGGGTGCGTTGAAAGTGTTCGCCCACGATACCGAAGGGGTGGCCAACGGGGCGATGGAGTTCGACCTCGCATCGCTCACGCCGACATACCGCTTCCGCGCGGGGGTTCCGGGGAGCAGCTACGCGCTGGAGATGGCCGCCCGTCTCGGTTTTTCGCCGGCGCTTATGGAACGCTCCCGCGAGAGGCTGGGCGCGCAGAACACGCGGCTCGACAACCTGATCATTGAGCTCGAATCGACTGCGCAGAAGGTCCGCCGGGAGCTGGAAGAGGCACGGGAAGAAAAGGTCCGGCTGGAGACCCTGACGCGCGAATACGCGGAAAAGCTCGCCCGATTCAGCGGCGAGGCGAAAGAAATGAAACGGAAAGCCATCGAGGAGGCGGCCAGGATCGTTGAAGGGGCCAACGCGGTGATTGAAAAGAGCATTCGCGAGATCCGGGAGGCGAAGGCCGACAGGGAGTCTGTACGGGAGGCCCGGGGCGAAGTTTCCCGCGTCCGGCGTGAGATCGAGGCGGGACGCGCTGAAATTACTCGTGAAGAGGCGCCTGCAGTGCAGGGAGGGATCAGCCGTGGGAGTCCTGTGACCGTTGCAGGGGGGAGCGGTGTGGGTGAGGTGGAGGCCATTTCCGCCGATGGCAGGCACGCGACAGTCGTTTTCGGGGCGGTCCGCATGCGCGTCCCCCTGGCGGATCTGAGTCCGGCGCGCAAACGTGCCCCAGCGGCGCAGGCTCCGGTGGACAGGGGGATGGAAAAGCCAGAGATGGTGAAGCAGGATCTCGACATCAGGGGGATGACGGGTGAGGAGGCTCTCCCGCTTCTCGACAAATTTATCGACGATGCAATCCTCTCCGGGCTCCATCGTGTCGATGTGATACACGGGAAAGGGACCGGGGCGCTGCGGAAGAAGGTCGCCGATTTTCTCTCCTCTCACCCCCGCGTGAAGGGATTCCGTCTGGGGGAGTGGAATGAAGGGGGGACGGGAGCCACCGTCGTTGAACTTACGGAGAACTGATGGCGTCCCGCCCGATCAGGAAGATACTCATTGCGAACCGCGGTGAGATCGCGCTCCGTGTAATCCGGACGTGCAGGGAGATGGGAATACGGACTGTCGCGGTGTATTCCGCGGCCGATAGATCCGCCCCGCATGTGCTTGCGGCGGACGAAGCGGTCCCGATCGGCCCCGCCCCCTCCCGGGAGAGTTATCTCTCCATGGACCGGATAGTCGGCGCGGCATCCTCCGCGGGTGCGGACGCGGTTCACCCCGGGTACGGGTTTCTCTCTGAGAATCCGGAATTCGCGCGACGCGTCCGGGAGGCGGGGCTCGTCTTTGTGGGACCTTCGCCGGAGTCGATTGCCTCGATGGGGGACAAGACCGCTGCGCGATCGCTTGCGGCCGCCGCGGGAGTCCCGATGGTTCCGGGCACCGCCGGCCCCGTCTCCGCGGGTCCCGGGGCTCTTGAGTTCTGTTTGCAGCACGGCTATCCAGTTCTCGTGAAGGCAGCCGCGGGCGGGGGCGGAAAGGGGATGCGCATTGTGCGTGAAGAACGCGAGCTTATACCGGCGCTCCGGGCTGCGGCATTCGAGGCGCAATCGGCGTTCGGGGACGAGCGGGTATACATCGAGAAGTATATCGAGGAGCCCCGGCACGTCGAGATACAGGTGATCGCCGATGCGCACGGGAACGCGATTCATCTCGGCGAGAGGGAGTGTTCGATCCAGCGGCGCCACCAGAAAATCGTGGAGGAGTCCCCTTCCGTGATCGTGGATGAGGAGATGCGGCGGATGATGGGCCGGACGGCGTTGATGGTCGCACGGACATGCCGGTACGTCAACGCCGGGACCGTCGAGTTTCTCGTCGACCGTGAGAAGAACTTCTATTTCCTGGAGATGAACACGCGCCTTCAGGTCGAGCACCCCGTGACGGAACTCAGGACGGGGCTGGATCTTGTCGCGCTCCAGATCCGCATCGCCTCGGGGGAGGAGCTTCCCCTGACCCAGGAAGAGGTCGCGTTCAGGGGGCACGCGATCGAGTGCCGGATATGCGCAGAGGACCCGGAGAACAACTTTCTCCCGTCGACGGGAACGATCACGCACCTGAGGTCTCCGGCGGGACCGGGATTGCGGGAGGACAGGGGGGTGGACGAAGGGGGCGAGATCGGTGTGCATTACGACCCGATGATGGCAAAGCTGATCGCATGGGGCCCGTCGCGCCCGGAGGCGATTGCCCGGCTGGTCCGCGGGCTCCGCGAGTACGAAATACTCGGCGTTCGGACGAACATATCCCTTTGTCTCTTCATTCTGACGCATCCGGCGTTCGCCTCGGGGGATATCTCGACGCATTTTGTGAACAGGTTCTTTTCCCCCGGCGCTTCTCACGACGGACTGGAGGTCGAAGAGGGGGCCGCGGCGGCGGTCTGCGCCCTGATTGCCGGCGAAGGAGAAGAGGAATGTTCCCCTCCCGACATGCGGGGCGGCAGGAACTGGCGCGAACGACGGAGGGATTTCCTCCGCAATCGATGAGGACTTACTACGTCACGATAAACGGGAAGGAACTTACCGTCCGCATCGGGAAGGACGGCGTCGTGACCCTGGACGGCCGGAACGGGAGTCATGAGGTGAAGCGCGTTTCACCGGCCGGTTTCTCCGTGATCGTCGGGGGGCGCCAGGTGAAGGTGGTTGCGGTTCCCGATACCGGAGGATACGATGTCATTGCCGGGGATTTCCGCGGGCGCGTCACGGTGGAGTCGGAACGCGAGAGACTCCTCCGGCGGTATGCGCGGAGCACGACGGGGTCCTCCGCCCGTCTGGAGGTCCACGCGCCTATGCCAGCGATGGTTGTCAAGCTTGAGGTGAATGCAGGAGACGAGGTCCGTACGGGCCAGCCGCTTATCGTTCTTGAAGCGATGAAGATGGAGAACGAGATCCTCGCACATGCGTCCGGCCGCGTGAAAGCGATTTATGCTGTTGCAGGTAAACCCGTGGAAAAGGGAGAGTTACTATTACTTCTCGAATGACAAACCAGGGGCTATTCTTCGGAGGAAAGGCACTTCTCTTCCTCGCGCTCTTTCTGTCAGCACCAGGGATCACCCGGGGGGGCGGATTCCAGATGGTCGATCAGTCAGCCAGGGCAATGGGCATAGGCGGGGCTGTGGGAGCACTGATCGGCGACCCGACGGCGATGAATTCAAATCCGGCGCTTCTCTCGTTCCTCGAGGGCACAATATTCAGTCTTGGGGCAACTGTGAACGTTCCAGACGAGAGGTTCTACGGTGTCTCCCCCTTGACTGCAGAGACGAAAATGCAGGCGCAGGTCCTTTTCCCCCCTAGCATTTGCCTCTCCTATACGTCTCCCGGGGGATTTGCCGCCGGAATAAGCGTCACGGTTCCTTACGAGATGCAGACGGAGTGGGACCCGAACTGGGTGGGGAGCCGGCTCGTCGTCAAGTCGGACCTGCGCGTTGCGATGGTAACTCCGGCGATCAGCGTGAGATTCTCGGATGATTTGTCCGCGGGGATCGGGATTAACCTCGGGCTCCCGAGGATTCTCTACGAGCAGAGATTCCCCTTTGCGGCTCCGGCGAATTCGATCCCTCGGTCTGACGGCGATGTGACGTATGATGGGAGTGGCAATGTGTGTTACGGTGTGCTGATCGGCCTTTTTTACCATGTGGGTGATTTTCTTTCGATGGGAGCATCATACAGAAGTCACATGAATCTGGCAATTGACGACGGCCGTGTGCGGTACAGGGGAACTGACAGCGTCGCCCTCTCCCCGGAGGGGAAGTTTTCCACTGCTCTTGTGCTTCCGAACCAGTTCCTGGTCGGAGCTGTCATCCACCCGTTCAGCTGGCTCAACGTCTACGGTGACCTCGAATTCAGCCTTTGGTCGGAGTTTAGCTCGGTGAGGATAAAGTACGCTGATCCAACGCTTCCCGACGTGCTTATGAATCAGGATTGGAGCAATACTGCAAATGCCAGGATCGGGCTGGAGGCGGCGTTTTCGGAGTTCTCCGTGCGCGCTGGCATACGATTCGAAAAGAGTCCCGTCCCCGATGCCACGCTCTCGCCGGGACTTCCCGATGCTACGGGGACCGGGTATTCACTTGGTTTCGGATACAAGGCGGGGGAGGGGCTGGTACTGGACTTTGCCTATTCACTCATGCGCTACAATGACAGGCGAATCACGGATTCCTCGATCATGGTAGGGCCCTATGTCGGCGGGTTCAACGGGGTCTACTCCTCTCAGACTGCTTCATTGGCAATCAACGTAACCTATAGCTGGAACTGACATGACGCCTGAAGTAAAAGGGCAACGTGAGCCGGAAGTGACGCTCGACCTTGCGCTCAAACACGGCCTGACAGAAGAAGAATACCGGAAGATAGTCGAAATCCTCGGCCGAACCCCAACGTACACGGAGCTCGGCATTTACAGCGTCATGTGGAGCGAACACTGCAGCTACAAGAACTCTATCGCTGTGCTGAAAACGCTGCCGCGCGAAGGGGGGAGGCTCCTCGTTGGAGCAGGCGAAGAGAATGCAGGGCTTGTCGACATCGGCGACGGGATGGCCGTCGCATTCAAGATCGAGAGCCACAATCACCCGTCCGCCGTGGAGCCCTATCAGGGAGCCGCAACGGGGGTCGGCGGGATCATGCGCGACATATTCACGATGGGAGCACGTCCCATCGCCGGGTTGAACTCGCTCAGGTTCGGCGATATCGCGGACGCGAAAACCCGTGGCCTCTTCAGAGGTGTGGTCAAAGGGATCGGAGACTACGGGAACAGCTTCGGTGTCCCGACGGTAGCGGGAGAGGTCTACTTTGATCCGTGTTACCAGGATAACCCTCTCGTCAATGCCATGTCCGTCGGCGTCGTAAGACGGGGAGAGTGGGCAAGCGCGATCGCCTCGGGTGTCGGAAACCCTGTTATGATCGTCGGCTCATCGACCGGGCGTGACGGGATTCATGGTGCAACGTTTGCGTCCGAGGAGATCTCGGAAGCGTCGGAATCAAAGCGCCCTTCGGTCCAGGTAGGGGACCCGTTCACGGAAAAGCTTCTTCTCGAAGCTTCACTTGAGGCGATCAGGTCGGGCGACATCGTGGGTATCCAGGACATGGGGGCTGCGGGAATCACCTGCTCCACATCCGAGATGAGCGCCAAAGGGAAAAGCGGCATGCGCATCAATCTCGACAGGGTTCCGGCCCGTGAGACGGGGATGAGCGCCTATGAACTGATGCTCTCCGAATCCCAGGAGCGGATGCTCGTGGTGGCTCAGCGCGGAAAGGAATCCTCTGTAAAGGAGATATTCAGCAAGTGGGATCTTCACGCGGAGATCATCGGCGAAGTCACCGACACAGGACGTCTTGATATCACGTACAGAGGGGAGAAGGTTGCCGACATTCCCGCCGAAACGCTTGTTCTGGGGGGCGGTGCTCCCGTCTATATCCGGGAAGCCAGGATGCCGGAGTACCTGTCCTCAGCGCGTTCATTCAAACAGGAAAGTCTCCCCGATCCAGGCCCCGCCGGCGAAGTCCTCATGCGCCTTCTGCGCGCTCCAAATATCGCAAGCAAGCGGTGGGTCTACGAGCAGTATGACAGCATGGTCAGGACAAATAACGTAGTATTAGCTCAAGGTGATGCCGCAGTAATTCTTTTGAAACAAACAGGTAAGGCTTTATCGGTGAAGACAGATTGTAACGGCCGTTACGTCTATCTGAATCCGCGGCGGGGCGGCATGATCGCCGTGGCCGAATCAGCCCGCAATGTTGCGTGCACGGGGGCGACGCCTCTTGCAATTACGAACTGCCTGAACTTCGGCAACCCCTACAAGCCGGAAGTCTACTGGCAATTCAAGGAGGCCGTTGCCGGAATCGGCGAGGCCTGCAGATACTTCAACACGCCAGTTACCGGAGGTAATGTAAGTTTCTATAACGAAAGCCCTAACGCATCTGTATATCCGACGCCGGTTATAGGGATGCTCGGGCTTCTTGATGATGCTGAGCGGGCCGTAACTTCTCAGTTCAGAAGCGAAGGGGACGTGATTATACAGCTTGGCCGGACTGCGGGACACATCGGCGGAAGCGAGTTCCTCTCAGTGGTACACGGCATCGTTGCCGGAGATGCTCCCGCGTTGAGCCTCGATGATGAGAAACGCCTTCAGAGCGTCCTTATCGAATGCTCGGCCGGAGGCCTCCTGAAGAGTGCGCACGACTGTTCCGATGGCGGAATCGCCGTCACGCTGGCGGAGTGCTGCATCGGCACGGGGAACAATCTCCTGGGGGCGGAGATAGACCTCGACGGTGAAGGCATGAGAAGCGATTTCGTTCTTTTCAGTGAGGACCAGTCGCGGGTTGTGGTCTCAGCGTCGAAGGCGAACGGGCACGCGGTGATGGAGATTGCGCGCAGGAGCAGGATCCCTGCCGCTGTCGTAGGACGAGTCGGCGGGGATCGACTCGTGATCGGGAAGGAGATCGATATTCCCGTCAGTGAGATTTCTGATGCCTACATGCGTTCGATCGGCGAGAGGATGGAGCGTGATGAAACAGGATTATTTTAGGTTTACATAATATACATTATTTGACATCCGTGCACATGAACCAAGCCCACATTGTTGGGCCTTCTTCTTTTCGTCTATCCCCCGATTAACCCCCCAATCTCCTCTCGTCAGACCTGACCCTCATCCGGTTGACGATATATGCCAGTCCCGCAGCCATGATCAGCCCTGATGCGAGAACGATAAGCCTGTCCTGAATTGCCGGGAATGTCAGCATGGAATATCCCTCCGGTGGTTCAAGTGAAATAGCCTGCCAGTATGGTCCCGGCCAGGTACAGGATTATGCATATCCCGATCGCAGTGAATATCGGGCTCTTCAGCCCCTTGGCTGACTTCCTGTCAATAAAAGGAATAAGCGCCCAGAGCGCTATGAGTATTCCCACAGCGCCGTTGACGATGAGCTCACCGTTGACGGCGAAGAGATTCGATGGGACAATCCGGAGCGTCTGATACAGCGGGAGAAAATACCACTCCGGCTTGATGCCTGCCGGAGCCGATGCCATTGGATCAGCTTTTTCTCCGAGATCCCTGGGTACAATCGTCGCAAGTGCGATGAGGACTGCGAACCCCGCCAGCCATGCCAGCATATCCCTGTAGGCGAAGTTCGGGAAAAAAGGAACAGCGGGTTTCGTCTCTGCCGTCCCCACAGGAACAGAGACCCCGGAATATTGATTATGCAGAAGGTGGAAAGTGATGAACAGCACAGCAGTTAACGGGAGTATGATGACGTGAAGAGAGTACATCCTGATGAGCGTTTCTTCTCCAATGTAATCGGCTCCTTTGATCAGGCTCACTCCCCAGCTCCCCAGAAGCGGAAGAGATTTCGGGACCTCCGATCCTATGAGCGTCGCGAAGTACGATTTCGTGTCCCACGGGAGCAGGTAACCGGTGAATCCAAATCCAAGCACCAGAAGAAGCAGCACGACGCCCGAAAGCCACATCATCTCCCTGGGCTTCCTGTATGCCTTCATAAGGAAGACGCTGAACATGTGTATGAGGAGCATGAGGACCATCAGATGCGCGGACCAGGCATGGAGCGACCGTATGAGCCATCCCTGGGGAATCTCATTAACAATGTGCCGTACGCTCTCATAGGCGTGCTCCGATGCAGGTTGATAGTATAACGACAGGAGTATCCCGGTAACGAGCTGTACGGCAAAGAAGAACAGGGTCATTCCGCCGAAGTAGTACCAGAATGAATGCCTGTGGCGGGGGACTTCCTTGGAGGAGAGAAACGCGCGTATATCCTCGAGAGGCACTCGTTCATCGATCCATTTCTTCAAGCGCGCGGTCCTCAGGATTGACATGTCCGCTCGGGTGTTAAGGCTTTGCAACATAAATGGATGATCCGCTCAGCGTAACACGGTACGGAGGGAGTGGCCTGGGCGCCGGTCCAGAGATATTGACGCCATTCATGTCGAACTGGCTTCCGTGGCAATTACAGCCGAAGTGCGGTACGGGTGACTCCTGGTACTGGACAACGCAGCCGAGATGCGTGCAGCGCGCGGAAAGGGCTCTGAACTGTCCTGTGGACGTGTGAATCAAAAGCACGGGTTCCCGGTTGAACCGGACGATCTTCACTGACCCCTCTGCGAAGTCTCCGGATTGCCCCACCAGGACAGATTGGCGGGCTCCGGCCTTTTCCGCAACAGGTGTAACGTACTGAAGAACCATGCCGAGAACAGGGAGTGCGCACAGCGCGCCCCATGCTCCGAGCGCGAGCTTGAGTGCGTCACGACGACCCCTATCCGGCAACGATGCCTGATCCACTGTTGTTCGGCGATATGACACTGAGGTGAGAAGTGTGAACGCCGATCTCCACTCGCCTGACTCCGGCGCCCACAATTTCTCCGTCGGCATGCACGTAGAACGGCTCAGCGGCAGCGATAGATAACCTCTTTTCCTGAAAGAGCTTTACGCCTGCAACATTGTGATGTTTCCCGCGCATGACTCTGGGCATCAGGCTCAGTATCTGAACGATGTTCTTGTTATCCACAGAGCACACATCGAGGAGGCCGTCATCGACTGCCGCGTCCGGGGTGAGATAGAACCCTCCTCCGGCGCATTTTCCGTTGCCGACCGCAATCAGAAGCCCCCGTGACGTTCGCGTGAAGCTCTCCGACAGAATCGTGAATTCAGGCGGTATGTACTTTCCCAGCGTCTGGAGTACCGCCAGAACATACAGCGGTGTCCCCGAAAGGAAGCGTATCTCACGCGTCCGTGCTGCCACTGCAGCATCAAACCCCACTCCCACACCGTTAACAAACAGGCGCGGCTCGAAGTTGCCTCCCCCCTCTTTGGATTCCGTGCAGCGGACAGTCCCGAGGTCGACAGCGCGTTTGACGCCGTTGAGGAGCGTCTGCAGTGCGAGAAGAGGCTTTCTGGGAACCCCTATGGATTTGATGAAGTCGTTCCCGCTCCCGGCCGGGATAATGCCGAGATTCTTCGTGCTCCCGGAGAGCCCGTTGACAACCTCGTTGATCGTTCCGTCGCCCCCCACGCTGACGACTGTAGCTGTGTCAGCGTTCCTGGCTGCGGCGGTAGCGTGTCCGGATCCCGTCGTCTCGACGAGATTAAACTCAATGTTCCTTTTCTCAAGTTCACTCTGTATGGATCTGAAGACGTGGTTTCCTGATCCCTTGCCGGCAGCGGGGTTGACGATAAATGTGAACTCCTTCATGGGGCAAGCCGGATTACGGATTGATCGCGGTCATATAAGAACGTGCCGCGAAAGAGTATATGGGCGGTTCCCTCGAGGAACACATCTGTCCATCTTCTCTCCTCTTTCCTGAAGTGAACACGGAGGGATTCACCGCTTCGGACGGATACAGTCACGGGCGATGTGAGACCGTGAATCTCGGAGCCGACGAGGGCGGAGGCGACGGAGCCTGTACCGCACGCGAGAGTCTCGGATTCGACCCCCCGTTCGTATGTCCGGATTTCGATCGTGCTCCCGTCTCCCGTACGTACGAAATTGACGTTCGTGCCCCCGGGGAGAAACATCGGGTCATTGCGTATCGCCCGCCCGAGTTTCATGACGTCGACCTTCCCCGGGTCCGTCTCGAATATCACCACGTGCGGGGAACCCGTGTCAATGAACGATCCGTTTTTCCCCTCTCCCAATGCGGCGAATGAAAGGCCTGTCTTGAAATCAACCGGATCCTTCATGTGGAGACGGACGGAATTCTCACCCACCTCCGCTTCGTACACGTGATCGAGGGCTTCGAACCGCTGTCTGGGTCCGGCGATCCCCTCCATGAACGCAAACCGCGCAATGCACCTCCCTCCGTTGCCGCACATCCCTCCGTAGCTTCCGTCGGCGTTGTAATACAGCATTGCAAAATCGGCGCGCGTGCTCCGTTCAAGGACGAGGAGGCCGTCCCCCCCCACGCCAAAGTGCCTGTCGCACGCGGCGCGCGCCAGACGGGGGTAGTCCGCGCGGATTTCACCGGAGACNNGGTACCAAGATTCATGCAGAGTTGCAATCTGTTCCACACCTGCAAAAACGCCCCCCCGCACTGCGGGGGGGCGTTGACAACGTGGAGATGGCGGGAGTCGAACCCGCGTCCGAAGAAAGGACCATCGAGATCACTACATACATAGTCAGTCTTTTTTGCTTCGCCCCGCCGAAACCGACAGACAGGTCGCTGGTGAGGTAACCCCGGAGGCCCGGGCTTTCGCCCGGATTCGCCCTCTTCCTCCGGGGGGAGAAGGGGGCTATCCTGCCGGCATTCGGCGCCTCTTTGGGGCCTGGCAGGCAGGGCCCCTGGAGACGGGCTACCTAATGTTTAGTTAAGCAGCCAGTGCGTAGTTGTAGTCTGCACTTAGTTTTTTTCCGCTTTATTTACGTGCAACTCGGAGAGCACGGCATGCGATCCGGACCATCCCTACCCCGTCGAATCCAGGTCATCCCCTCTACACAATCAAGGTACAGAACGGGCCGGTGAATATCAAGTTTCCGACCTGATCCGCCCCGGTTTCCCGGAAGTTTCCTCTTTTGTGAGGTACGTGGCGGTGAGGAAGTTCTTGAGATACTTGAACGCTTCTTCCGGCGTCTCCATGAAGCGGAAGAGTTTGAGGTCATCCCGCGAGATCATCCCGTGCAGGACGAATTCATCGAAGTCGATCACCTTTTTCCAGTACTCCTCGCCGTACATGATGACGGCAACCGGTTTCTTCATCTTCTTTGTCTGGATGAGGGTGAGCACCTCCATGAACTCGTCAAGCGTCCCGAACCCCCCGGGGAAGACCACAAGCGATTTTGCCAGGTACACGAACCAGAACTTCCTCATGAAGAAGTAGTGAAATTCAAAATTCAGGTCCTTTGTGACGTAATCGTTCGCATACTGTTCGAACGGGAGGCTGATGTTGAGCCCGATCGACTCCCCTTTGGCCAGGGCTGCCCCCTTGTTCGCCGCCTCCATGATCCCCGGGCCCCCTCCCGAGCAGACGACGAACCTCCTCGGCGAGGCAAATTTTTTCGCCCATGTCGTGATGAGCCGCGAGAGCTCCACCGCGTCCTCGTAATACCTGGACATTTCGACCTGGATTTCAGCGTCGCGAAGCGAGGTGAGGAGTTGCTTCGTCGGTTTGGTCGTTCTGCGGAGGACGGCTTCGGCGCTCCTGAGCTTCCCGAGCGTCTCGCTGCGTGGGCGTATTCTCGCGGATCCGAACATGACGATTGTGTCCTTGATCATGGCCTGCCGGAACCTCCTTTCCGGCTCCAGAAACTCGGAGACCATCCGCACAACGCGGGCATCGGGGCTGTTGAGGAATTCCAGGTCCTTGTATGCTTTCGGCGGTTTTGGATTGTGGCGTTTCATGAGTCCCTTTCGGTCAGACANNACGAGGCGGCCGAGCGTGTGGAAAATGGACTGCCGGTCCCAGCGGAACATCCGTGCAATCGCCGGAACGGATGAGACGAGCTGGTTCCGGAAGTACCGCGTGAGTATCCGCTCCCGGGCAGTCTCCACGCTGATGCGCCGGGCACGCTGAACCTGCGCGGGAAACGTCTCACGCAGGGGCGCCCAGACGAACGTAAACGGGTCGTCAAGTTCGGCGACTTTGACGATGAACATTTTCTCCTGAAGCTCGGCTATCGCCCGGTCGAAGTGCACCCGCGAGCTCTTCCCGTGATTCCCCGTCGCCAGTTTAAGCCCCCTTGTGGTCTGCGGGGACGAGTCGGACAGTGCGTCCATGATTGCGTGCGCGGTCCCCGTGAGACGTCCCTTGATGAATTCCCTCTCGTATTCCGCCTTGAGCCCCGTCCTGTGCGAGAGGACGTAAAAATACGGGAGAAACTCGAGGGAGACCATCATCGGTCTTCGCTTGAGGAGCTTTCCGTAATAGATCTTCCCTTCGGCCGGGAGGACGTTTTTCATCTCCCAGACGAACGAGATGCCGGGATCATGGTGCGTATGCTCGGGCATGACGGGGTCGCGGACGCCACATGCCGCGTGCCAGAGACAGGGGAGCTCCGAGTTTTCCGACTTGAATGCAAAGCAGAATCCGACTTCGTTCACGAAAGCGAGGGCCTGCCGTTTTGTCGAGACGGCCCTGGAAGGTATCCGCCGGTGAACCCGGTCCCTCCATTTTTCAATTTCTTCAAGTGTATAACTGAGTTTCATGTGTCGTTCAAGAGCCGGAAATGATGCCTGTGACAAGGACTCCCGGCGATGACGGTCCGGTGTCAAGCCTGTCCCCGGGGTTGGCGAGGTCACTCCGGACGATGGCGAGCCCCGGAAACTGTCCCCCGGACAGCACACCCGCCATGCTTGTAAGCGCTCCGGCCTCCGCCCCCTCCTTCGTGAGAGAAACGGGGAGCGGCGCTGTCCACGGTTCTGCACACGCAACGCGCACAAGGCGACGCCTGATTTTTCCGTACGTGTCGAGCCGCGCAATGACTTCCTGTCCGATGTAGCATCCCTTCGTGAAGCTGACCGAGCCGCGCAGTCCGCATTCAAGAGGATTGTACGACTCGTTGAGCTCTCCCGGGCTGCCGGGAATCCCCGATGCAATCCGGAACCCTTCATACGCCCTTCCCCCGATCCACCGTGCTCCGGGGAGGGCGCCGAGGAGCGCCGCAAGATCGTGCGCGCCCTCCTGAGAGGCGATGACGTCCGCCAGAGGCCGCGACGAATCGCCCCGGCGCGCGAAAACGAAGCCTGCTTCTCCGGGTCCGTCATCATGGGCATCGGAGGATCTCGGCCGGGGCTCCAGTGCTTCGAGAAACGAAGAAATCATCCGAGCTCCGATGAGTGAACCCATTACTGTTTCATCAGTTATTATCCTGAATCTGATGTCCTCTGTAAGGGTATATTTGTCGATCCACCGGATGAGAAACAGCTCGCGTCCCGGCGACGTTATGAGGATCAGGGAGTCCCTGCGCGCGCAGACGTTGACCCTGTCGATCACGCGTCCCTTGTCGGTCACAAAGACTGTGGACGACGCATCTCCGGGAGCGAGCCCCGCAATCGCGTTCGTGGAGAGCCTGTGCAGGAGATCGAGGCGGTCCTTCCCTCTTACTTCGATCCTGCCGAAAGCCGAACTGTCGGTAACCGCAGTGCCGCTCAGCGCCGCCTGGAATTCCTCTTCAACAACCCCGCATGTACCTCCCACCGGTGTCAAATTGGGCATCATCAAAGATAGTGCCGCACGGCGGCAAAGTCAAACCACGAAGGGTGCGGAAAGCCCGGACTACGGAAAAGTCCGGATCGGGAGAATTGTCATACTTGCAAAGTCGCCGACATTTGGACATATTACAAAAATCATGAACAACCCAGATGCGGAGTACCCCCGATGCGATCAAACCTTCTCCTCGCGCTTTCCCTCTCGCTCCTTGCGGGTTGCGCTACCTTCAAAGAACTTCAGCCGAAGCCGGAACTCTCGCCGGTCGAGAGGGGCTATATTGAACTGAAGAACGACAAGGAGGATTTTCAGCTTGACCAGGGGAAACAGTATTTCATCCGTTTTCCCCGGCCTCTGAAGGACAATTTTGCTCTTGTGCTTCAGACGAACGGGAAATGGTACATGGACACCTATCTGACGAGGACGTTCGACGACGGCAAGGGCCCGATCGTACGGATCCAGGACGAGGCTCCGAGGGAGGATTCCTCCAGCGTCTATGCCATCGATCTCTCGAGCGGCACGTATTTCTGGATCATCGACACCGTACGCCAGGATATCACCCTGCACCTGCATTACCGGTACGTCCCCCGGTGGCGCTACACGTTTGAAAACGACTACGCCTCATTCAAACAGACTCTCTCCTCCAGCCTGGTCGACCGGTCGACGTATCTCTCCGCGCCGGGAGCGACCCCGATCGAGTCGGTGGATTTCGCGAAGCAGCTCGACTATGTCGGCGGCCGCACTGCCAGGCTTGCCGCGATGAACGAGACGCTGAAAAAGGTCGCCGGCCTCTTCCCTCCCGACATCGCCGCGGCGAACGACACGGCATACCAGAACTACAAGACTCTGCGTGCCGCCGTCGAGGACGAAATCCAGTTCCAGCAGAACTATGCGGCGGCGCTCTCCATATTCCAGAGGGAGAAAAACGCCGGCGGCAACACAGGGACATTCCTTGCCGATGCGTCCGTGTACGCTGATTTTCTCCGCCAGCATGAGCGGTATCCCGCACCGATCGTCGAGAAGGTGAAGAAGTCGATCATGCTCCGGCTCAACGACGCGGTTCCCTTCTACGAGCAACAGCTCAGGAATAAAAAGGACGTCAAACCGTTCGTGCTCGATCCGCCGCTTGAGCCGGTGCAGAACCTTTATGCCGCCACGGGGCGTGAGGTCCCCCCGGCATTTGTCTCCCTGCGCGCCTTTGTGGACAGGTTCAATCTCGAGGCCGCCTCTCTTCAGACGGCAACGGCCCGGCTGAAGGAACTTCACGCGCTCCTGGACCGGACAGCCACCCCCCCGGCCGCGTCGTTCTACGCGACCGTCGAAGCTTCCGCGCGTGACATCCGTGCGGGGATTCTTCCGGCCCAGGCCGCGTCGAACGACCGGTACCGCGGACTCGAAGCGGCATCCCTGCTCGCGCTCGAGCTCGGGAAGGCGGGGGAACAGGCCGACGACTTCCAAGCCCTCTTCGGCACTGCTGCGAAAATTTCTGCGAGCATCGCCGCACGCTCATGGTGGGCCGCGGAATCGGCCACCCGCGACCTGTATCTCGGGAAGGACGGAAGGACGTATGCAAGCGTGGAACGGCACAGGGAGAAGCTTGTCCGGTGGTTCGAGGCGGACATCTTCACCGGCGTCCGCAATGCTACGCGGGAGCGCCTTGACGCGTTCGTCAAGCTGAATGAGTCGTCCTTTATGAACGTCCCGGGCCTCTACGCCGATTCGGCGTTCCAGCCGGTCTACGCGCTGACCTTCAGCGCGGGGGGGCAGGCGGCCTTGGCAGAAAAAAAGACGCAGATTGACGACTACATTAACCGGGTCAGGCATGTTCAATTCCCGGAGGCGGCAATCCGCGCGATCTATACCGACTTCTCTCGCGACATGAACGTACCGGAGGGAGTCGACAGGGCCCGCGCCATCGTCGACCACGGCAAGGAGTACACGGGCACCGACAAGCAGGTGGCCTCGATCGTCACCGAGTGCGATCCGACGGCGGCGAAGTGGATCGTACGTCCGAAGGAATACCGCCGCGTCCTCGCATTGCCGGTGACGAGCAACAGGAAAGGTGTCAACGAATACATGTTCAGGATCAGGCTTCAGATCCCCTCCGATGCGCAGTTTCCGGTGTTCGACATCAACGTCAAGCTCCCCAGAGAACTCGCAGAAGCGGCCGGGAGAGAGCAGTGGTATGATCTCATCACGATCAACAACAATCCGATAAAGAACGAGGGTCGTTTCCGGATCACCTCCCCCACCGCGGACAACGGCTACGAGTCGCAGATCACCCCCGTGCAGATGGACAAGGAGGGGCGGAACATTCTCGAGGTCCGTTTCAAGAAGGCATCGTACAAGGTCTATGAAATCAGCGCGATGGCGCAGGTCCCGATCATGAAAAAGAACTGAGGACGGCACAGCATGAAGAACAAAAGGCTCATCACTATCCTGGGGGCGGTCGCCGTCGTTGTCATCGGCGTCGTCGCATATCTGATCTTCCACCGCCCCGATCTCTCGAAGAGCATCGTCATCCCGTTCATCGCTCATCAAAAACCCGCCATCGACCCGCATCTGCCGGGGCCGACGCCTCTGTCCGACAAGCTCGATGAGGTGCAGTTTGACGGGCTGTTCGATCTGTCGGCGAACCCGAGCGGCATCGTCTACCAGGACGGCCTCGGTGAACTCGCCGGCGTGGATCAGGACAACGTCGTCACAGTGCATCTGAAAGCGAACAAACGCTGGAGCGACAGCTACCAGATCACCGCGAAGGACGACCAGTACACGGTGTCGCGATCGCGCGATCATTTCTTCTCGCCGGCGGATCTCCAGTTCACGATACGCAGGATCTTGACGCTGGGGAGCCTCTCTCCCGACTACATCCTGCTCATCCAGGCGATGGAATCGCCCGGATTCGAAGGACCCGACGACAAGGGGAACATCCGCTTCCGGTTCAGGCAGAACAGAATCTGGAAAGATGCGGACATCAAGGAGAGCCTGTCATTCAAGATCATCCCTGAAGGCTCGGCGATGAACGCGCTAAACTACACGATCGGCACGGCGGCCTATATGCCGCTCCCCCCGAAAGACGGGGTGTCGAACTACTGCAGCACGCCGGACGGCGGAGCGGCGATTCCGAGCTTCGTCCTGGCCCCGTTCATCGATAACAGCACGTATACGACGGAACTGAGGAACGGCTCGATCAACGTCCTCCTGGAATCCCCGTTCGGAGCGCTCTCCCCGATCCTGACGGACAGCAGGAAGTATTTCACAAAGTCCAATATCAGCACCGCGATGTTTGCGGTCCTGTTCAACACGTCGCGCCTTTCCCGCGATCAGCGCCTCCAGCTCCGGCGGCTGCTGGACAGCAAGGCCATCGCCGACAGATTCTTCAACGTCGGGACCCCCCAGCAGCGCCATCTGCTCGATTACAAGGGGAACCGGGACAACTACGGGGACTACGTCAACCACAGCCTCTTCCCTACCTCTTCGTATTACATCGAAGAGAAAGTCGTCGAACCGGTGCGCGACGACGCACCTCCCGACCTTTCCCTGCTTCCCGACACGGTGCGGATCAAGGCGACCGCAAACTACGGATTTCGCGAGGAGTACTCCGATCTTGCCGACATCCTGAATGATCCGGCGCTGACGAGGGGGAAAGTGAAGGTGATGATCGTGGGGAACGAGGACATACAGCGGGAGGACTATGACGCGGTCCTTGTCGCGTTTACGGGGTACCGCAGCAATTTCCTCTTCGACCTGTACGACATCTTCCTCCGCCAGCCCGACCTGGCGAATTACAGGATCAATCTCGAGGTTGCGGAAGACCCTCGCGGAGCCCAGGTTGTTTCCCCGGGTTCGTTCCGGAAAGCGAACAACTTCTTCGGTCTGGATGCGGCTGCCGATACGCCCGACAAGGCGGATGTCAATCAGTTCCTGGAATACGTCTACGGATTCATGTCGACGCGCAATATCGGCGACAAGCAGGAGTATGCACGTCGCATCGACCAGCTCGAGCACGGACTCAGCCTGGGATCCTGGCTCTTCTCGGTCCCGTCCCTGGCATATTTCAGCACGCAGTTTGACAGCACGAGCATCAGTCTCTACGGCGTCGCCTCTCAACTTTCGACGATCAAGCAATGGCAGGAAACCCCGGATCGCTGACAGGACGGAGACGGGGACGGAGGCCGGCGATCATCCTCGCCGGCCTTGCTGTTGCTCTGACCTCCTCCGCACCTGCCTCGGAGCGCACCGCGACCGTCCTGCTCGTCGAACACCCCCGTGAGCTTGTTGTGTTCAACAAGTATCAGCAGCGGCTGGGCCCCGATGATGCGGGACGTATTCCTCCGTTCGTCCCGATTGTCGTCCTGCGGGAGCGTGATCTTCTCGGGGACGGCTTCACCCCGTGCGCTTCCGTCGAGATCGACCGCGAGCCCTATTTCCTGCTGCGGGATGCGGCGGGCGGCCTCACAAGTCACGGAAACCCGGGAAAGTCGGAAATCCTGAAAGATGTCACGCTGTACGGGGACACCGTCGTGCTCCTCGCGGGGAAAGCGCTCAGGCTGAGACCCGCGGGGGAAAAAGGGGAAATCGAGCTCAGGCCCGGGATTCGTGTGCTCCGTGTTTTTGAGTATCAGTCCGCGGCGTACGTACGCCTTCCGTCCGTCTCCGGAAAATTCGGCTGGGTGAAGCTTTCCGCTCCAAACGGCTCTCCTGAGTGGCGCGAGGCATCGCAGGAGGCGAGAGCGGGGATAGCGCCCGGCGATCTCCTTCAGCGCGTTCAAACCGTCATCGACGACGCCAACAGATCGCTCCGCCGGATATACGCCGCCCTGAAGTCGGAGACCGGCAGGGATGATTCCCCCCCCGCCTTCCGTATTACCCGCTTACGCACGGAGATACGATGCGGACTCGAACCGGCCTCGCTCTCCATGTCGTATGCGCTCAGCACAAGGGCGCTCCTCCCGGCCGTGGAACGCATCCTCGGGGGGACGGGGCTGCACGCGGAAATCACGAACGGCGCGATACTTATTCCACTCCGGTGACAGAAACGTGCGTTCGATCCCCGCGGTAATCTTCGAGCACTTATCGGCCGTCATCGTCGTGGGGCTCGCCCTTGTCGTCGTATCGGTCCTCGTGCGCCGCGGCGAAGCGGCCTCTGCTCCCCGGACCGATCCCAGGATTGAACGTTATCTTGACATCGATTCCGTCGATCTGTCCCGTCCGCTCGACCGGGCGCTGTTCCGCGACGCGCTGGGCGTCATTCGCCCCCCGGGAGTGAGCAACGTCGACTCGCTCATGCGCGCAATCGAAGATGCGCGCCTGGCCCGGTTCACCGATCCATCGAGGAAGACCGGAGGAGGGCGTGCGGTTCTCTCGTGGGAGACCGGTACGGCGATTCTTCCGATGTATGCGGTCTTTCTCCTCGCCTATCTCACGGTGATGGTGCTGACGTATTTTGCCGCGCGCGCGCTCGCCGTCTGGAAATTCATCGCCTGGAAACAGGGGCGCACGTCCTACCTCCGGCGCTATATCGCGGCAATCGAATCTCTGGGGCCCGGCGCGGCCGTTTCCCGGGCGGGTCTTCTTCTGAAATCCGTGCTGAAAGGAATCGCCTCTCTCCTTCTGTTCGCTCCCGCCTATGTGATTGCCTATTCCTTCCGCACAAGCCTTGATACGGAGAGCATTCTCTTTCTCATCCCCCTTGCGGTCGTTTCCAACGGAGTCCTCGTCAACTATGCCAATCATCTCTACGCGCTCCTTGTCGCGGAAAGCCGGAAGGGGTATATCCAGACGGCAATCGTGAAAGGGGTCTCCTCATCGTATGCGTGGGACGGACCGGGTGCGATCCGCCGCGCGGTGCTTCTCTTTCCGGTTCTCGGCGCGCGCAACCACGTGTTCCGGGATATTTACAGGAACGCAAGGCTCCAGTTCATCCCTTCATTGAAAGAGCATGCCGCATTTGTCGTGACGGGAATCGTGATCATCGAAATGGCGCTGAATATCAAAGGGCACCTCTGTTACGCGCTGCTCCAGCACCTGCTCTTCCGGGAGATCGATCTTGCGATTGCGATCGTCTTCGCGATCTTTTTTACGGTAAAGCTGACGGAGGCTTTCGCCGATCTGTGGCTTCTTTTTGAATCGAGGAGATATGACAACCCGGGATGAACGCCCGGTCACAGGCCGATTCCTCTCCGGATTCCTGGCGGAGAGGAGAGATCTCCTCTGGGGAGTCCTGTGGCTCGCGGGACTTGCGCTGACGTGGGGCTGGCTCGGGCTGTACCTGAATGCCCCGGCGCGCGCGCTCGTGGGGGACGCCTGCATCAACACGTTCGCCGGCGCCTTTGCCGCGGTCGCGGTCGCACTTGTCATGGGATGGGGTACGGCGCTCTTCCTTCACTTCCTCGAGTCTTCGCGGCGCCGGAGCGCGTACCTTGCTGTTTCGTTCCTGCTGAATCTTCTCCGCTCCGTTCCCCAGATCGTGGGAATGCTCATCGGGTACGTTGTCATTACGGCATTGACGCTGAACGAAGTTCTCGCGTCCGACACGTCGCGCATACTCGCGATGTCGCTCCTCACGGCGCTGCTGATGTTCCAGGAGGTCGTTGATCTGATCCGTGAGCGCATCCGCCACTTCGAATCGCTGGAGTTCGTAAGCGCCCTCCTTGTCTGCGGCGTCCCCTCCCGGGTCATCATCAACAGGGAGATCCTTCTGAAAAACAGCGTGCCGAATCTCGTACAGAAATCGGTCGCCCTGTTCGGACGGGCGATTTTCCTCATCTGCAGCGTCGACTTCATCGTCTCCGTTGGACTTTCCGCCGAGGTAAGTCTCTCGAACCTGCCGGTGACGCTCGGGAGCATGCTCGCGAAGCTCGACAGCAAACAGGACATCCTTGCGATCGGCACGGCCCTGACCGACGTCAGGGTGATTCCGACGCTCTTCGTCGAACATCTTCAGGGGATAAGCGTGGCGTTTTTGATCGTCTACACGCTCCTCTGCGCCTACAGGGTTGCGAACGGGCTCATGGAACGGTACAGGCTGTGACCACATCACGGTTTGACATACGCATCGCCGCCGGGAATCGTCTCCTCGTCGACGCCGTGGGGTTTCCCCTTGAGGAGGGCGCGATCACGTTCCTCTTCGGTGAATCGGGGATAGGGAAATCACTGATCGGGAAAGCCCTCTTCGGCATACTCGACGAATCGGAGTTCCGGATCCGCATGGGCGCAGCGCCGTATGCGGAATACAGGGATTCTCCGCCGGCGCGCGCGGCAAGGAACGGAGGCTTCTTTATGTTCCAGGAGCCCTCCTCCCACCTCAACCCCCTCCTAACGATCGAACAGCAGATGAAGGAGGGGACGCTCGCAAAGGCGAAGGACCCGCTCGCCCCCGCGATGGAGCTCTGGCGGGACGCGGACAGAGGAACCCTCCCCCTTCTGCTCCCTGTCTACCCCAGGCCGTACCGCCCCAGCGGCGGGGAAAAGCAGCGCATACTTGCCGCGATGGCGTTTTCAAAAATGGATATCGGGCTCTCCGGGGGGGCGGATTCCCCCGGCCTGTTCGTGTTCGACGAACCGACGGGGAGCCTGGACCGTGAGGCGCGCGACAGGCTCCTCGACAGGCTCTTCGCCCGCTTCAGGCTCAGGCATGAGACGATTCTGCTTGTCACGCACGATTACGGTATGATCTCGTACGTACAGTCCCGCCACCGGGACCTAGAGAAGTCGTTCCGGTTCATGGAGCTCTACGTGAGCGGCGGGGTCGCCCGAACGCGCGAATTCGATCCCGGGCGCTTCCTGGCCTGGCTCGGCGATCTCCGCAAAGAGCCCGCAATCGAATCCGGCTCTCCTGTCCTCCGCGTGGAGGGGGAAATTCGCGTGTTCGGCCGCGTTCTTCGTTTCTCGAAACCGGGGGGCGGAAGCCGAACCGGTCCTCTCGAAGTCAGGCCGGGGGAACTTGCATATCTCAAGGCGGGGAGCGGCATCGGGAAGACCACCGTGGCCAAGATCATCGTCGGCCTTCTCCATGCGGACTATTTCCGGTTCGAGATCGACGGGGTCAGGCTTGGGGACGTCTCACCACGTTCCTACTGGCGGAAACGTCTCTGGGGAAAAAAGATGACAATGGCGTTTCAGCACGCCGACGAAGCGTTGAATCCCAGGGCGGGAGTGAGCGATACGCTCCGCATACTCGGGAAGCGATCACTTCGCGGCGCGGCGGACATCGATTCGGCGCTGGCGCGGCTCTTTGATCGCCGGGAGATCCCGGAGCTCAGGGGAAAGAAAGTGTGGCAGCTCAGCGGCGGACAAAAGCAGAGGTTGAATCTTCTCCGTGCGTTCGCGCTGGACACTCCTCTGATAATACTCGATGAGCCGCTGAGCGCACTGGATTTTGAAAGCATCGACCGGGTCCTCGGGCTGATTCGGGAAGCGCGCGCGGACGGAAGGGCGATCCTTCTGATCTCTCATAACGAGGACATATTCGATAGGATTGTACCTCCCGGGTCAGTCCATGTTCTGGAATCTGCGGAACCTTCGTAGTTTCCTCCTTGACATTGTCCCGGGATTCTCTATGTTTGCAGCAATCATGCGTCCCGGATCTATCACCATCAGTGGAGGCTGACTTTGCGATATCTTCCCGTTTTCATTCTCATCGTATTCGTCTTCGGTTGCGGCAAAAAACCTGTCAGTTTCCGTGACCAGATACAGCCTGTACTCAACGCCCGATGTACACGGTGCCATGGAACTGAAGTGTCGCGGGCCAAAATCGTCATGGTGTCCTATGCGACATTCATGAACTCCCACACGATGTCGGGAAAAGAACCTCTCGTTATCCCGGGAAACCCTTACCAGAGCAGGCTATATATACTCTGTGAGACGAACCAGCCTCACTTCCGCATGCCGCCGGACACATCCAGTGTTACTCCGCTCCCCGCGGCCGATCTGGAACTTCTCCGGCACTGGATCGCCGAAGGGGCGAAGGACAACTAAGATCATTCTCTCCGAGGATGTTGTACACTCCCACGCTGACTTTTGCGTCTGCCGGGACATCGACGAGAATTGTCGATGACGGATTGAACGGGTTCGGCAAGTTCTGTCCGAGCGTGAATGCTCCCGGACGACTCGGGCCGCTTCCTTCGACTCCCGTCGTTGTTCGCGCGAAGACCCATGCGGCCCCCGCGCCGGTTGCCGTCACCGACCAGCCGATGAGCGTCTTGTCCCGCCGGGGGCGTCGAACCCCGCCGCAAGGTTTCGTATGATCTGACGTCAAACCTTCAGGAAGAAAACCCCTTTTCATGGAAGACAGAGAACTGATTCAGGAAGTGATATCCGGCAACACCTCTGCCTTCCGCTCACTCGTGGAAGAATATCAGGGACGCGTCTTCAACGCGTGTCTGAACGTCCTGCATGACAGGGAAGACGCCGAGGACGTTGCGCAGGAAGTCTTCATAGAGGTATTCAACTCTCTCCGCACCTTCAGGGGTGACTCAAAACTCTCGACGTGGATTTACCGGATCGCCGTGTCGAAATCGCTTGATCTCGTGCGGTGGAAAAAGAGGAAGAAACGGTTTGCAGTCGTGCAGTCCCTTTTCGATCCGGACGCGGGTGAGCCCGAGGATCGCGATCGCTCGGGGCACCCCGGGATACGGCTCGAAGAGAAAGAGCGGAGGGCGGTCCTCTTCGATACGATCGACCGGCTTGCCGAGAACCAGCGGGCCGCTCTCCTCCTTTACTGCGCGGACGGGCTCAGTTACAAAGAGATAAGCGAAGTACTCCGGATAAGCGTCCCGGCCGTGGAATCACTCATCTTCCGGGCCCGCACAACGCTGAAAAAGAAGCTGAACGATTATTACACGGACAACCTCTGAGGTGAAGTATGATCAACGGCGACAAACGGGAGGATGAGGTGAGGAAAACGCTCGAACTGCTGAACGGGATAGAACCGGTCCCTCCCCCTCCCTTCCTTGCGGGGAACGTGATGCAGGCGCTCGCGCGCCAGCGCGGAGGACGGGCGCCGAACATTTCCCGGGGATTTCGCTTCGCGGTCGCAGGCCTTGTGGCCCTCGCAGCCCTGAACGTCCTGACGATCGTTCATGCAGGGACGGGAGCGGGCGCTCAGGCGTCCGTCCCGTCCGCAGCGGCCGATTCACTTGCCCGGGATTACCGGCTCACTCTCGAAGACTATCAGAGCGTGGAGTAACGCCATGGATCTGCTGAGCAAAAACAGGGTATTAACCGCGGGGGTTCTCCTCCTCGTCATTCTGAACATCGCGACACTCGGAACTCTCTGGTGGCAGGCTGCAAGGAGGCCCGACATCCCGCCCCCCGGCCGGTTCGGGCCGAGGGAAATCATGGAGGAGAAGCTTCATCTGAGCAACGGCCAGAAGGCCCGATTCGAAGGTCTTCGCTCGGAATATCAGCAGGCATCGGGGCATGTCGTCGCGGACCTGGTGGCATCGAGAAGGGGACTCTATAGCGCCCTGAGGAGCGGCGACACGTCTGCGGCGCCGATCGTGCAGGAAATAGAAAGGATCGGTACGCTGCAGAAGAACCTGGATCTTCTGACGATTCGCCACTTCCAGGCGGTTCGCGCATTGTGCGACGACGGACAGCGCGTGGAATTCGACCGCCTCATGCGCGATGTATTTGAGAGGGCGTCGGGGGGAGTGCCTCCGGCCCCGGGTCCTCCCGCCGAAGGGCGCGATGACCGCATGGGCGAGCCGCCGCCTGATCGCGGGGAAGGGCCGGGACCTCCGCCGCGGTAGGGTTCCTCCGCAAGTTTCTCATGCGAGAGGCGTCTCACCTGTTGAAGCAGTCATCGCCAATCACATGAGAAAGGGAACAACGTGAACAAGTTCCGCATCGCAGCACTGCCGCTTGGACTGGTTCTGTGCATACTGCCGGTTCGTGCGCAGTCTCAGGAAGGGAATCCGCTCCCGCCGCCTCCCCCCGGCGGAGGCCGCGGCGTCATGCACGAGTACCCTCAGGGAGACCGGGATCTTCTGAATCTGACCGATCAGCAGAAAGAACAGATGCGCAAACTGAACCTCTCACTGGCGGAGAAGACTCTTCCGCTCCGGAACGAGCTTGCGGAAAAGGAAACCCATCTGCGGACGCTTGTGACCGCGCGCGACCCCGACCGCGCAGCCGTCGACAAAGCTGCGGAGGAGATTGGAAACCTGAGGACGGAGCTCTTCAGAGCACACGTGGCAAACGAGATGAAGATCCGAGACGTGCTGAGCGAGGAACAGAGGGCATTGCGCGACGCGCGGCCGGAAGGTCCGGATGCGCCCCCTCATCCGCGTGGTGACATCGAGGGGCCCGTACGGTGAACGCATCTCGTGCACCGAGTCCCGGGGTTGCCTGCGATGATCACTCTCTCAGCCGTGAGGATCCTTGTCGCTTTTGCCCGGGCACACCTCTTCGAGAATCGCAGTGACATCTCTGATGCACTCGAGACAAACAGTGGAATAGAGGCGGGAATCGATATATTTCCTCTTCCCCTCCTCCGTGTTCAGGTCGCATCCCAGGAGTTCCCTGCACTCCGTCGTTGAGTGCCTCTTCTCGAATTCATCCATGAACGCATTCACGACGCTGTACGTCTTCTCCTTGGCTTCATCGGTCCGGCTCCCGTCACGCCCGTACAACATCCCGATCACCATGATGCCGCCGCTCACTGCGCCGCACGTCTTCTGGCGGCGCCCCATCCCCGCTCCGAATCCGCACGCTATCCGGTACGCGACCTGATCAGGCAGGTCCGTTTTTTCCACCGACGCCGCCAGGACGGCCTGCGCGCAATTGAATCCGTTCTTAAATATGCTCAATGCCGATTCACTCGTATCCATTGAAGGTTTCCTCATTGTGTGCATCAGAATGAAGTCCGGCGGCGTGGCCGGAGCGTGCTGCCCGGGCTAATGTACCCTCCGGTTCGTCGATTGTCAATGCGATTCACGATCCCGGAGTTTTGCCGTGAACTCTCATCCATGAGCCATCTGTGTTGTGAAATACGGCTGACTGAGCGCTCCTCACACGTGCATTGCTTCTCACGCCTGTACGCACTACCATTCATTCTGGTGATGCCGGAGCACAGAACGAACTACCTCCCCGGGGCCGTGCAATGCGGATGCCGCCGAAGAACGTGTGGATCGTCGTTTCATGTTTCATCGCTTTCATGTCCTGCTCACGGCATGAACCTGCGAGTCCTGTTGGCTTGCCCGCGCCGGAGAACGGCGGCCTGCTTGACTCCGCGCAGGGCGGGCGTGTGTTCGACTTCCTCCAGCACCGCCCGAACGGTACGCAGATCTCGCTCTGCATCATTGTGCGGGATTCGGAGAGATACGCGGGAATACTGAGACGCAATGATTCGTTGCTGTATGTCGGCAACAGTGACAGCATCTTTGAGATTGGATCGATTACGAAAACATTCACGGGGACAATGCTCGCAAGACTTGTCTACGAAGGCAAGGTTGATCCCGATGCGCCGATCAAGACGTTTCTCCCCGTGCATATGCGTCAGAGCTCGCTTAACGGCGTCGAGATCACGCTGACTCATCTGGCAAACCACACGTCGGGCCTTCCTTTCCAGCCCGGGAACGTGAAAGACGACGACGAACATCCTTTTGATCCCTACAGCCCTTACCACTATTATGACATAAAGCGGCTCTACGAGTATTTGTCCGATCATGAGGTCCTTCTCTCGACCCCCGGCGAGAAAAGGCTGTACTCAAACCTGGGGGGAGGCCTGCTTGGTCACATACTGACGCTCATTGCGGGAAAGCCGTACGAGGATCTACTCTTCGAATCTGTGTGCGCCCCGCTGGGAATGCGTAATACGTTCGTCGCAATCAACAACGGACGTGCGCGGTTACTTGTCCGGGGTCTCGATCCCGCCGGCAATCTGCTCCCTGTGGACGGCGGCGCGTGCGACGCGCTGACAGGTGCGGGCGGGATTTGGTCGAATGTCAGAGATCTTGTGAAGTATGTCAGAGCGAATATGGAGGACACGACGTATTTCTCTCTCGCGCAGAAGGCGACAAAGCAGTTCAATGAGCACTTCACCGGCGGACTCGGGTGGGCGACGTACAGCGAAGGAGGGAAACATCACGTGGGCGCATTTGGCGCAACGGGGGGATATACATGCGGGGTCATATTCGAAAGGAACTCCCGCGTGGGCATTGTTGTCCTGACAAACGTGTCTGCGTATGCCGGCTCGCCCGGGAACGACACCGAGGCACTCTGCCGCAGTCTTTATGATCCGCTCCGTTGATGCACCGTGTCGCCCCTCCGACGTCCAGCCTCTGACCTGCCCGCTTGTCGATTCCTTGATTGCAGGGAGGCTCTACGCCAGTTTCCCGACTCAGGCCAATCCGGAAGGGGAGATACGCGGCCAGATCCTCCTGAAAGGCGAAATCGGGCGCGTCGCTGGATCGTGCCCAGGAATACCCCGTAACAGCCCCACACGCCTCAGGGACGGGTTCTTTTGTCAGGAACGACACTCGGGGGGCCCGAAAGCGGGTTGACCCGCTCCCTCCGGTATCCTGAAGGGAGCAGCGGATTGGACGTTGTTTGTCGCTATTTCTGCGTGAGATTCCTGAATGCCGCGTCATACCCGGTCGCGTTGTCAATCGTGAACTGATACCGGGTCGTTGCATTGAAATCTCCCGCAATGCTGAATTGAACTCTGCCGCCTTTCATGAGTATTTCGTGGACTATCCCGGCATCGGTTTTTTCAAACGCGACCTTGTCGGAATAATTCACGGCCTTCACCTTGTGCTCAGCTCCGTCGGCGTCGTCAATGGTGACGGTATAGCCCTGCGGTGTGAGTGCCTTCACGGGAGTGTTCCCGGCATTCTCAAAGAGCTGGAGAGAAATGCTGTTCGGATTGAAAATCAGGAACCTGACGTTGAGGGGAGCGCTTGTTTTCGCAACATTGCTGAAACTGCCGGCGATAAGATCCCGGTTTCGTATGCAGTCCCTGTCGCTTGTCTGGCCGAATTCGTCCGTGTAGATTTCATTTTGCCAGATCCCGGTGCCACGAGGGCTCTGTGAATCTTCCCCGGCGGTTTTCCCGGATCCGTTTTGTTTTGGTGCCGGGGAATCACAGGAAACAAAGAGAAAGCACAGAATCAGGATCGCGGTATTGACCTTCATATGGACACCTTCCTTCCCTGCTCGTTCGTCGGTAGAAGCGACTCGTCAGGCCTCTTGCATGCTCTTTCGTTGTCCTTCTTTGTATGCCCTCGCGAATATTTTCCTGAGGACCTCCCCGTTTACGTCGCTGAGCGATTTGATATACAGGCACCCTTTGCCGGTTTTGTGCTTCCCCAGCTTTGCCAGTTCGTTCTCGATCGGCTTCAGCCCGCCCATCAGGTAGATGCTGATGTTCCCTTTCCTCGGCGAGAACCCGATAACGACGGTGTCCCCCTCCCGTCCGCTCTCATACACGTAGTGATATCTGCCAAAGCCGATGATTGCGGTTCCCCACATCACGGGGTCTTCATTCGTCGCTTTCTGCATCATTTCGAGAATGGCGAAACAATCGTCCCGCATCTGTTTGTTCTTGACCTTGTTCAAAAACGCAGCCACGCTGCTTTTCGTCGGCTTGGTCTTGTTTTCTGCCACCGTGGCACCCCTTTCAGATGGATTCACATGAATGAAAGCGGAACGGATCCAGAAGGTTCCAAAAAACGAATTCTGGAGAGACATCCGCTGAAGTGGCGGGCGCACTCATATGCCAGGTTCACGAAGGCAGTAAAGACCCCTTCTATTGCCACTCGCAGAGCGATTGCACGTAATCCGCCGATCCGTCTCTCAGCCATCCATCCATTTGCGCCGGCTCCTTCAATTGCTGGCCACGCTCTCGTGGGACAACAACGTAGGAGCATCGAAGTCCAGGGAGCGCCGTCATGTCTCCCCACAGTTTTTCGTATTGAAGTGTAGGATAGATGTCTTCCTGACCTTTTCCCCAGCGCTTCTTCACGTTTTTGAGCGTTATATAGGTTGGCATCCGCGATGCGAGGGAACGCACGGCCTCGGTCACGGTCTTTGGGCTGGCCAAATCGCTGCGGCGAAGTCCAAACACGTGGAGTACCCGATCAAGATCGATCCAGTATGTGGCAGTATTGTAGTAGGAAAGAATGAACTCGTATTCTTCACGGGGGAGAGCAAGTCCCTCAATCAGCCGGAGTCTTCCCTCTGTTCTCGCCAATCCGCCACCGCGATCATCCAACCGCCGTGTGATCACTTCAACGGTCATCCCGGCTTTGCTTTCAATGTGATGTCCAAGGATGGCGGGATCGAGGTTTGCCCCCACGGTGTCTATATTATGCACGAGGATGTGTTGCAGGTCTGGAAATGAGCGGAGTAATTGCAGCAGCACACCGTTGCGGAAGAGGTTCGGTATTTCGTACCAGTGTCCAACGGGATGCAGGCACTGCAGTGGAAGATTGTCTGTATAATCGCTCCCCTCACCGGTGCGTTCCGCCCAATCCATCAGAGACGCGTGCAGGCTTTCGAGGACCTTTTGGGCCTGTTCATCCAATAATTGCTGAGGCATTTCCAGCCAGGCGAATCGGAGATCTCGTACTGTCGGAATTAACCGCAGGCCAATACTGCTCCCCGGAGAAAGCAGGAGATCGCCATCGAAGCCATAATTCTGCGCATCCTCGAGATGCTGCTTGATGGCATCGTGTGTGAGGTAGCCTGTTGAAAACACGTGAGGGATTGTCGCACCAAATTGTTTCATTGTCCGGCGAGTTTTTGCCAGATGGGTCTCGATAAATGTCCGGTGCACACCGCCGATCCGGCAATAAGGGTTCAGGGCTTTCACTGTGCCCGCGCCTTTTGTCCACCGGCTTCCGGAACCCGCTGCAAGTGTCAACACTGCCACTGTTCCGGATGCGATGGCCGCTGATCCGACTGATGCGTACTTTGAGAAACGGTCTCCGGCAATTTCGTCAACGTCACCATCTTCCACATCGACGATTGTCGAATTGATGGGAAGCCGGTTCTGTGCGAGGCCGATGCGGCCGCTCTTCAAGTCTGCTTTGAGCTGATTATGCTGGATCCGATCGAAGCCATATCGGTCGAGCAACTCGTTCAAGGATTGGTGCTGCGGTATCTCAGTCCCTCCGTCCGGCAAGATACGCTCAAAGATCTGTTGGAGCATTCCTTCGAGCGCGGGATTTGACCTGCAGGCGGAGGAAAAATGATCCAGTTCATTCCGTTGATGGACCGACATCGCCCTTGGATCTCGTCGAAGGAGCGACGGAATGATCAGGGCATAATACGGTTGAGGCATTACCGTCTTCTCACCACGAGAGAGTTCTGCCGATGATCCCTGCTCATTCACTGTGAAATCATAGACAACAGGCTCCATGGCGAACGGTATCCCGTGTTCGAGGCGGTGTTTTTCGGACCGCATGATCTCCCACAGCCGGTTCTGAGCCTCGATTTTTCGCGACGGGTGGAACAGGAATCCCATCCCTCCGCCGGACATCCCCCCCAGCATCCAGAATCCCCAGAAGTCTTTGCCGAATTCCGCTTTAACACGATGAATAATTGACTCGGTGTACAAATTCGACGCCCACGGAATAATCGTCTGTATCGGGCCCAGGAAATTCCTGTGCGTGGACTTCCCTATCGCCTGGATATCTCCTCTTTTCAATTCCGCCACAATGTGATCGAACAGTGCAAGGGCCTCCTGGCGCCCCTGCCACTCAGTTTCGGATCGAAGCAAATAGCGCTCCGTGACCATTTCCAGGATCGGACCTACATCCTGCGCCATCCCGCCGTGCACAAGGATGAGACTGTCTTGCAGTTGTTTTCTGGAGGCTGGAGAGACATCCTCATGCGTCAGAATCGTATGACGGGGCAGAAGACACCCGCGACTCACTCCATATTCGATATCGCCGTCCGTGCTGCAAACACCCTGAATAATCTTGATACCGGGCCAGACGCCTCCGGAATCCTGCCAGCCACCCCCTGATCCGCTGAGCCATTCGCCAAGGATGGCACGGGAGGCAATCGTTCGTCGCTCGTTCTCCGTCAATGAACCTGATAGAGATGAAGTCTGTCCTGTAGCACGCATGCACACGGCAATGATGGACCCGAGGAGGGTCGTTGAAACGGCAAGCCGGGAGCCCTTCGGGATATTGTTTACCTGGCTCACGATCTCGATCCCCAAACCGGGTCCGACCAATTCTGACAGGAGATCTGCGAGAGGTTGGGTTGCACCTTCCATGCTGGGCGGCACGATTCCCGAGGCGATCACCGCACCCTTGAGCAGGCCGAGGTAATCCACGGCATAATCGAAAATCTGAGCAAATGAGGTAATTTCGGTGACAGCGCCAAGATCGGTGCTGACAAGCCTGATCATCGGTGTGTCGATGACTCTGAAGTATGCTTCGACGGGAGGCCGCGGTATCTGTTGAGCGTGATGATCCCTGACGGCCAGATTAATGGAAATATTGAGGACACGAGCACCTTCGGGAAAATCCATTCCCAGGAAGAAGATGTCGCTCCAACCGCTATGCGACAGATCCATCCTCACGGGAGTTCTTTCATGAAGCAGAGGATAAAGTCCATCGGTTTTTTCGAGCAGTGTTGGAACGACACGCAACGGGTAGTCAGACGGATGTCCTGCCCTGAACATCCACTGATTCCCACGCACCGAGCGAACACTTGCCCGCACCTGATTTGCCAGCGTTTGGAAGCCGAGACTGCGGTATGCTGCCGCAAGGGCGCTCGAGATCCCGTCATGAGGGCCATCTTGAGATTGCGCCGCGAGAAACCGTTCAATCGCCTCCTCAAAACGGCGATGCAGCAGGTCGTCGTATCCCTGGAATGGAATGAGCCCACGCGAAGGCAGTCCTTTTTTTGTCGGCAGGTGGAAGCGATGAATTGCATAGAGAAAAAAAAGCGCCCGAACCTGCTCATACAGGTTCAGGCTCGCATGGCGAAATTCTTCAAGGGACTTGCACTCTGAGAGCAATTGCTCGAGGGTTGCCGATCGGCAGAACGCATCCAGCGCCTGATCACGGGTACTCTGGTCCTTTGACGTGATGATAGCCGTCAGCACGCTCATTCCTTGCTCCTTTCGCCGGCATAGTGTTCGCGGATCAGGAGCATCTCCATGAGCATGGTAATGACCTCATCACGATCCTCTCCGCTCAGTGCAAGCGCAAGCTGAGCGTTGAGCAAACCGTATTTCACACCGACGTTGTACCGGTAATCCTGCATTTCCAGCGCGAGATACTTCTCCTGGTGTGCCAATTGATGCAGAGCGGATGATATTGTGGCAAGGCGCCCATCTGGTGCGCCCTCGATTTGACGCTGAAGAATCTGCATGACGGCCGGTGTCAACACATGGATCCCAAAGAAACAGAGATAGTAGCCGGCGTGAAGTCCAGGAACAATCAACCGTTGCTCAGCCTCCGTAGGCGTTGGTTTTTCAATGACCGTCTCAATCGCATAGAGATCATTCCGTCCATGGATGCGCTTGCCACTCACGACGCCGAAGTTCGGAAGATACCCTTCGCGCGTGGCCTGCACTGCTGAAACCGAACAGGATTCTGTCTCCGCAGATTCCACAACCCGTTGTGCGCATCCTTTCAGCATCCTGCTGACATAGAGATGATCGCCGACCAGGTGAAGGAACGGCTCCCCCTTTACGAAGTCTCTGGCGCACCAGATTGCATGGCCGTAGCCCCGGGGCTCCTGCTGATAGACAAATGAGATGTGGCCGGAATGATCGCCGGCAAAGGACCGGAAGGCGATTTCATCGTCGGGATGAATCACAATGCACGTATCATTGATTCCGGCCCGACTCACCTCCTCGATTATGACGGTGAGGACGGATTTCTGTTCACCATCACGATCGATAAGTGTCTGAAGAGGCAGACGCCGCTGTCCTGGACCTGCCGCCGTGATGATCGCTTTTCCGATTTTCATAGTATGTTCCTCTTGATGAGAGAAACGAAATGCTCCCCGGAGATCTCATCTGCTCTGACTGCGCTGCCGGTACTCCCCTCGGAGGCATCTCCATTCCACGTCGCCGGCCGGCATCTTCTGCGTTAAGGCGGATGTTATGCAACCCGGGGCCTTGCGGCGCATCGAGATCAATTACAATCCTCAATCTTCCATCTTCAATCTTCGTGCACCCACCAGGACTCGAACCTGGAACCCACTGATGAAGAGCCGGGCGTTGATTGACCAAATCGTCGACAATGACGCCGTTTTCTTTGAACGTGTTGTTATTGATCGGCATGAATGTTCAGGTGGATATCCCCGCAGAGCTGTGCGCAAGGTAGTCATAGATGGCTGAAAAATCTTCTTCGCCATGGCCTTCGCGAATTGCTAGCTGGTAGATTTCCTTTGCCACGTTTGTTACGGGCATGGGTACACCAGTTTCGTAAGCACTTACTGTGGCGAGCTGGAGATCTTTCTGCATCCACTGCAAAGGGAAATCCGCGTGTTTGAAATCTGCGTTTTCGATCCGCTCCCGCTTGACCGAAAGGAACGGGGCAGCAGCCGGCCCGCTCAACAATGCCTCAAACAATGATTCACGTGACAGACCGAGAGATTCACCAAGAACCAGCCCCTCGGCAAAAGCGGCCATCACGGTTCCCAGCAATTGGTTCATCACTATTTTCAGAGAAGCGCCCATCCCTTGTCCGCCGCAGTAAATGATCCTGTTTCCCATGCATGCCAACAGTGACCGGCAGGTTTCCAAATCGCCCGCCTCACCTCCCACCAAGAAAGTGAGTTTTGACGTGGCCGCCATGTCCTTGGAGCCGCTCACCGGGGCACCGAGGAAACGAATGCCGTGCGCCTGCGACTCCGCGGCCATTTTCCTGGAGAACGACGGGTTGACGGTGCTGCAGTCAATCCACATTTGGCCCGGTCCCAATCGCGGAAGAAATCCGGCCTGGCCCAAGGCTGCTTCCTCAACGGCTGCAGGATGCGCCAGCATCGTGAAGAGCACCTCCACTTGTGACCCCAATTCGGCCGGGGAATCGGCCCATCGCACACCTTCAGCCAACAAGGACTCCGCCTTTTCACGTGTCCGGTTGAAGACGACCAGGGGGTGGCCGCCTTTTTGCAGGTTTGCCGCCATGCGACTGCCCATGATGCCCAGACCGATGAAACCGATTTTCATTGGCTCCTCCGGATGAGTTCATCGACCATTTGAATTGATGTTACAGCGGTTCGCCGGTATCGAAACCATCCCGCTGATAACAATTAGGCCCCATTCCAGCATCAGAAGAGGCCTGTTCAAATGAACGTGTCTTCAAT
>PMJQ01000200.1:0-9302 GCA_003157485.1 Ignavibacteriota bacterium
GAGAACTACCCGGAATGGTGGTGGGCGCGTCCGGTCGGCTATACCGCGGTTTCGCTCCTTGCCGTCAGCATGGGGAATACAGGAATTCACTGGTACAGCGACTACCCGCTTGCCGTGGTTCTCGGATATTCTTTTGGCATGATCGCCGCCCACCCGATGGAGACCGGGGGGCTGGCGCCGGGGGAAACAAAATTCTCCGTTGCCCCTCTCCTTGAGCAGGACGGGGCCGGAATCGCCGTACGGTTTTCATTCTAAATGATGTCGTCAATTCATTCGCACCCGGGAAATAGGATGAGATATCCCCTTCTCTTTCTGGCGGTCTCTCTCGCGGTCGCTGCGCCGGGTGCGCGGCTTCTCGCGCAGGAAGAAGAGTCTTCGCTTCCGGGACCTGTCCCGGAGATCCAGACTGAAGCGCTCCTTGAGGAAGGCGATACGCTCGCCGTCGGGCAGCAACCTTCCCCCGCGCAATCAGGCCCGGCGTGGTACTCGATGATTACAAATATCCCCGGCGACTGGATCACGTCGGGAAAAATGGCGTTCCGCTCTGATGGGCTCCCGGTGCTGGGCGGGATCGCCGTTGCCACTGGGCTCCTTATGGTGAGCGACCACCAGTTGTACGCGGTCTCCCACAATGCGTTCATCCGGTCTTCAGATGTGCGTTTTGCGAGCAACCAGCTCATCCGGGCCGGGGACGGCAGGACCACGGTCGGGATCGCTGCGGCATTCGGGCTCTACGGGTTCGCGGCCGGGGATTCGCGGGCACTGCGGACGGCAAGCGGAACGATCGAGGCACTCCTGGCCTCAGGGATCGCCGTCCAGCTTCTCAAGCACATCTCCGGGCGCGAGAGTCCGCAGGTGGCGACGGAGCTGGCGGGGGAATGGCGTCCATTCCCCGGACTCCGGGCATATAATAGTAATCAGCCCCGTTACTACGCATTCCCCTCCGGGCACATCACGACAGCGATGGCGACGGTGACGGTGATCGCGGAAAACTATCCCGATGCCGGCTGGATACGCCCCGTGGGATACAGCATCGTCGGGCTCACGGGCATAAGTCTCGTCAACAAGGGGTGGCACTGGTACAGCGACTTCCCGCTCGCGATCGCTCTCGGGTACACGTTCGGCAAAATTGCCTCTCACCACGACGACGGGCCGGGAAGTGACATGAGCGCGGGACCCGCGGGGACGAAACTCAACGTTTCGCCGAGTATCGGACCACGGGGTCCCGGCGTGATGCTCGCGCTCCGCTTCTGATCCTCGATCTTCAATATTCAATCCTCCATTTTCAATCATTCGCTTTATTGCATGTTTCTCCCGGCTGACGTATGTTTGTGGCCGGGTTCGTGAGTCTCATCAATTGAAAGGAACTGAAGGATGAAGCGCTGGACAGCGGCACTCCTCCTGGCGGCAATGATTCTGCCGGTGACCGGGTGCACGAAACAGCAGCAGTCGTCCCAGGCTGGAGTCGACATGGCCTTGCTCGGGAGCAACACGGGATTGGTGGCGGGGATCAAATGGTCGGTTCCCAAGAGGTGGACGGAACAGGGGCAGCGCCCGATGCGTGTTGCCACGTACAGCGTGCCGGCCGCGCAGGGCGATCCCGAACCAGGGGAATGTGCTGTATTCTATTTCGGACCCAACCAGGGAGGCACCGTCGATCAGAACATCGAGCGTTGGGTATCCCAGTTTGAGACGACCGGAGTCCCCGCGAAGTCGACAAAAGATGTGAACGGGTTGAAGGTGAGCGTGGTCCAGGTCTTTGGCTCATACCTCGCTCCCGCCGGCCCCCAGATGGAGTCGACGGGGAAGAAGGAAAACTACCGGCTTCTCGGCGCCATCGTGGAAGGTCCCGAAGGAATGGTGTTCTGTAAATTCGTCGGGCCCGCGAAAACCATCGGGGATTCCGAATCGGAATTCAACTCGATGGTCGCGTCAATGGCCAAGGCCGGATGACGACCTGAAGGTTGTGTTCTGATCCGGATCTGTTTGCGCCCGCCGTCCTCGTGACGGCGGATGCGTTTTGTGCATCACGCCTTCCTTCGGCCTGACGTGTTTTTGGGCGTCTCAACTGGAAGCGGCATGATACAAGTCAGTGAACCGATGTGTCCCGGGGATGACGGCTGTTCTTCATTTGTTTAACCCTATTGCCATTTTATAGGCCAATGCTGCGTCGGGAAGCGGTGTTAGAGAATCTAATAAAATATTGTAAGTTCCTTTTTCTGATAGTTCGTCAGCAACTTTCTTGATTAAAGCTAAAGTAGCTTTCATCAAACTTGAACCTAGGCTTAAGCGGGCGACACCTAAATCCTGCAGTTCACGAACAGATGGAGGTAGTCCTGCCCCAATCGCAGGGTTTGAAAGAATATTGATTGGGGCATTGATTTCCTTAACCAGTGTTGAAATCGTTTCTCTTTCCCATACAGGCTGAACAAATATGCAGTCTGCACCTGCTTCCCGGTATTTATTGCCACGCTTTATTGATTCAGACAATTTTTCTCGTGGCGAACCTGACGAAGTATAGAATGAATCAGTCCTCGCATTAATTACCAAATGAAAGCCGAGTGAATCTGACAATGCACGAATAGCTGATATTCTTTCACAAAATTCCATCTCGTCAATTAATACTGGATTCAATTCAATACTGTCTTCAATGTTTATTCCGACAATTCCTGCTGCAATTATCTTCTTAACCGAATCAATTATTTCATTTAAATTATTTCCATATCCGGCTTCTATATCCACGGTTACCGGAACTTGTACTCCATTTACGATCCCCGTTATAGCTTCAATCATTTCTGACAATTGTATTACCTGGCAGTCAGGATAACCTAGAGAGGCAGCTATTCCCATACTTGTTGTTGCGATTGCTTTATAGCCACATGCTTCTATCAATTTAGAACTTCCGATGTCCCATGAGTTTAACAGAAGTAAAATTTCTTTGTCTTGATGAAACTTCAAGAACAGTTCAGCCTTTTCTCTTTGAGGATTTGAAACCATGATCTTGTTATTCCCTATTGTTTCAGATGAATATATCCAACTTCTCATTGAATTGTCACTAACGGTCAAGTGTATGCGCCCGATGGAGAGTCGGCGAAGGGAAATTGCCGTTTTTCACTTCAAATTCGCGGGGCGGACGGGACTCGAACCTGCGGATTCCCGCGTGACCCTGTTTGGGCCCGCCCGTCTCAGGCAGTTGTGGAAATCCTATCCCGGTGACCCGATCTTCTCGAGTTTTCCCGCCAGCTCCACGTCGAGCCCCGTGATTCCTCCCTCACTGTGCGTCGAGAGGTCGATCACGAGCTTATTGTAGACATTCGACCACTCGGGGTGATGGTTCATTCCCTCCGCGATGAGCGCCGCGCTCGTCATGAATCCGAACGCGCCGACGAAGTCCGCAAATTTGAATTCCTTGTGCAGCTTTCCCCCGACGACCTTCCAGCCCTTCAGCTTCTTGACCGCGGTGGCAATTTCGGCTTCTGACAGCTTTCGGCGTTCCGGCATGGATCTCCTTTGGTTGTTGTGAGTCGGCCTGACCTATGAAGAACCCCCGGATTGCTCCCGTTGTTCCCTCCATGTGTGCCCCCTCCTCCACGGCACAAGCTGTGAATTTGTGCGTGTGGAAGCGTATATTGTGAAATGCCGGATGTGGAACCCCTATGAGAAGCGTTACAGCCCTCTTTTTCGGACCGGTGCGTGAGCTTGTCGGTGCCGGTTCATTGACGCTCGAGGTGAACCCCCCGTTTACGGGGGATGCCGCCTTCGAAGCCCTGGCGGCGCGTTTCCCTCCGCTCCGTGCCTGGCGGGGAAGCCTCCGGCTTGCCGTCAACAGGGAATACGTTCCGTTTGAGCGGGTCCTCGATGCGGGAGACGAGATCAGTTTCCTCCCACCGGTGAGCGGGGGCTGAGGCCATGGTTGCCGTCACAGAAGACCCGATCGACGTTGCTCTCGTGCTCCGCGGAATAGGGACTGCGCGGACAGGAGGGATCGATATATTCATCGGAACGGTGCGCGACACAAACGAGGGGAAATCCGTCGGTTCTATCGAGTACACAGCATACGTGCCGATGGCGGAAGACCTGATGCGCCGGATCGAATCGGAAATCCGTGATCGCTGGCCCGTGGAGAATGTGACGATCGTCCACCGTATCGGTCTCCTGCGAGTGGGGGAGATCTCCGTTGTGACCGCCGCCGGCGCGCCGCACCGCGCGGAGGCGTTCGAGGCGTGCCGGTACGCCATCGAACGTGTGAAAGCTGACGTCCCTATATGGAAGAAGGAATTTGCCCCCGTACCCGGCTGAGGGACGCACGGGGGAGAGTGCATCACACCTGTTCTTTCTATGGCCAATCTTACAGATACGTTCGGACGTGTGGCGAACAACCTGCGGATCTCCGTGACCGACAGGTGCAATTTCCGCTGCCGCTACTGCATGCCTGAAGAGGGGATGGAGTGGCTGAAGAAGAACATGCTCCTCTCGTTCGAAGAGATCGGGCGGCTCACGGAGATCTTCGCAACGCTCGGCGTTACGAAGATCCGGCTTACCGGCGGAGAGCCGCTGATGCGGAAAGAGCTCTGGAAGCTTGTCGCCCTTGTCCGGGGCGTCCGCGACATCAGGGACATCGCGCTCACGACGAACGGATACTTCCTCGCGGAACAGGCGCGGCTCCTCCGCGGTGCTGGGCTCGACAGGATCAACGTCAGCCTTGATTCGCTCGACCCCGCGACATTTTCCGTGATGGCGCGGCGCGCGTATTTCGACAGGACATGGGAGGGGATTGAAGAAGCCCTCAGGTGCGGGCTCTCGCCGGTCAAGGTCAACGTCGTCCTCATACGGGGGGTGAACGACGGAGAAATTGAGGCGTTTGCATCGCTCGCACGCGCGCGCCCGATCATCGTCAGGTTCATCGAGTTCATGCCCATCGGCCGGGAGGACGGGTGGTCCATCGAGAGCGTCGTTCCCACGCGCGAAGTGATCGAGAGGATCGACGCGGTGGCGCACCTCGTCCCGGTGGACCGTGATCCCGCGTCAGCGGATGCCGTGAAGGCCCCGGCCGAACGGTACAGGTTCGCGGACGGTGCCGGGGAGATCGGTGTCATCAGTTCAGTCACCCAGCCGTTCTGCGGCGACTGCAACCGGGTGCGGATCACATCGGACGGAAAATTCAGGACGTGCCTCTTCTCGCTGAAGGAGACTGACCTCCGCGCGCTCCTGCGCGGCGGCGCCCCCGATGCGGAGATTGCCGCGACGATCGCCGGCGCGGTGAAGGGGAAAGAGGAAGGCCACCTCATCAACAGGCCCGGTTTCGTGCGGCCGGAACGGACAATGAGCAGCATCGGCGGATAACAGGACTCTGAATGCCAACATTTGCAGCGATCGACGTAGGTTCAAATGCCATGCGGCTCGCGATTGGGACCGTCGACGGGGACAGGAAGCTCTCCGTCGTCGATAACCTGCGGGAACCGGTGCGGCTGGGGCAGGACGTCTTCACGACGGGCGCGATCGCGGAACAGACGATTGAAAACGCCGTCGAAGCGTTCAGAAAATTCCGGGAGGCGGTCGACGCGCGCGGGGCGAAATGGACGAAGGCCGTGGCCACGAGCGCCACGCGCGAGGCGACGAACAGGGATATGTTCATCGACCGCATTGCGCAGGCGAGCGGGATCGACGTCGAGGTCATCGGCGCGGAAGAGGAGGCTCGGCTCATCCACCTTGCGGTGGAGGAAAAGGTGAATCTCCGGAACAAGCTCGCCATGCTCATCGATATCGGGGGGGGGAGCACGGAGATCACGCTCGTGGCGGACGGGAACATCCTCTCCACGGAGAGTTTCCGGATGGGCGCGGTGCGCCTCCTCCAGGTCCTCGAGGAGAAGAAGCACGGCGAAAAACACTTCAACCAGCTCGTCCGCGAGTACGTGGACGCCACGCAGCGGCGCCTGAAAAAGGAGATTGGGAGCCAGAAGATCGAGCTGTGCGTCGGTACGGGGGGGAACATTGAGACGCTCGGCGATCTTCGACGCGAAGTTCTCGGGAAGGAAAAGGACACGATCCTGGAAGAGGGGGAGCTCGACCAGCTCGTGCGCAAGCTCCTCGGCATGTCGTTCGAGGAACGGGTCTCGCAGCTCCGTCTCCGGCCGGACCGCGCGGACGTCATCGTTCCCGCGTCGATCGTTCTTCACAAGATCCTCCGGCTCGCGGGGGTCGAGGAGATCATCATCCCGAAGATNNCGCGACCAGGTCATGGCGTCCGCTCTCCAGCTCGGAAAGAAATATCTCTTCGACGAACAGCATGGGACGACCGTGGCCCGGTTCGCCGTCCAGCTCTTCGATGAGACGCGCACCCTGCACAACCTGACGCTCGAATACCGGCTCCTCCTCGAGGTCGCGGCGCTCCTTCACGACATCGGGGGATTCATCAACATGGCGGAGCACCACAAGCACACGCTCTACCTGCTGACCGCGACACCGGTGATCGGGCTGTCGAAGGAGCAGATGGCGATTGTGGCGAACACCGCCCGGTACCACAGAAAATCACAGCCCAAGATGCAGCACGACGGTTTCCGCGTACTCCCGTCGAAAGACCGCGTCATCGTCTCAAAGCTCGCCGCGCTCCTGCGCGTGGCGGATGCGATGGACAACGAGCACGCAGCGAAGGTGAGCGAGTTCAGCGTGGAGTTCCGCAAGCCGAAATTCTTCATCCGGCTCAAAGGGGAGGGGGACCTCCTTCTGGAAAAATGGGCCCTGCTGAAGAAGGCCCAGATGTTCGAGGAGACGTTCAGCGTGAAAGTGGCGGTTGAAGACTAGGAAGGAAATCAGGTCCGCTTTTCCCTCCCCCGGCGTCGCGGGATCCCTGATGCGCGCGGTGGAGGAACGCTGGCAGCGCCTTGCCGCAGAGCTCGCGCGGAACAGGCGTCGCTGCTCGGAAGGGGGGATACACGACCTCCGCGTGGCGACGCGCCGGTTCCTTGCGGTCCTCGATCTTGCCGGCGCGGTCCTCCCGGGAGAAGTCAGCCCCCGCAGCCGCCGGGCCCTCCGCAGGAGCCTCAGGTCATTTTCCCCTCTCAGGGATTGCCACGTCCGCATACTTGCCCTCCGGGCGCTCACACGCCGGTTCACCGTCGCTCGCCCGCTTCTCCGCCAAGCACAGGCGCTCGAGAAGGAGCTCGTCAGGGGAGCGGCCCGTTCGATTGCGCGTTTCGACGCCGTCGCACTGGAACGTGAGGTCTCAGCGATTGCCCTCTCGCTTGCGTCACTCGACGGCACGCCGGATCGGTCGTCCGCCGCTGCAACGGTTCTTGCGGGGGTCGCCGCGAAGAAGTTTCTCCGCGTCGCCTCGCGGGCCACGCATCTGAGCGCCGGGGACACGAAAACGATTCACCGGCTTCGTGTCGCTTTCAAGGAGTTCCGCTATGCAATGGAGGCGCTCCTCCCGGTGTTTCACGGCTCGGGGAAGTCACGCCTGAAGGCAATGAACGCGTTTCAGGACAGAATGGGTGAGATACAGGATATCGAAATCCTTATCGCATCTGTCGGGAAGTTCGCAGTGACCCGGGGCGCGGCGTTCCCGGCCTCCGTGCTGAATCTGCAGCGCCATCTGGCGCAGCGCCGGATCGCGCTTGTGAATGCGTTCATGAAAAACGCGGAAGCCCTCCCGCAATTCTGGCCGTACCGGACGTTCCCCGCGGCGGCGGTTCCTCATCCTCAGGTGGTGCAAAGGGCATGAATCTTTTCCTCCTCAGGCACGCGATCGCCGTCGAGCCCGGGTCCCCGGGTGCGGGTTCGGACGCTGAACGTCCGCTTTCCCCGGAGGGGAAAAAGAAAATGAAGAACATCGCGCGCGGGATGAAAGCGCTCGAGCTTTCGTTCGATCTTGTGATGTCGAGCCCGTTCGTGCGGGCACGCGAAACGGCGGAGATCGTCGTGCGCGAGTTCGGCATCGAACCCCTGCTCGAATTCACGCCGCACCTGGCCGTGGGGGGAGATCCCTCCGAGCTCCTGGCCGAGATTGCCGCCCGGGGAGGAGATCTGAACGACGTTCTCCTGGTGGGACACGAGCCGCAGTTGAGCAAGCTGATCTCGCAGCTTCTTTCGGGGAACTCCGGGCTTTCCATGACGATGAAAAAGGGGGGACTCTGCAAGCTCGATGTGGCGCGCCTTCGCTATGCGCGTTCCGCTTCGCTCGAATGGCTCCTCACGCCGTCACAGCTTGCCCGCCTCTCGTGAGCGGGGACGCGCCTCTCCGCCCGCCGGTCATGCGTTCAGTGCGGTTTCCCCGCCTCTGGCTGATTCTTCTCTTCGCCGCCCTGCACTTCGGGCTTCTGGTGCTGGCGCTGTATAACGGGTTCGTGATCTGGAGCGGTCCGACGACGCCCTGGGAAATATTCTGGTCACATGCACTGGAGGTATTGCTGTTCCCGCTGGATCTCTTCCCGTGGCCCCCCATGAGCACGTGGGTTCAGGCGGTCTTCTATAGCCTCAACAGTCTCCTTTGGGGGGCGGCCCTTGCTTTTCTCTTCGTGTTGTTGCGGAATATGCGCCGCGGGAGCCGCAAGAAATGAGCACGCTCATCGTCAAATATGAAGAGCCCACAATCCGGGCATTTTTTCCCCCGGAGAAGAGGGAGAGGTACGTGCAGCTCCTCGGCAAATCGAACCGGAGACCCGACGGCCTGAAGAAACTCCATCACGAAATTGTATTCGATCCGAAATGGTCTACGCGCATTGAATCAAAGAATGACGTCCATGCGCTCCTGAGAGAGAAGGGCGCCCCACGGGACGCATATCTTATCGGAACCTCAAAGGACCAATCAATCGTTCCTCTGGAAGACGCGGTCGCACGTGTGGAAAGAGAATCGGGCATACTCGTGTGCATCCCCGGCCGGCTTGCCTACTACTGCGGTCCGGAGAGAGAGCGTCGCTTCATTCTCGAGAGAGGAACCTCGCATACTCTTCTGTAATAAGGGCAATTCCCGCCGCGTTTCGTTGATTTTCCTTTTAAACTTTCATACATTACAGGTCGTCCAATTCTGTATACCCCGAGATCATTTCTGCAACCGGAGGAAGTCCAATGGCGTATGACATAAAGGCGATCAACGAGAAAATCCACCGCGAAAGTGCGTTCATCGACATCCTGCAGATGGAAATCGGGAAAGTGATCGTCGGGCAGAAGAACATGGTGGAACGCCTTATGATCGGGCTTCTGGCAAACGGTCACATTCTTCTCGAAGGGGTGCCGGGTCTGGCAAAGACGCTCAGCGTCAAGACGCTTGCCGCCGCGATCAGGGCGAAATTCCAGCGGATCCAGTT
>PMJQ01000200.1:9351-13019 GCA_003157485.1 Ignavibacteriota bacterium
CAGAACCCGATCGAACAGGAGGGGACGTATCCGCTTCCCGAAGCGCAGGTGGACCGGTTCATGCTGAAGGTGAAGATCGGCTACCCGACGAAAGAAGAGGAGCTCCTGATCATGCGCGCCAACGTCAGCGGCGCCTCTCCGGAGCTGAACAACGTCATCACACCGGACGACATCATCAAGGCCCGCGGCGTGATCGGCGAGATTTACATGGACGAGAAGATCGAGAAGTACATACTTGACATCGTGTTCGCGACGCGCAACCCGAAGCAGTACAACATGCCGAACCTCGCACAGCTCATCTCGTATGGCGCCTCCCCCCGCGCCTCCATCAACCTCGCGCTGGGTGCCAAGGCCTACGCATTCATCAAGCGGAGGGGATACGTGATCCCCGAGGACGTGCGCGCTGTCAGCCTCGACGTTCTGCGGCACCGCGTGGCGGTGACGTACGAAGCGGAGGCGGAGGAAGTCACGCCGGAACAGGTCGTCCAGGAAGTCCTGAACAAGATCGAGGTTCCCTGACTCATGGCCGGAAACTGACATCGCCATGGACACCCGAGAACTTCTGAAAAAAGTCCGCCGGATCGAGATCAAGACCCGCGGCGTCGTCAACCAGGTCTTTTCCGGGGAGTACCACAGCGTCTTCAAGGGACGCGGGATGGAATTCTCCGAGGTGCGCGAGTATCAGTTCGGCGACGACATCCGCACGATCGACTGGAACGTCTCGGCGCGTTTCAACCGCCCGTTCGTGAAGGTGTTCGAGGAAGAGCGTGAGCTGACGGTGATGCTTGTGGTCGACTTCAGCCGCTCGGGGAATTTCGGCTCGGCCCTCCAGACGAAAAACGAGATCGCCGCGGAGATCTGCGCGGTCCTCGCATTCTCCGCGATAAAGAACAACGACAAGGTCGGACTGATCCTGTTCACGGACAGGATTGAGAAGTTCCTTCCTCCGAAGAAGGGGCGGGCGCACATACTCCGGATCGTCCGTGAGCTCGTCTCCTTCGATCCGGAGGGGACGGGGACGAATATCCGGCAGGCGCTCGAGTATTTCAACCATGTGACGAAGAAACGCTCGATCGCATTTCTGATTTCCGATTTCATCGATGAAGGGTATGACAGCATTCTCCGTATCATAAGCCGCCGTCACGACGTCATTGCGGTGGAGCTCTCCGACCCGCGCGAGGAGCAGCTTCCGGACGCCGGCGTCATCAAGCTGCGCGATGCGGAGACTGGCGCGGAGCGCTGGATCGACACGGGCGTCCCCCGCGTCCGCAGGGAATTCGAAAAATTCTGGCAGGCTCGAAGAGCCGCGCGGCGGACCCTGTTCCTCCGCAGCAAGGTGGATGCGATCCCGATTCGGATCGACAGGCCGTACATTAAGCCGATCGTCGATTTCTTCCAGTTGAGGGCGCGAAGGTGGTGAAAATGATCCGGACGGCCTCCCTCGCGTTCCTCGCCGCTCTCTTCGTCTCCTCCGGTGCGCCGGCCCAGGTGTCGCGCATCTCCGCCTATGCGCACGCCGATTCGTCGTCGTATCTCGTCGGCGACTGGATCACGATGCACGTCGACCTCGTGCACCCCAGAGGGGCGGTCATTCACCCGGTCCTCGGGGATTCGGCCGGAGGGTTCCTCGTCCTTGACCGGCGCCCCGTTGTGCCGACGTCGGACACGACAAGCTCCACGGCATTCGTCGTCTCGAAATACGATTCCGGGTCCGCGACATTCCCCTCCGTCCCATTTTCCGTCATCGTTCCCGGCGACTCGGCGCCCCGCACCGTTGCCACGAACCCTGTCGTCCTCACGGTTGTCACCGTCCCTGTCGACACGAGCAAGGACATCCGCGATCTGAAGCCCCCGATGGCGATTCCTGTATCCCTGGCGGAGGTACTCGAGTATGGCGGCGGGGGCGTGCTGGTCCTCGCACTCTTCTACTTCGGTTGGCGGTACTTGAAGCGGAGGAGGGCCCGCAGGGGAGGGAAAGACGGCGCATATGTTCCCCCTCCGCGCCCGGCGCACGAAGTGGCATTCGAGCAGCTCGCGCTCCTGAAGGAGAAGAAGCTGTGGCAGCAGGGCCTCGTCAAACAGTACTACTCCGAAGCGACGGAGATATTCCGCAGGTACCTGGAGAACCGTTACACGCTCCAGGCGATGGAGGAAACAACCGATGAGATCCTCGCTGGCCTCAGGAAGCTCAGGTTCCCCGATGCGATGCTCGGCACCGCGGAGCGGATCCTCAGGCGAGCCGATCTCGTGAAGTTTGCCAAATTCGAGCCCGGGATCGCGGACCACGAAGAGATGATCACGGTGATTCACGATTTTGTGGACAAAACGAAAATCGTCCAGATGACTCCCGCCGCCCCGGCGGAGGAAAGGGCGGCCGCGCATGCCGTGGACTAACGTGACGTTCGCCGATCCCGGGTACCTCGCGGCGCTCGCGCTGGTGCCGATCCTTGTCGTCTGGTATCTGCGGCGGGGACGTGAGGCGACGAGCCACTACCGGTTCTCGACGCTCCTCCCGTTCGCAAAGCTTAAACCGACGGTGCGGGAGCGCCTCAGGCATCTCCCGTTCGTCTTCCGGATGATCGTTCTCACCGTCCTTGTCGTTGCGCTGGCGCGCCCGCAGACGTCGGCAAGCGGGGAGAACGTCTACTCCGAAGGGATCGACATCGTCCTCCTCCTTGACATCTCAGGCAGCATGCTCGCGGAGGACCTCCAGCCCAACCGGGTCGAGGCGGCGAAGGAGGTCGCGCAGAACTTCATCGACGGGCGGAAGAACGACAGGATCGGGCTCGTGATCTTTTCCGGTCAGAGCTTCACGCAGTGCCCCATGACTCTCGATTACCGGGTCCTGAAGAATCTCCTCCGCCAGGTGAAGCCCGGGATGGTCGAGGACGGGACCGCGATCGGGATGGCGATCGCCCAGGGAGTGAACCGCCTCAAGGACAGCAAGACGAAGTCCAAGGTGATGATCCTTCTGACGGACGGGGTCAACAACAGGGGGGAGATCGACCCCATCACCGCGGCGCAGATCGCGCAGACATTCGGCATCCGGATATACACGATCGGAGTCGGGACGCAGGGAGAGGCCCCGTATCCGATCATGACCCCTTTCGGGAAGCGGTACCAGAACATCCCGGCCGACGTGGACGAGAAGGCCCTGCAGCAGATTGCGGACCTCACAAACGGCCAGTATTTTCGCGCAACGAACAACAGGACGCTGAAACAGGTCTACGCCGAAATCGACAGGCTGGAGAAATCGCGCATCGAGGTGAAGGCGTACCGGTCGTACACTGAGCTGTTCTACGGCTGGGCTCTTGCCGGCGCCATCGCCCTCCTCCTCGAATTTGCGCTGAGCGGCTCAGTCCTCAGGAAGCTTCCGTAACATGATACGGTTCGCCCATATCGAGTACCTGTACGCAATGGCGGTCATCCCCGTGATGATCGTCGCGTACATCCTGTTCGCGCGTTTGCGGTCGAAAGCCGCTGCGCGGTTTGGCAACCCGCAGATTCTCGAGCGGCTCGCTCCGGAGGCCTCGGGGAGCAAGCGGGTCGCGAAGCTCATTATTCTCCTGGGGGCCGTGGCGTGCCTCTGCGTGGCGCTGTCGGGTCCACGGATCGGGACGCGCCTCGAAGAGGTGAAGCAGGAAGGGGTCGACATATTCATCGCGCTC
>PMJQ01000195.1 GCA_003157485.1 Ignavibacteriota bacterium
ATCCCGTAGACCGTGTCTGTGGGGTAGATGACGATCCCCCCTGTTCGCAGAACCTCCACGGCTTTCTCGATAAGCCGTGGTTCCGGATTGACCGGATGGATGGCAATTCGCATAGGAAGAGCACGTTACGTGGTCATCCATAGGTACAAAGAATTCCACAAAATGGCAACGCGATGACCGCCACAATCCGGCTCGGGGAACGCGATATCCCGTACACGGTGCGCCCGAGCGCGCGTGCGCGGCGCATCTCACTTCGCATCCGTGAACCGGGTCTTGTGGAGGTCGTGGTGCCCGTGCGGCACGTGGTCCCTCACCCTGAGAGCATTCTGCAGCGGCACGCCGGATGGATACTCCGGACGTTCGAACGGCTGCGTCGTGCGGGCGCCGGAGGGGAAAAGTTCGGGGAAGGCTCCCGCATTCTGTTCCTGGGAACGGAGCGGACGGTGCGTGTTGAGAGGTGCGAGAGAAAGAGGCCTTCGATCATCATCACGGAAAACGAGATCATCGTGCGTCTCTCTCCCGCGAGCCCGGAAGACATCAGGCCGCTTCTCGGACGCTGGATGCGCAGGGAGGCCGGATCGATACTTCCCGCTCGTGTGAGTGAACTGAACGAGAAGTGGGGGTTCCGTTACGCGAATATCGCAGTGAGGAATCAGCGGACGCGGTGGGGAAGCTGTTCGCGGAGGGGAAACCTCAGCTTCAACTGGCGGCTTGTGATGCTCCCGCCGGAGGTTGCAGAATATCTGATCTTCCATGAGCTTGCGCACCTGAAATATCTGGACCATTCACCGCGCTTCTGGCGGCTTGTGGAGAGCATGTGCCCCGGCTTCCGCCACTCCGAGCGGTGGCTGCGAAAATACGGGCGGTCCGTTCCCCTCTGACGCGCCGCCAGATCGGGGAAGTGCCCTTGTGTTTGCGCGTCGAATTGCCTATGATTGTTGAGCCATGACGCAGCCCTTTGACATACTTCTTGTGGAAGACAATCACGAGCATCTCAAGCTTACGACGTACATACTCAAACGCAACCATGTTCCCGGGGAGATCCACGTCGTGCGGGACGGGCAGGAGGCCATCGACTACCTGTACAGAAAGAACAAGTTCTCTGATGCATCGCTCAGCCCCAGGCCTTCCCTCGTCCTTCTTGATTTCAACATCCCCCGCGTTGATGGCAAGCAGGTTCTGAAAATGATGAAAGAAGATGCAATGTTGAAGGACATCCCGGTCGTGGTTGTCAGTTCCTCGAACAGGCAGGAGGACATGGCGTTCGCGGCCGAGGCCGGGGCGAGCGCATACATTTCCAAGTCCTCCGGTTTTGAAAAGCTGAACGAAGCCCTGGCGAACGTCCATACATTTGCGTCTCCCCGCAAGCCCTGACTCCTCATTCCTGGTAAGCATACTGCATGTCCACCTGGCTCGTTGCGATAGTCGGTCGTCCCAACGTCGGCAAATCCACGCTTTTTAACCGGATCGTCGGTCACCGGGACGCCATCGTTGACGACGCGCCGGGCGTGACGCGCGACCGGCACTATGCCGAGACGGAGTGGGGCGGGAAGCGTTTTACGCTTATCGACACCGGCGGATTCGTCCCGGAATCAGACGATGTCATCGAGGCGGCGATACGCGAGCAGGCCCAGATGGCGATCGAGGAGGCAGATATCATTCTCTTCGTCGTCGACGGGAAAGAAGGGAGGATCCCGGCGGACGACGAAATCGCAGAGGTCCTCCGCCGCGGGGGGAAGAAAGTCGTCCTTGTCGTCAACAAGCTCGACGGCGACTCGGTTGCGGGAGGAATCGCGGATTTCTTCGCCCTCGGACTTGGGGATCCGGTTCCCGTCTCTGCCCTCGCAGGTCGGCGAGTGGGAGATCTCCTCGACATCGTGATGCATGACGTCCCCGGCGAGGGGAGCGCGCAGGTCGATCCGAGGCTCAAAATCGCGGTGATCGGGAAGCCCAACGTGGGGAAATCCTCGTTTGTCAATGCCCTGCTCCAGGAGGAGCGCCACATCGTCACGGAGATTCCGGGCACGACGCGCGACCCGATCGACGCGATACTCCGTTTTCACGGCGAAGAGATTCTTCTCGTGGACACGGCGGGACTCCGCCGGAAAAGCAAGATCAAGGAAAACGTCGAGTTCTTCAGCACGGTCCGAACGCTCAAGAGCATCGAACGGTGCGATGTCGCGGTGGTGCTCCTCGACGCGACGCAGGGGCTGGAGCACCAGGACCTTCGCATCATCGATACGGCGATGGAGAGGAGGCGCGCCATCGTCATCGCGGTGAACAAGTGGGACCTCATTGAGAAGGACGACACCACAGCGCGGGCCTATGAACGCGCGCTCCAGGAGAAACTCAGGATATTCGATTTCATCCCCGTCATATTCATCTCCTCGCTCACGCGCCAGCGGATTTACAAGGTGATCGACCTCGTCAAGACCGTGGACGCCGAGCAGAACAAGCGCATCCCCACCAACGAGGTGAACGAGCTCCTCGGGGCGGACATTGCGGCGTTCCCGCCGCGGAGCAGATCGGGAAAAGAGATCAAGATCAAGTTCATAACGCAGGTGCGCGCCAAGCCCCCGGTGTTCGCGTTTTTCTGCAACGAGCCGAAGCTCATCGACGACACCTACAGGCGGTTTCTGGAAAACAAGATCCGGGGACACTTCACGTTCAGCGGCGTCCCCGTCCTTCTCACATTCAAGCAAAAATAGCGTCATGGGGCGCCGGATCCTTGTTGTCGGTGGACTGGCTGCCGGGCCGAGCGCTGCGAGCAAAGCGGCCCGCACGAATCCGGACGCCGAGGTCGTGCTCTTCGAGCAGGGGGACGCCGTCTCGTACGGCGTCTGCGAAATCCCGTACCACATCTCGGGCGAGGTCAAAGCGGAAGACCTGGCGCCGTTTACGCCTGAGATACTCCGCGCGACCCGCAGGATCGACGCGCGGGTGCTGCACCGCGTCGAGGAGATACAGCCGCACCGGCGCACGATCCGCGTGCGCAATCTGGCCGGCGGCACGACGTTGGAAGAGAAATTCGACAGGCTTGTGCTCGCCACCGGGTCGCGTCCGCGGCGTCTCGGCATGGCGGGTGAAGAAGCGCGCAACGTTTTCCGGCTGAAAGCCCTGGACGAGGGGATCGCCCTCCGGAAATTCGTCGCGCAGGAACATCCGCGTACCGCCGTCATCATCGGCGGCGGGTACATCGGGATGGAGATGGCCGACGCCCTCAAATCCCTCGGGCTCGACGTCACAGTACTCCATAACGCCGTCCTTCCCATGAAGGGGCTCGAGCGCGAGACGCGCGAGTGCGTGCGTGAAGAGCTGGAGAAAAACGGCGTCCGGTTCGTGAGTATGGCGCAGACCGGCGGATTCGTCAGGGGAGGCGACGCGAAGATCACCCATGTGCTCACGTCCGACGGCTCGTTTGAGGCCGGGATCGTCGTGGTGGCGATCGGCGTGGAACCCAACGCGGATCTTGCGCGCGGTGCGGGAATACGCACGGGAGCCTCCGGCGGAATCCTGACCGACCGGCGGCAGCAGACGTCTGTCGACAATATTTACGCTGCGGGCGACTGCTGCGAAGTAAAGAGCCTGGTGACCGGCAGGCAGGTGTATATCCCCCTTGCCACCATTGCGAGCAAGGCCGGCTGGACGGCGGGAGAGAATGCCGCAGGCGGGTCCGCCGTATTCCTGGGGGCGATCCGTGCCATCGCGGTGCGCGTATTCGGGCTTGAGGTCGCCCAGGTGGGGGCGAGCGAGGCTGACGCCCGGGAGGCGGGTTTTGATCCGGTATCCGAGACGATCACGGGATGGTCCCGGGTCGCCGTGATGCCGGGAAGCGAACGTGTTACCGTCCGTCTCATAGCGGACAGGAAGACCCGGCGGCTCCTGGGGGCGAACATCTGGGGTCGGGAAGGTGCGGTCCTCCGCGCCAACACGCTCGCGGTGGCGATCCAGCAAAAGGCGACGATCGCCGACATGCAGCAGTGGGATCTCGCGTACAGTCCCCCGTTCACGCCCCTGTGGGATCCCCTCCTTGTCGCCGCAAACGCGATGCATAAAAAGCTCGGCATACCGTGAAGAACCTGACGATCATTGACCATCCGCTCATCAAGCGCGACCTGACGGTTCTCCGGGACCGGCGGACGAACAACCATCTCTTCCGCACGACGCTCCGCCGGATCGCCTCCGTCATGGCGTTCGAAGTGACAAGCGACCTTTCGCTCCGGTCACGCCCGGTCCGGACGCCGCTTGAGACGACGCGCGGGTACGTACTGGCGGATGACATCGTGATCGTCCCCGTTCTCCGGGCCGGCCTCGGGCTTGTGGAAGGCTTCCTGGATTTCCTTCCGGAAGCGCGCGTCGGCCACGTCGGACTCTACCGGAACGAGCAGACCCTCGAGCCGGTCGATTACTACTCGAAATTCCCCCGGTCGCTCGGCAGGAGCCTGGTCCTCCTTCTCGATCCCATGCTTGCCACCGGGGGAAGCGGGAGCGCCGCGATCACGTTTCTGAAGAACAAGGGTGCCCGGCGCATTCGGTTTGTCACGCTCCTGGCGGCGCCCGCCGGTGTCCGCAAGGTAACATCCGTGCATCCGGATGTGCGCGTGTTTTCCTGCGTCCTCGACAGGCGGCTTAACGCGCGCGGGTACATCCTTCCTGGTCTCGGAGATGCGGGAGACCGCATATTCGGCACAGATTGAGAGTGGGGACGTTTTTGGGCGCCATAGAAAAGCACGCCGCTTCTTGGCGTGCCTGAGAGTGGCGACGCTCTTAAGCGCCATTGAAAATCATGCCGCCTTTGGGCGTTATTGAAAAGCACGCCGCTTCTTGGCGTGCCTGAGTGCGGCGCCGTCGTTGATCACCACGCATTTGGGTGCGAATACCGCGCTCCACGCCGGTTTCTTGACAATCCCGCCCCAACCCGATATATTTTCTGGAGGGCACGTCCCCGTCAGGCGGAACCGTTCCGTGCCCCGGAAGTGTTCATTTGTTCTCATCCAACGATGACGAATCTCAAGTACAAAAAGAAGCTCGAGGATCTTCTGATCATCTGTCAGAAGAACCTCCCGAAAATGGATGAGAGCCTGATCCGCCGCGCGTTCGAATTCGGCTTCAACGCCCACCGCCACGATCTCCGGGCCTCCGGAGAGCCGTTTTTCGACCATCCGTATGAAGTCGCAAAGATCGTCGCCAAGGAGATCCCGCTCGACGACGTGTCCGTCGCCGTCGCGCTGATGCACGACGTCGCGGAGGACACCGAGTACACGATCAACGACATCAGGGAGGAGTTCGGGGACACGATCGCGGAAATCGTCGACGGTGCGACGAAGATCTCCGACATCTTCAAGAGCCACGACGTGACCCAGGCCGAGAGCTACAGGAAGATGCTCCTGTCGATGGTCAACGACATCCGCGTCATGCTCGTGAAGTTCGCCGACCGGCTTCACAACATGCGGACGCTCGAATACCTCCCCCCGGAAAAGCAGAAACGGATGGCAAAGGAGACGCTCGACATCTACGCCCCGTTTGCCCACCGGTTCGGCCTGGCGAACATAAAGTGGGAGCTGGAGGACCTTGCTTTCAAGTACCTGTACAGGGAATCCTACGACGCCCTGGCGCGGGATCTCAAGTCGAGGAGGCGCGAGCGCGAGCACTATATCCGGAAATTCTCGGCGCCCATCGAGAAGCGGCTGAAGGAATCGGGATTCAAATTCGAGATCAGCGGCCGGCCCAAGCATCTCTATTCGATCTACAACAAGATGCTCAAGCGGAACAAGCCGCTGGAGGAGATCTACGACCTGTTCGCGATACGCCTCATCCTCGAAACGGAGGACAACAACGACTGCTTCAAAGTCTACGGGCTGATCTCCGACATTTATATTCCCAACCCGGAGCGGTTCAAGAACTACATCTCCGTCCCGAAAAAGAACGGCTACCAATCGATCCACACGACCGTGGTGGGCCCGGACGGCAAGATGGTGGAGGTGCAGATCCGCACGCGNNCGCCGCCCACTGGATGTACAAGGAGAACTCCCCCGCGGTCGATCAGGAGCTGCAGAACTGGGTGATCTGGGTGAGGGAGATTTTCGAGAACGCGGCGGAGGGACAGGTCCCGGCGCAGCAGCTCATGGAGAGCTTCAAACTGAACCTGTACCAGGACGAAATTTATCTCTTCACGCCGAAAGGGGAACTGAAGATCCTTCCCACGGGGGCCACCCCGGTCGATTTCGCCTACGAGATCCACTCCAAGGTCGGGGACCACTGCCTGGCCGCGAAGGTCAACGGCCGCATTGTCCCGCTTGACACGCAGCTCAAGAGCGGCGACCAGGTCGAGATCCTGACGTCGAAGAACCAGACGCCGAATCCCGACTGGGAGAAGTTCGCCGTCACGCACAAGGCCAAGTCGCATATCCGTCGCTGGATCAAGGAGGAACAGCGCAAGGCCGTCGAGGAAGGGAAGGAGATGTGGGAGAAGCGGGTCAGGAAATCGAAGCTGACACTGAGCGACGATGACCTCGAACAGTTCCTGCACGAGAAGAAGCTCGACAACGCCGCCTCCTTCTTCCTGGGGATCAGGCAGGGAAAAATCGACCCCGACGAGATCATCGCGATCATCCAGGACGAGCAGAAGCACCCCTCCGCCGTCGTGACGGAAGAGGGGAAGATCGACGGGCTGTTCAACAGGTTCATCACGTCGGCCCGGGGAATCGCCACCGGCATCGTGCTGGGGGGAACGCAGGACAATTTTCTCCACAGCTACGCAAAGTGCTGCCACCCCATTCCCGGCGACGAGGTCGTGGGGTTCGTGACGACGGGGGAAGGCGTGAAGATTCACCGGCGCAGCTGCCGGAACATCCGCCTGATGCTCCAGATCCAGAGCAACAGAATCATCGACGTCCGCTGGCCGGAGGATGACGTGACGATGTTCGTCGCGGGCATCAGGACCTCCGGGGACGACCGGCCGGGACTTCTGAACGACGTGACGCATGCCATCTCCACGACGCTCAACACGAACATCCGGAGCGTCAACATCGATTCCCACGATTCCTTATTCGAAGGAACATTCATTCTGCAGGTGAAGAATACCGAGCACCTCGAGCGGGTCCTGGAAAAGGTCCGCAAGGTGAAGGGGATGAAACGGGCGGAACGGTTCGAGGAATGAGCCATGGCCGCTGAGCCCGGGAGGTTGATGGGGATCGACTATGGAACGAGGCGGGTGGGCCTTGCCCTCAGCGATCCGCTCAGGATTGTCACGCGCGGGGCCGGGACGCTTGAGAACACGCCGGATCTCGCCGACGCGATTGCCGGGCGGGTGCGCGATGAACAGGTCGTCCTCGTCGTTGTCGGGATGCCGTACGCGCCGGACGGCGGCCCGGGCGCCAAGGGGGAAGAGGTGGGGCGCTTCATCGAGATCCTCAGGGCTCGCATTTCCGTTCCCGTGGAAGTGTGGGACGAGAGCTTCACATCGGTGGATGCGCGGCAGGCCTTCATCGAAGGGGGGATGAAGAAACGGAAGCGGCAGGAAAAGGGACGCGTCGACGAAATGGCGGCGCGGCTCCTCTTACAGGGATACATGGAGAGCACGCACAATCGCTGAGATCATAAAGGGCGGCGGACAGGCAGATTCCGCCCACCCGGCTCCAGGTTTGCCGTCACATCTCCTGCTTCACCGGCGAGCGGCCGGTTGGATGCGGGCGCACAAGGTGTACACAGCCCTCCTTCTGCTTCTCGCATTGGTTCTCGGAGAACTGGCCACCGTTCCGTGGTTCGGGGTTGCTGCCCTGAAAGCGGAGAACCCCGTCACGACGGCGCTGATGCGCCAGCGGATCGCCGAAGCGAAGGCTGCGGGGACTCCGTACCGGATCACGCAGAAGTGGATCCCCCTCGCACGCGTTCCGAAGCGGGTAGTGGATGCGGTTGTCGTGGCGGAAGACGGGACGTTTTTCACGAACGGGGGCGTCGATTGGTTCGAAGTCAGGGAATCCATCGCGAAAGACATTCAGGAAGGCCGCGCGGCGCGCGGGGCCAGCACGATCACGCAGCAGCTTGCCAAGAATCTCTTTCTCTCGACGTCAAAGGATCCCGTGCGCAAGCTGAAGGAGCTCGTGATCACGTTCCTACTCGAAAAGGAGCTCGGGAAGGAACGGATACTTGAAATCTACATGAACATCGTCGAGTGGGGGCAGGGGATCTTCGGCGTCGAGGCGGCCTCTGAAGCCTACTTCGGGAGGCACGCGGAGGATCTCACGCTCGACCAGGCGGCGCGGCTGGCGGCGGTGATCCCGAGCCCGCTCAAGCACAGGCCGGACGGCGACGGGAGATACGTTGTGCGGCGGACGGCGATCGTCCTGCAACGCATGGAAGCGCGCAACATGATTTCCGCCCCCGCCGGCCTCGCGGGCGGCGGGCGGACGGATTCGGCGCTGACGGCAATCGATTCCGCCGGTGCCCGCACGGGCGGCGAGGGTGCGCCGGCAGACGAGGATACAACGGAGTTCGACGAAGGGGGAGCGCATGGATTATAAGGACGTCACAAGGATCATCGATGAAGGCGAGGGATTTGAAGTCGAATTCAAGCGCAAGGTGACGACGCCGGAGAAGATCGCCCGCGCCTTGATCGCGTTTGCGAATACCCGGGGGGGGCATATCCTCTTCGGCGTCGACGACGATGGATCGATCGTCGGCGTTGAAAGCGAGAAGAGCGAAGTCGATCTGATCCGCCAGGCGGCGGGCGATTTCTGCCTTCCGGGCATTGAGCCCGCGATCGACATCGTTGCGTTCGACGGTAAGGACGTCATCGTCGTGTACGTTGCGGAGAGCCGCGACAAGCCGCACTACTTCACGGGGAACTCGAACGGCAGCACGCAGAGCGAGGACGAAACGAAGGTCTTCATCCGCGTGAACGACAAGACGATCATGGCGAGCAAGGAAGTCGTCAAGATCCTCCGCGACGGCCGGGCCGACGCTCCGCCGATGCATTTCGAGATCGGTGAAAACGAAAAGAGGCTCTTCCGCTACCTCGACGAACACGAACGGATCACCGCAAGGGAATTCTCCCACCTCGTCAACATTTCCGAACAGCGGGCCTCCCGCATCCTGGTCTCCCTCGTCCGCGCGGGGGTCGTCAGGATCCATACGCTTGAAAAGAGCGACTTCTTCACGCTGGCGTACGACGTCTTCAAGTAGAGGATTTCAGTATCTTCATAAGCGCGAACAGGGCCACGCCGTACGCGACGGCGGCGTTCAGCGATTGTTTGACGCCGTACATGGGGATCTCGACCGCGAGATCGGCCGCCTCGATAACCTTCGGAGAGACCCCGGTCAGCTCATTGCCCACGACGAGGCAGAGCGGAAAGACATCCTTTGTGAGCGTGTACACGGGGACGCTCTCCGTGGTGTGCTCGAGGACGCAGATCGTCATCCCCGCCCCCCGTGCGTGTGCGATCGCCTCGAGAGGATCCCGGAAATGCAGCCAGCTGACCGATTCAGTCGCCCCGAGCGACGTTTTGTCGATCTCGGGCCTGGGAGGGGCAGGCGTGTAGCCGCAGAGATACAGCGTCCGTATGAATGCCCCGTCGGACGTGCGGAACATGGAACCTACGTTGTACAGGCTCCTGATATTGTCGAGCATCCCTGAAACCGGGGTCCGTTCGCGGGTATGGGCCTCCCCGGGGGGGACGCTTCGCGCCAGGAGCTCCTCATGCGACAGTTTTCTCAAACGCGGCCCTCTTCCGTTGTGGAAAACCTCAATATAGCCACGCCGCTTCCCGTTGTCCAGCCCTTGCGCGGCCGGAGCGAATTGTGTATATTTATAGTCCATTTCTGCGATTCATAGTTGAGCCCAGGGAAGCTTGTTGTCGCCATCGATGGACCCGCGGCGTCGGGAAAAAGCACGACCGCACGGCTCGCAGCGGAAAAGCTGGGATACATTCACGTCGATACGGGGGCGATGTACCGCGCGGTGACGCTGAAGGTACTGCGCGCCGGGATTCCCCCGGACGATCGGAAGGCGATCGGCGGGCTTCTTCGGGAAACACACGTTGCGCTCCGCCGTGAAGGCGGCGTGACCCGTGTGCTCCTGGACGGTCATGACGTGACGGAGGAGATCCGGAGCAGGGAAGTCACCCGGTCGGTGAGCATCGTGAGCAGGCACAGGGCCGTGCGCGAGGCGATGGTTCGCGAGCAGCGGCGCATGGGTGCGGAGGGTGGCATCGTTCTTGAAGGACGTGACATCGGCACCGTCGTGTTTCCCGACGCCGACGTGAAGTTCTTCATGATCGCGGGGATCGAGTCGCGGGCCCGAAGGAGGGCGCAGGAATTGCGGACGAAGGGCGCCGAGCCGGATCTGGACGGGTTGATGAAGGAGATCCGTGAGCGGGACTCGCTGGACTCGACGCGGAAGGAGAGTCCGCTCAGGAAAGCCGACGACGCAATTGAGATCGACACGTCGGACATGACAATCGAAGAGCAGGTGCGCACGGTCGTCGACAGGGTGCGAAGGATTGCGGAGGGAAGGGCGTGATGAAAGTCACCGTGGATCAGCACTCCGGCTTCTGCTGGGGGGTGGTCAGGACAATCGACATCGCGGAAGACGAGCTGAAGGAGTCGCCCGAGCTGTTTTCGCTCGGTCCGATAATTCACAATCCGATGGAGACCGGACGCCTGCGTGAAAAGGGCCTGGAGACGGTGGGCCTCGACGATCTTCCCCGTCTCAGGGGAAAGCGCGTTCTCATCCGCGCGCACGGGGAGCCTCCTTCCACCTACGCGGCGGCGCGGGCGAACGGCGTCACGATCATCGACGCTACGTGTCCGGTCGTGACAAAGGTGCAGGAGCGGATCCGGAAGTTCTACGAACAGGGATTTCAGATCGTCATCTTCGGGAAGAAGGATCACGCCGAGGTCGTCGGACTCCTGGGGCAGACGAACAACGAAGCGGTCGTCGTCAGGAGTTGCGCTGAAGCGGAACAGGTCGACCCGTCGCGCAAGACGGTCCTCTTCTCGCAGACGACGATGGACAGGGAAACGTTCACCGCCGTGGCGGAGGTCCTCCGCGCGCGGGTCCGGGAGTTTGTCGTCGGGACGTTCGAAGAGTCGGCGATCGAGTTTCATGCCAAGGACACGATCTGCGGCCAGGTTTCCGGGCGCGACGTGAAGCTGAGGGAGTTCGCGCGCGCGAACGACGTTGTCGTGTTCGTCGCTGGAAAGAGCTCCTCCAACGGCAAGGTGCTTTTCGACATCTGCCGGGAGGCGAACCCGAGGACGCATTTTGTGGAAGACGAGCGCGAACTGCAGCCCGCATGGTTCGACGGTGCGTCCACGGCGGGGGTCAGCGGGGCGACCTCGACACCCCGGTGGCTCATGGAGAACGTGAAAAGAGAAATAGAGAAGATGCAGGAGCGTACCGTCATCGCCAAATAACCATACTCATCAAACAACAAGAATTTTCCCTCCCTGCCCCGGGCGGTGCCGGATCGATGACGGCGGCGGCGTGCGAGTGCGGAGGGGGAAGGCAAAGTCCCGCCAACGGGCGGGACGGTATGTCACACAGCAGGAGGATGAATGGCTGAGAGTGCACACGCGACGAGAGAAGCAACGAGGGGAATGAGCGGTCTTACGCGAAGGATGGCGATCGGTGACCACGAATACGGCGACACCGAGCGCAGCGATCTTGTGAAAATGTACGAAGGAACCCTCGGAAAGATCAGCGAGGGGGAAATCGTCAAGGGAAGAATTGTCGCCATAGGCGACACCGAGGTGACCGTCGACATCGGCTTCAAATCCGAGGGGAACGTCCCGCTTGCCGAATTCAAGAACAGGGATGAGCTCAAGGTCGGCGACGTCATCGAAGTGTTCCTCGAGAGCGTCGAAAACAAGGACGGCCAGCTGGTTCTCTCCCGGAAACGTGCCGATTTTATGCGCATCTGGGAGAGGGTCACGAAGTCCTTCGAGACAGGAGAGGTCCTCCAGGGCCGCTGCGTGAGGAGGATCAAGGGGGGCATCGTCGTGGATCTCCTGGGGATCGACGCCTTCCTTCCCGGCTCGCAGATCGATGTCCGCCCCGTGCGCGATTTCGACGCGTTCATCGGGAAGACAATGGACTTCCGGGTCGTGAAGATCAACCACCCGTCGGAGAACGTCGTCGTCAGCCATAAGATCCTCGTCGAAGAAGAGATGTCGGGACAGCGGAAGGCCATCATCGAGAGCCTGGAGAAAGGGCAGATACTCGAGGGGACGGTCAAGGCCATCACCGACTTCGGCGTGTTCGTCGACCTGGGAGGCGTGGACGGTCTCGTCCACATCACCGATCTCTCCTGGGGGCGCATCAACCACCCGTCCGAGATCGTCAAGCTCGATCAGACGATCAACGTCGTCGTCCTCGATTTCGACCAGGAAAAGAAACGCATCTCGCTCGGCTACAAGCAGCTCCAGCCGCACCCGTGGGAGAACATACAGAATAAATACCCCGTCGGCACCAAGGTCGTCGGCAAGGTCGTCTCGCTCGCCGACTACGGCGCGTTCGTGGAGATCGAGAAGGGGATCGAGGGGTTGATCCACATCTCGGAGATGAGCTGGACACAGCACATCAAGCATCCTTCCCAGGTCGTTTCCATGGGGCAGATGGTCGATGCGATCATCCTCAGCCTTGACAAGGATGCGAAGAAACTCTCGCTCGGCATCAAGCAGATGGAGCCCGATCCATGGCTCACGCTCATGCAGAAGTATCCGGAAGGCTCCCGCCACAAGGGGATCGTCCGCAACCTGACGAATTTCGGCGTGTTCGTCGAGCTCGAGCAGGGAGTCGACGGCCTTGTGCACATCTCCGACCTGTCATGGACGAAGAAGGTCCGCCACCCGGGCGAAATCGTCAAGAAAGGCGACGAGCTGGAGGTGGTGATACTCGGCGTGGACGTCGCCCAGCGGCGCATCTCGCTCGGCCACAAGCAGATCGAGGAGAACCCGTGGGACCGCTTCGGCGATCAGTACAGGGTCGGGACGGAAGTGGAAGGGAAGATCGTCCGCATCATCGAAAAAGGAGTGATCGTCGAGCTCCCGCTCGGCGTTGACGGTTTCGTGCCGGTGTCCCAGCTCTCGACGACACAGGTCAAGAACATCGCTGACAAATTCAAGGTGGGCGATCCGCTCCCCCTGAAGGTCGTGGAGTTCGACAAGGATACGAAGAAGATCGTTCTCTCCGCGGTCGAATTCCTGAAGGGAAAAGAATCGAAGATCGTTGAGGACTACGTGGCGCAGCACAGGCTTGCGCCGTCGACGATCGGGGATTCGGCGACTATTACGGGAACGGCACCATCGGGCGACACGTCGATACCGACGGAGAACTGAACCCCGGAGGCGAAAAGGGAAAAGGAGCTGCCCGGAGACCGGGCAGCTCTTTTTCATGTAGAGGCCATGCCAACTATCGCACTTACAACACTCGGCTGCAAGCTCAACTTTGCGGAAACCTCGGCGATCGGGCAACAGTTCGCCGGGAGGGGCTACACGCCCGTCGAGTTCGGGCTCCCGGCGGACGTGACGGTGATCAATACGTGCAGCGTCACGGCGCGGGCCGACAGGGAGTGCCGGCAGCTCATCCGCAGGACGCTCCGGGCCTCCCCCGCGTCCGTCGTCGTCGTGACCGGCTGCTACGCGCAGCTGAAGCCCGAAGAGGTTGCCTCGATAGAAGGGGTGGATTACGTGCTGGGGACGAGGGAGAAGGCGTCGATCGCTTCGCTTCTCAATCCGGCACGGAAGCAGTCGTCCCCGCAGATTCGCGTGAGCGACATCGGGAGCGGCGACGAATTCGGACCCGCCTGGTCGTCGGAGGCGGGCGGAAGGACCCGCGCGTTCCTGAAGGTGCAGGACGGATGCGACTACTCCTGCAGCTTCTGCACGATTCCGCTCGCACGCGGGCCGAGCAGGAGCCAGTCTATAGGGGAATCGGTGCGTCAGGCCGAAGCACTGGTTGCCGGCGGGTACAGGGAAATCGTCCTCACGGGGGTGAACGTCGGGGATTACGGACGGAAATCCGGGACGGATCTTCTGGCGCTCCTGGGGGCCCTCGTCCGCATCGGCGGGCTCGAGAGGATCCGCATCAGTTCCATCGAGCCGAACCTGCTCACCGACGAGATCGTGGCCTTCGTTGCGTCGCATCCTTCGCTTTGCCGCCATTTTCACGTCCCGCTCCAGAGCGGCTCCGATAGCATACTCCGGCTCATGCAGCGGCGCTACACGGCCGCCCGGTATGCCGCGCGGATCAGGGCCGTCGGGGAGAGGATTCCCGACTGCGGGATCGGCGTTGACGTCATCGTGGGCTTCCCGGGGGAAACCGACGCGGATTTCCGGGCCACGTGCGATTTTATCGCCGACCTTCCGGTCTCCTACCTGCACGTCTTCACGTATTCGGAGCGCGAGGACACGCCCGCCGCTCGTGCCGCCTCCCAGGTCGATCCCGGTGTGCGCGCCGAACGGAGCAGGATACTCCGGGGAATCGGGCTTGCGAAGAAACAGGAGTTCTACAGCCGCATGGTGGGACAGACGGTCCCTGTCCTCCTCGAGGAGGATAATGAGGACGGGGGCAGGTGCGGATTCACCGGGAACTACGTGAGGGTGACCGTCCCTGCGGAAGAAGCGCCGGGAAATTCCCTCGTGGACGTGTCAATCACAGGACTGCTGGGGGACAGGTGCACCGGGCGGGTCCGCACGGAGGAGTGGGTATGAGGATAACGGCTGTGGAGCATGCCGGGATCGCGCGGGAACTCGGCATCCGCGAAGGGGACGAGCTCCTTGAAGTCAACGGCAGGCGCGTCCTCGACAGCATCGACTACCGGTTCCAGGAGAGCGATCCCCGGCTGACGATCAAGGTGGCGCGTGACGGGCAGGTGACGGTCTTCGACATCGAAAAGGACGAGGGGGAGACGCTGGGGATCGATTTCGAGGAGATGAAGGTTCTCTCCTGCGGGAACGACTGCATATTTTGTTTTGTCGACCAGAATCCGCAGGGGCTCCGCAAAGGCCTCTATTTCCGGGACGGCGATTACCGGCTCTCGTTCATGTACGGAAACTACACGACGATGACGAACGCCGGTCCCGCAATCCTCCGGAGGATCATCGACCAGCGACTGTCGCCGCAGTACATATCCGTCCACGTCACCGATCTTGCGGTCCGGACCCGCCTGATGGGCCTGAAGAAGGACGACGGCATACTCGGGAAGATCGCCCTTCTGCATGACAACGGGATCGATATGCACACGCAGATCGTCCTCTGCCCCGGGATCAACGACGGGGACGTTCTTGAGAAAACGGTCCGGGACCTCTTTCGCTTCCGCAAGCGCGTCGTCTCCCTTGCCATCGTCCCCGTCGGACTGACCGACCACAGGTTCGGGCTCGCGCCGCTGGCGAAGGTGGACGCCGCCTGCGCCGGTGCGCTCCTCGACAGGACCGAACGGTGGCAGAAGGAGTTCAGAAAGAAGACCGGAAGGGCGTTCGTGTACCCTTCCGACGAGTTCTATATCGTCGCGGGGAGGCGTATACCCCCCTCGACAGCATACGACGGTTTTCCGCAGATTGAAAACGGCGTAGGGATCGTCAGGAATTTTCTCACGGAGTTTCGCAGGCAGTCGGCGGACTTTCCGGCCCGGCTCCGTCCCCGCCGGACGCTCACGCTGGCAACCGGCGAGCTTGCGCGGACGTTTATGGAGTCGTCGATACTCCCGCGGCTGGGCCGGATCGCGGGGCTCGACGCCCGCCTGGAGGTCGTTCCAAACGTCCTGTACGGAAGGAGCGTCACCGTTGCTGGACTTCTTTCGGGAAAATGTCTATATTCAGCGTTGGAAGGGAAGAGCATGGGCGACCTCCTGCTTCTTCCCCCCGACATACTGAACGGAGACGGCCTCCTCCTTGACGATGAGACGATCGCACACGTCGAGGAACGGCTTCGCGTCCCCGTCATGATGTTCGAAGGGAGCTGGGACGCGGTGTTCAGGCTCCTGAAGAACGCAACAAGGAGAACCCGTACCAGGCAATTGTTACCATCGTCCACGACTCGAGCGGCCTCGATACCCACTACGAAGGTCTGACAATGGCGACAATGCGCTGGCTCTTTACAGGCTGTTTGCTCCTTGCTACCTCTCTCAGAGCGGATTCTCCTCCCGCCGTCCGTCACTCACTCGCCGATGTCCGCCGTGAGATCCTCACGTCGCCGTTTGCCGCTTTCGCCGATACGGGGATCGCTGCCGCCGTCAGGGCGGCGGGCGCTGAAAGCCGCAGGGCGCCCGGGCTGGCCGCGGTCTACTCCCTGGTGGTCCCGGGGATGGGGGAACTGTACGCCGGCGACTTTTCGTCGGGGAAGTACTTTCTCGTGAGCGAGGGGCTCCTGTGGCTGACGTACGCGGCGTTCGAGATCTACGGCAATGCGGTGCGCGATGACGCGCGCCTGTATGCGGCGGCCAATGCCGGCGTGATTGCCTCGGGAAAGAACGACCAGTTCTTCGTTGACGTGGGGAACTTCCTGAACACGGCGGACTACAACGACAAGAAACTCCGCGACAGGACCCCTTCCCTCGTGTACGATCCCGCTGCCGGTTACGGGTGGCAGTGGGGTTCTGACGCGCAGCGCCAGACCTTCAGGGACCAGAGGGTGCGCAGCGAGAACATGTTCAACAACGAGAAGTTCGTCGGCGCCGCGATACTCATCAATCACGTCGCCAGCGCGATCAACGCAGCCCGGGCGGCGATCGCGCACAACTCGGCCGTCAGCGATCTTCTCGGCGATCTTCGCGTCAGTGCGTCGGTCGCGGGCGATCCGGCGGCGCCCCGGGGTATCATGATAACACTCTCACGCGGATTCTGACACGGGAATACATGCGCGACATCAAGCTTCTCATCGAGTATGACGGATCGAACTTCGTTGGCTGGCAATCCCAGATCAACGGCAGGAGCGTGCAGGACGAGATCACCAAGGTCCTGGATCAGATCCTGCAGGAGCCCATCAACCTGATCGGCGCCGGCCGCACGGACGCCGGCGTCCATGCCCGGGGGCAGGTCGCGAGCTTCCGGACGAACTCCCATCTCGGCGTCGGTTCCGTCCTGAGCGGGTTGAACGGGATCCTCCCCGATGACATCTACGTCCATGCGGTGGAAGAGGTCGCCGAAGGGTTCAACGCGCGGTACGATGCCCGGGAGCGCCTCTACAGGTACTACTGCTCCATGAAGCCCACCGCCATCGGACGGCACTACCAGTGGTTTGTCAAATACGATCTCAACCTTGCCGCCATGAACGCCGTGGCTTCACAGATCGTCGGCGAGCACGACTTCGAGTCGTTCTGCAAGTATGAGGCGGAGGTCCGCCATTACCGCTGCATCGTCAGCCGCTCGGTATGGAAGGAGGTGCCGGGGATGTATGTGTACGAGGTCCGCGCCAACAGGTTCCTCCACGGGATGGTGCGCGCGCTCGTCGGCACCATGATCGACGTCGGGAGGGGATTCATCCCTGTGTCAGCGTTCCGCGACATCATGACTGCGAAAGACAGGAGGAAGGCGGGAATGGCCGCGCCGCCCCAGGGACTCTTCCTCGAGGAGGTCACCTACTAGACGTGTATGGGAAGACTGACGAAACTCTTCGGCGATCTGTTGAGGGAGACTCCTCCGGATGAATCGCATTTCGGGATGTCGACGACCCGCCTCCCCGGGGGCGCGATCATCCGCGTCAAGGCCGACCACCCCGGGGCGGCGTACAAGAAGGGGGACCTCCTCGGTGCGTCATACACGGTCCTCGGCGTCCTGGGTCTCGGGGGCTTCAGCGTTGTCTACCTCGTCTACTCGAGGGACACCAAGAGCGTCTACGCCCTCAAGACGCTGCGCGATGAGTTCCTTGAAGACGGGGAATCACGCGACCAGTTCAGCAAGGAAGCGAAGGTCTGGGTCGATCTCGAGCGCCACCCCTACGTCGTCCGCGCATATTTCATCGAGGAGCTTGCGGGGCGCATCTACATCGGGATGGAATACATCGAACCGGACGAGGAGGGGCTGAACTCCCTGGAGGGGTACCTGGGACGCCGCCCGCCGGAGCTCGTGCAGTCGCTCCGCTGGTCCATCCAGTTCTGCCTCGGGATGGAGCACGCGCAGGATTGCGGGATACGCTGCCACAGGGATGTGAAGCCGGCAAACATCATGATCACGCGCGAGGGGGTCGTGAAGATCACCGATTTCGGCTTCGCCGAGGTCATCGATCACACGCGCGCGCGGCACGCCACTGATCCTCTGATGAGAAGGAAACGCGCGCCCCCGGAATTCTCGGGATTCGGCACGCCGATGTACATGCCCCCCGAGCAATTCCAGAACGCCGCGCGGTGTGACCAGCGGAGCGATATCTACAGCTTCGGCGTCGTCCTCTACCAGATGGCGTCCCGTGGGAGATTCCCGTTCGAGACGAAGCTCCGGGCGCACGAAATGCACAAGAGCGCCGCGACGGCCTGGCGCGAGATGCACCGCCTCCATACGGAAGCGTACGTCGTGCATCTTGCATCCCCTCTGTTTCCCGTAATTCAGCGCTGCCTGCAGAAGGATCCGAGCAGCCGGTACGAAACGTTTCATGAGCTCCGGCTCGACCTGGAGCCCCTGCTGAAAAAACAGGGGGGGGAGATAGTGGAATCGCGCGGGCGGGATAACCTGGAAGCGTGGGAGCTGTACAACAAGGCATACAGCCTCTCGTCACTCGGACACCTGGACGAAGCGGTCGCGTACTACGACAAGGTCCTCGCCCTCGAGCCGGGGAATACGGATGCCTGGAACAACAAGGGGGTCTGCCTCAGGAAGCTCGGGAAACTCAAAGAGGCGCTCGCGTGCTACGACAGGGCGACGGAATTTGACCGGCGGAATGCTTCCGCATGGAGCAACAGGGGAAACTGCCTGTACACGCTCGGCAGGTACGCCGAGGCGCTTGCGGACCTCGTGAAGGCGGTGGACATCGATCCGAAGAACGAATCGGCGCTTCTCAACAAAGGTCTTGTGGAGGAACGCCTTGGCCGTCCTGGCGATGCGGTGGTCTCCTACCGGGCGTTTATCGAGCTCAACCCCGTCCAGTACCAGGCTCACGTGCCGTTCGCAAAGAAGCGCCTTGCCGATCTCCAGAGGCACTGATCCCCTCCGACGATGCACATCCCCGACGGTTTCCTTGATCTGAAGACGGCGGCAGCAACGGGCGCCCTTTCCGCCGCGGCGCTCGGCGTTTCCCTCCGCCGGCTGAACGGGAGCCTCCCGAGGCGGAAAGTCCCTCTTATGGGCCTTGCGGGAGCGTTCGTTTTTGCGGCGCAGATGGTGAACTTTCCCGTCGCCGGGGGGACGTCGGGCCACCTCATCGGAGGTGTTCTCGTGGCCGCCCTCCTCGGGCCGGCGGCGGGTGTTGTCGTTATCACCGCCGTTCTCATCATCCAGTCCCTTCTGTTCACCGACGGCGGGATCGTGGCGCTTGGCGCAAACGTGTTCAATATGGGTGTGATAGGATCGGCGGGCGGATATGCGATATACAGGGGAGTGAGGCTGATATTTAGAAACGAGAGCGGGCGCCTCCTTGCGCTGATGGTTGCGGCCTGGGGGTCGACGGTGATTGCGGCGGCATGCTGCGCCGGCGAGCTCGCCTGGTCGGGCACCGTCCCATGGACGCTGGGGTTCCCCGCGATGACGGACCTCCACATGCTCATCGCGGTCGGCGAGGCGGTCATCTCTGCGCTCGTGTTCGCGGCGATCGCCGCGGCACGCCCCGATATCGTTGCGGAGGATCCCGCCTCCGCCCCGGTGCACGAAGGCCGGGACCTGTTTCTGTACGGCGCGCTTATCGCGATCGGCATCGTTCTCTTCATTTCGCCGTTCGCCTCCCGGTGGCCCGACGGGCTTGAATCGGTCGCCTCAAGGCTCGGATTTGCCAGTGCAGCGGTCGCCCGCCCGCTAGTCCCCTCTCCGTTCGAGGGGTACACGATTCCCGGCCTCGGTTCACCGGTCGCCGCGACGGTGATTGCGGGGCTTGCGGGGACGTGCATCGTGTTCGCCGGCGGCCTCGTACTGGCGCGCATCCTCACGCGCAGGAGTCCCCGGTGAGGCATGATTATATCGACCGTTATGCGCGGATCGATTCACCAGTCCACCGCCTCCCCGCGGCGCTGAAGCTCGGCGTCGCCTTCGCCCTTGTCGTATCGACCGCCGCCGTTCCCATTTCGGCTGTCCCCTATTTTGTTTCGTGCGTGCTCTTCCTCCTCTTTGTGATGATTGCGGGGCGGCTCCCCGCCGCATTCGTCGGCGTAAGGCTCCTGACGCTCGAACCCGTCGCGGCCGGCGTTGCGCTCCTCTCCCTCATGCAGCATGACGGTCTGTTTGTCCTCGTCCGGATTCTCGTCAAAAGCAACATCTGCCTCCTGGCGATGGTCCTCCTTTCCAACACCACGCCTTTCGCGGACGTACTTGCCGTCCTGCGGACGCTTCGCTTTCCTCCGCTGCTTATCACCGTCCTTGCGCTCATGTACAGGTATGTCTTCCTTCTCATCGACCAGTCGGAACGGATGGCGCGCGCGAGGAGGAGCAGGACGTTCTCCGGACGGCGGGCAAGACGCTGGAAGACGGCTGCGGGCATCGTCGGTCATCTCTTCATACGATCGACTGAGCGCGCCGAGCGGATCTATTCCGCCATGACGGCCAGGGGCTGGCGCTGATGAACACGCTCGAGGTGAAGGGACTCTCGTACGCGTACCCGGACGGGAAGCCCGCCCTGAAGGGCGTTTCGATGTACGCCGGGGATGGGGAATGCGTCGGCATTGTCGGGCCGAACGGGGCGGGAAAATCGACGCTCCTTCTCCATCTGAACGGCATACTCCCCGCCGACGACCGCCGGTGCGGCGAGGTCGTCGTCTGCGGCAATCTCCTCGCGAACGCCAACCTCCACGAGGTGCACAGAACGGTGGGGCTCCTCTTCCAGGATCCCGACGACCAGCTCTTCTGTCCCACGGTCCGCGAAGACGTGGCGTTCGGTCCGGAGCAATTCGGATTCCCTCCCGCGGAGATCGACCGGATCGTCAGGGATGCGCTTCATGAGGTCGGGCTCGACGGGTTCGAAGGGCGATCGCCTCACCACCTGAGCGGAGGTGAAAAGCAGCGCGTCTGCCTGGCGGGGATCCTCGCATGCAACCCCGGCATACTTGTCCTTGACGAGCCGACGAGCGATCTCGACCCGCGGGGCCGGCGGGATCTCTCCCGACTCATCGGCCGTCTCCCCGCCACGCGTGTGATCGCGTCTCATGATCTGGAGCTCGTCGTCGATCTCTGCAGCCGCGTCTATCTCATGGACGGGGGGGAGGTCGTCGCATCGGGACCCGCTCTGGAGATACTCTCCAACGAACCTCTCATGCTCGCCCACGGCCTTGAGAAACCCCACAGCCTCCAGCACCGCCATCCCCATCAGTAGTCCGGCCCGGTCAACGCTTCCCGATGTATGACATTTTTCGTCCCGCCGTCGTAAATCCGGATCCTCCCGCGTATGAACCGAGAGGGACCCCGTTCAATCGAGGAACGTGATGCCGGGAACAGACGGGATTGAACTCCGCACCACAGGCGGGACGGAGGCCGGTCCCTCTGTCCTCCGGCATCGTCGTACAGGTGAGGGCCCCTGATGCTATCCAAAGTCCTGAGCGGGGCGACATACGGGGTGAGCGCCTACGTTGTTGAGGTCGAAACGCACCTCGAGCGGGCCCTTCCGGCCTTTTCCATCGTCGGCCTCCCCGATAACGCCGTCCGTGAAAGCAGGGGGCGGATTGCAGCGGCGGTTCGGAACTCGGGATTCGAGTTCCCGCCGCGGAAGCTGACCGTCAACCTCGCCCCTGCGGATATCAGAAAGGAAGGTTCGTCGTTCGATCTCCCGATGGCTGTCGGCATACTTGCCGCCAGCGCTCAGGTGAGCATGCCTGCGCTCAGGGATGTCGTCATGATCGGGGAGCTTGCCCTCGACGGCTCGCTCAGGCCCGTGCACGGCATACTGCCGATCGCCCTCGAAGTCCGGCGAAGGGAGATCACCGGGCTCCTCGTCCCGTCGGAAAACGGAAGGGAGGCCTCGATGGTGCGGGAAGTCGGCGTCTACCCGATGACAACGCTCCGGGAGGTGGTCTCGTTTCTCAACGGCGGCGGGAAGGGACGCTCCCCGCTTAGCGTCGATGTCGCGGCTCTCTTCACCGGCGGGCAGGAGTATCCGTCGGATTTTGCAGACGTGAAGGGGCAGGAGAGCGTCAAAAGGGCGCTTGAAGTGGCCGCGGCGGGGGGGCACAATATCATCATGATAGGTCCCCCGGGATCAGGGAAAACAATGCTCGCAAAGAGGATCCCGACGATACTCCCTCCCATGACATTCGATGAGGCCCTGGAGACGACCAAGATTCATTCCGTGGCGGGAGTGCTCCCCCGCGGAGACGCGCTCGTCGCAAGACGCCCCTTCCGGTCCCCCCATCACACGATCTCCGACGCCGCACTTGTCGGGGGAGGCGCCACACCCCGGGCAGGGGAGATCTCACTCTCCCACAACGGCGTCCTTTTCCTGGACGAGCTCCCTGAGTTCGCGCGGAACGTGCTCGAAGTGCTGAGACAGCCTCTGGAAGAAGGGCACGTGACAATAAACAGATTGAAGGGCTCAATGGACTTCCCCGCGAATTTCATTCTCGTTTGCGCCATGAACCCCTGTCCGTGCGGGTATTTTACGGACCCGGCAAAGCAGTGCACGTGCCAGCCCTGGGAAATCCAGAAGTACCTCGCGAGGATCTCAGGCCCGCTCCTCGACCGGATCGATCTCCACATCGAGGTCCCCGCGGTCAAATACCGTGACCTCGCAAGCAGGGAGCGGGCAGAGACTTCCGCGGATATCCGGTTCCGGGTGGCACAGGCAAGAGAAAGACAGGGCGCCCGCTTCAGGGGAAAAAAGGGGCTCTATGCGAATGCAGGGATGCAGGTGGGGGACATACGGCGGTTCTGCAGGCTGGACGGAGCGGGGGAGGAACTCCTGAAGACGGCGATAACGAAGATCGGGCTCTCGGCGCGCGCGTACGACAGAATACTCAAGGTGGGGCGGACGATCGCGGACCTCGCCTCATCAGACGAGATCCGCCCGGAGCACATCGGGGAGGCGATTCAGTACAGAAGCCTGGACCGGAACATGTTCGACGACATCCGGATTTGAATCGCTCTTCTCACCGCGCCTGAAAACTGCGGCGGTACTACCCTGCAAAGAACCCGCCGGGATGTCGAGATTTCTGCCGGATTTGACAATGACCGATCAAAGTGCTACGTTTATTCCATGATTCCCGTGTCTCCATACAGCCTCCCTCTGACGCATACGACGACAACGCCCGCGTTCCTCACGGGGGACGGTTGAGGTTGGCTCATCCCGTTTTCACTCCGGAAGACCGACTTCAGCGACCTGAAGCCGGTCTTTCTCATTTCAGGGGATACCCATGCATGTTATGAAATTCGGCGGCTCCTCCGTCGGCACGCCGGACAGGATCCGGAACGTTATTGAGATCATCGCCCGGGAGCGGGCACGGCAGAAAAACCTCGTCGTTGTGTTCTCCGCGTTCGAAGGGATCACCGACCAGATCATCGCCACGAGCCGGCTTGCCTCCCGCGGAGACAGAAAGTACCTCGCGGGGCTGAAGAAGATCAGGGACCGGCACCTGGGTGCGCTCGTGGAGCTCGTTCCTGCCCGAAGACGCAGGAGCGGTGAGAAGTTCGTGCGCGAGCAGCTCGCCGATCTTTCGAACGTGCTCCACGGCGTGCTGTTCACGGAGGAACTGACCGACCGGACGCTCGACTATACAATGAGCTTCGGCGAGATCCTCTCGACGTTCATTATTGCGGAAGCCCTGAACGCCTCCGGGATTCCCTGCGGGTACATCGACTCGAGGACACTCATCAAGACCGACGACACGTTCGGTGCGGGGAGAGTACGGTATGACCTGACGTCACACCTCATCCGGCAGTATTTTCAAAAACACACGGGCCTGCAGTGTGCCTGCGGGTTTGTCGCGTCGACAACCGACAATGACACAGTGACGATAGGGCGTGGCGGGTCGGACCTCACGGCGTCGATATTCGGTGCGGCGCTCAGTGCCAGGGAAATCGAGATCTGGACCGATGTGGACGGCGTGATGACTGCTGATCCGCGAAAAGTCGAAAAAGCCTTCTCCATCCCCCGGATGACATACGAAGAGGCGATGGAGATGTCGCATTTCGGCGCCAAGGTCATTCACCCCCCCACGATGCAGCCGGCGCTCGACAGGAATATTCCGATACGGATCAGGAACACGTTCAATCCGGAATTCAAAGGGACGCTCATCGGCAAACGGGACACCTCGGCCGGGTTCCTCATCAAAGGGATATCCTCGATCGACGAAATCGCCCTCCTGAGGATACAGGGGAGCGGGATGACGGGGATCGCCGGTATCGGGAGGCGCGTGTTTAGTGCGCTGGCGGAGGAAGAAATCAACGTCCTCATGGTCACGCAGGCCTCTTCGGAGTATTCGCTCTGCCTGGCGGTCCATCCCGGGTCCGCCGCGGCGGCGAAGCGGCTCATCGAACACGAGCTCAGGTTCGAGATACGGGAGCACCAGATCGAAAGCGTCGTGATCGAGGGGGACCTGTCGGCGGTGGCGGTCGTCGGTGCGAACATGAGAAAGAAGACGGGCATATCGGGAAAGCTGTTCCAGGCGCTCGGGCGGAACGGCATAAACGTCGTCGCCATCGCACAGGGCTCTTCCGAGCTGAACATCTCCACGATCGTCTCGAAGGCGGACGAGGCCAAGGCCCTGAACGCGCTCCACGATGCATTCTTCCTTTCGGGGACAAAATCACTCCACCTGTTCATCGTGGGGACGGGCCTGATCGGAGGAGCCCTCCTCAGGCAGATCGCCGCCCAGCGGGAGTTCCTTCTCCGCGCCCAGTCACTCGACGTGCGCGTCGAGGCGGTTGCCAACAGCAGGAAGATGATGTTTGACGGCGGGGGATCGCTCGGGCGGGAATGGAAGAAGAAGCTCGCCTCAGCCGGATCGGCGATGCATCTGGAGTCGTACGTCCGCCGGATGAGGGAGATGAATCTTCCCAACAGCGTCTTTGTCGACTGCACGGCGAGCGACGCGCTCGTCGGGCAGTACAACACGATACTCGAGTCGAGCATTTCCGTCGTCACGCCGAACAAGAAGGCGAATGCAGGGCGCTATGAGCTGTACGAACGGCTGCACAGGACCGCGCTCAGGCATAACGTCAGGTTCCTGTACGAGACGAACGTCGGGGCGGGGCTCCCGATCATCAACACGATCAACGATCTGATCGCCGGCGGGGACAGAATACTCCGCATCGACGGCGTTCTTTCGGGAACGCTCAGCTATCTCTTCAACTCGTTTACCGCGGGACGCTCGTTCGCCGGGGTCGTCGGCGAGGCGCGCGCCAGGGGATACACTGAGCCGGATCCCAGGGACGATCTGAACGGGCTTGATGTCGGGAGGAAGCTCCTCATCCTTGCCCGGGAGTCCGGGCACCCGCTCGAGCTGAAAGACATACGCGTCAGGCCGCTGATCCCGGGGAGGCTCCGGAAGACCGGCAGCGTTGAGCGGTTCATGAAGGAGCTCCCGTCTCTCGACGCCGAGTACGCCCGCGAACGGGACGCCGCACTCCGGGAGGGGAAAGTCCTCCGTTACATCGCGTCGTTTTCCCGCGGAAAGGCGGAAGTCTCGCTCAAACGTGTGGGCGCCGATAATCCGTGTTACGCGCTTTCCGGGAGCGATATCATCATCGCGCTCACGACGGCAAACTGCAGAGACCAGCCGATCGTTATCAAAGGGCCGGGCGCTGGGGCCGATGTCACCGCCACCGGTGTGCTCGCGGACATCATACGAATATCATTTCACGAGGTCTGACATGGGCAACGAAGTCTCGGCGTTCGCGCCGGCGTCTGTGTCAAACGTCTCGTGCGGGTTTGACATCATGGGGTTCGCTCTCGAGGGTGCGGGCGACACCGTCACCGCGAGGCTCAGCGATTTCCCCGGCGTGCGTATCGGGAAGATTACGGGCTGCAGGTCTCCCCTCCCCGCGGAGGCCGCCGCGAACACCGCCGGCCCCCCTGTGCTGGCGCTCATCAGGGAGTGCGCGCCGGGGGCCGGCGTGGAGATCGACATATGCAAGGGGATCCCCGTGGGGGGGGGAATCGGATCGAGCGCCGCGAGCGCCGTCGCAGCGGTTGTCGCAGCCGATGCGCTGCTCGGGACCGGGCTCACCCGCGACAGGCTCCTGGAATTTGCGATCGAGGGGGAGAAGATCGCCAGCGGAGCCGTCCACGTAGACAATCTCTCCCCCTGTCTCTGGGGAGGGTTCGTTCTCGTGCGGGGATATCACCCCATCGACATTGTCCGGATACACGTGCCTGATCTCCTCTGGTGTTCGGTGATTTCGCCGCAGATCGAAGTGCGGACCGATCATGCGAGACGGATTCTCCCGAAAGAGATCCCCCTCCGTGACGTCATAACGCAGACAGGGAACGCGGCAGGACTCATCGCGGGGATGTTCACCGGGGACATCCCGCTGATCAGCCGTTCGCTCGAGGACGTCATCGCTGAACCGGCCCGCCGGCACCTGATCCCCGGGTTCGGGGCCATGAAAGAAGCCGCGCTCGCGCACGGCGCGCTGGGCTGCGGCATATCAGGTTCGGGTCCGTCCCTTTTCGCAATCGCCTCTTCCCGTCCCGCCGCCGTGGAGATCGCCGCGGCGATGGAGAGCGCCCTGAAGGAGACGCGCGTACCCTGCACCACGCTCGTCTCCCGTGTCGGCGGGAACGGGGCAAGGATCATCTCATGAGGCTCTGCAGCACACTGAACCGCGGGCTCTCGGTGTCATTCGCCGAGGCGGTCCGCCGCGGGATTCCCGGGGACGGCGGGCTGTTCATCCCCGCCTCGATCCCCCTCTGTTCCGCGGGGTTCCTCCGAGGCGTCGGCGGCCTTTCCTTTCCCGAGATCGCGTTCGAGGTTGCCCGGATCCTGCTTGACGGGGAAATGCCGGAGACGGACCTCCGGAACGTCGTGGAGGGCGCAATCACGTTCGACGCGCCCCTGCGCCGGCTCGACGACACGACGGCGGTGCTCGAGCTCTTTCACGGGCCCACGCTCGCGTTCAAGGACTTCGGTGCGCGTTTCATGGCTCGCGTCATGTCGTACGCGCGCCGTGACGGCGATGAGGGGTACACGGTCCTCGTCGCAACATCGGGAGACACGGGGAGCGCGGTCGCGAGTGCGTTTCAGGGGATCCCGGGAGTGTCCGTCGTGCTGCTCTATCCCTCCGGGAGGGTGAGCCAGATACAGGAAAGCCAGCTCACGACATTCACGGGGAACGTCACCGCCCTGGAGATCGCCGGGACGTTTGACGACTGCCAGAGGCTTGTGAAGAGTGCATTCGCGGACCGCGAACTCGATGCCCGGCGGAGGCTCACGTCCGCAAACTCGATCAATATCGCCCGTCTTCTCCCGCAGACATTTTATTATTTCAACGCGTTTGCAAGGCTGGGGGAAAGGGACCGCGGGGTCGTGTTTTCCGTCCCGAGCGGCAACCTGGGAAACCTGACTGCCGGACTCATCGCATGGAAAATGGGGCTCCCGGTCGTGCGGTTCGTCGCTGCGTTGAACGCCAATGACGTCGTCGGCCGGTACTTCTCCTCGGGCGTGTATACGCCCGGGAGCGCCGTCACGACGCTCTCCAATGCGATGGATGTTGGGGATCCCGGGAACCTCCCGAGGATACGGGCGCTCTTTGACGACGACATCGAAGCGATGCGCAGGGCGGTGTTCACCGCGTCGGTGTCGGATGATGAGACGCGCGGGGCGATTGCCGAAGTATTCCGGAAATACGGGTACGTCCTCGATCCGCACGGCGCGGTCGGCTACCGTGCGCTCGCCCGCTACCGCGCGCTCGCAGGGGGCTCGTTCGCGGGGATCGTTCTCGAGACGGCGCACCCTGCGAAATTCATCGATGTGTACGATACGCCGGTGCGGGAATCGATAACGGTCCCCGAACGGCTGCAGGTTCTCCTGGGGGGGAAAAAGAATTCCGTACAACTCCCCGCCGGGTTCAGAGAGCTGAAAGCGTTTCTCATGGAGTCGTAACCAATGACTATTCCAGGGAGGACATGATGGCAGTATCGCGCGGCACGCACATTGCGGTTCTGGGCGGAGGAAACATCGGCGCGGCGATCGCACGGGGACTCGTCGCCGGAGGGATCGCCCCTGCGTCGGGGATCACGCTGACGAGGAGAAATGAAGAGAGCCTGGCGGCGCTCCGCTCGGAGGGATTCGACGTCACGACGGACAATGTCCGCGCCGTCCGCGGCGCCGGGCTTGTCTTCCTCGCCGTGACTCCCCAGCAGCTCAACTCCCTTCTCGCGGAGATCAAAGGATCCCTCAAGAGCGGGCGGCACACGATCGTGTCCGTTGTCTCCGGGGCGACGATCGCGGAAATACGGAGGCACCTGGGAATTGGTGTCCTTGTCATCAGGGCCATGCCGAACACCGCCATCGCCATCCGTCAGTCGATGACGTGCCTTTCCACCGACCGGGACGCGGGGGAAACGCTCTCGCTTGTGAAGACCATGTTTGACGCGCTGGGGAGGACGCTCATCGTCGATGAGGCGCTCATGATCCCGGCAACCGCCCTCTGCGCGTGCGGCATTGCGTTCTTCCTTCGCGCGATACGCGCCGCGTCACAGGGGGGGATCGAGATCGGATTCCATGCCGGGGACGCACTCCTCATGGCGGCACAGACGGCGCTCGGTGCGGCTTCTCTCCTTGTCGAGGGGGGGAATCACCCGGAAGGGGAGGTGGACCGGGTTACAACGCCCCAGGGGTGCACGATCACGGGATTGAATCAGATGGAGCATCACGGGTTCAGCTCGGCGCTCATCAGGGGGATTGTGACGTCCGCGGAGAAGGCGGCTGTCCTCTATGCGCCAAAACCGTTGCCTCCGGCGTCCGATGATTGAATCTCCAGCCCCTTTTGACTACTTTATTCGACTTTTGGAGGAAAGGGGAGCATGCACACCGTAACTCTGATACCCGGCGACGGGATAGGGCCGAGCATCGCGGACGTCGCCGTCCGTGTAATCGAGGCCGCGGGTGTCGACATCCAGTGGGAGAGGGTCGAAGCCGGCATGACGGCGATCGACAAGTTCAAGGACCCTCTGCCGGAACACGTCCTGGAGTCCATCCGTCGGACGCGCGTCGCGCTCAAAGGACCCCTGACGACCCCTGTCGGGTCGGGGTTCCGCAGCGTCAACGTTGCGCTCCGGAAAGAATTCGATCTGTACAGCAACGTGCGCCCGGCGCACTCATTCGAAGGGGTTCCCTCGCGGTACAGGGACGTCGACCTTATCATCGTCCGGGAAAACACCGAAGAATTCTACGCGGGAATAGAACATTACATCGACCCTTCCAGGAGCGCCGCGGAGACCATCGGCGTTGTCACGCGCACCGGATCAGAGCGGATCGTCCGCTATGCCTACGACTACGCGCGCAGGCACGGGCGAAAAAAGGTGACGACAGTCCACAAGGCGAATATACTGAAGTACACGGGGGGATTGTTTCTTGACGTTTCGCGTTCGGTCGCGGCGGAATATCAGGACATCAAGACCGAGGACAAGATCATCGACAACATGGCGATGCAGATGGTGATCAATCCCCATCAGTTCGACGTCATCGTTACGACGAACCTCTTCGGGGACATCCTGTCCGACCTCGCCTCCGGTCTGGTCGGCGGCCTGGGGCTTGCCCCGGGCGCCAACATCGGCTACAATGCGGCGATATTCGAAGCGGTGCACGGAAGCGCGCCGGACATCGCGGGGAAGAACCTGGCAAATCCCGCCGCTCTGATCCTTGCCGGGGTCCTGATGCTCCGCCACCTGAATGAGACCGCCGCCGCAGACCGGATAGAGAAAGCGGTGGCCCGGGTCCTGTCCGAGGGGAGGTACGTCACACGCGACCTCAACCCCGGCGCCCCCGTCGGCACGGCGGAGATGGGTGGGGAGATCATCCGGAACCTCACCTGAGCCTCTTCCCCCCGCTGTCAAGCTCCACAACCGGCCCTCTGCCAAGAGACCCGAGAACGCCCCGGTTTTCACCCGCGTCTGCGACGACGAGAAGCGCCATGGCCGACGTATCGAGAGTTGTGCGGGCCACCCGGCTGACGTCCGCGGGGGTCACCGCCGCAAGGTCCCCGATGTAGCGTTCATAGTAGTCTTCCGGCAGCCCGTACAGGATGATGTTCTGAATCGCAGCGGCAACCTGGTACGGCGTTTCAAAACTGAGGGCGAATGCGCCGGTGAGTCCCTTCCGGGAAAATTCCAGCTCTCCCTCCGTCACCCCTTCCCTGTGCATCGCATCGATCTCCAGGAATAACTGTTCCGCGGCGTCTCCGGTCTTCGCTCCGGTGAATGCGCCGCTCACCATGAACGGGCCCGGATGTTTCAGGAGCATGAACGATGAGCGGGCGCCGTATGTGTATCCCCTTTTCTCGCGCAGGTTCATGTTGATCCGGCTTGAAAACTGTCCCCCCAGCACCCGGTTCATCAACGCGACGGGGAAGTAGTCCGGTGTGTTCCTGGAAAGTGCGGGGCGGCCGATCCTGATTTCCGACTGGGGAGCCCCCGGTTTGTCGATCAGATACACCCCTCCGGGGGAGGCCGGTTCGGGAAGCGGAACGGGAGCAGCGCGGGACTCTCCGCCTTTCCACGCGCCGATCTCCTTCTCGAGAAGCGGGACGACCTCTTCCATCGTCGTATCACCCACGACGATGAGCGTGGCATCTGAAGGGGCGTAGTGATCGCCGTAGAACCTGAGTATGTCCTCCCGCGTCAGTCCGCCTACCGATTCTTCCGTCCCCGAGGGGTCCACTCCATAGGGATGCTCATCTCCGTAGATGACGCGCATGAAGGCGTTAGTTGCAACTGATGCCGCCCTGTCTTTCATCTGAACAAGAGAGGTCAGTCTCTGCGTCCGGAGCCGGTCGAACTCCCTCTGCGGAAAGACGGGATGAACCAGGAGATCCGCAAAGAGTCCGATTCCGACATCCAGGTGCCGGCTGAGCGTCAAGAGCGTCCCGAACGTGCCGTCGGCGCCGGACCGGAAACCGAGTGTCGCGCCGATGAATTCCACCGATTCGGAGATCGCAAGAGCATCACGCGAGACGGTTCCTGACTCGAGGAGTTCCGCGGTGAGGGATGCGGTCCCCGATTTTCCCGGAGGATCAAAAAACGACCCACTCTGGAGCACGATGCTCAGGACGACCTGGGGATTCCGGTGTTGCTCCACAAGCCAGAGAGGAAGTCCGTTCGGGAGCGTGCCCTTCTGCACGGGAGGGAGGACAAGATGCGGGACAGGTTGCGGTGCCGGAATGTTCATTCGGTCAGCGTGTGAATGTACGCGAGGTGCGCTCATGATGTCCCGGTGCCTGTGGAGGCCCCGCCGGGCTGTCAGCGCCCGTCGCGCCCGCTCCGTCAGGGGACGTGGGGGACATCTCCCCGCGCGGGACGATGCTGAGCGAGACGTGGTGGCCCGAGAAGACCGTCCGGGCTGCCCGGAGAATTTCCTCCGGAGTAATCCCCTGAAACCGCACGAGATCCCTGTTAAAATTCTCCGCATCGCCCGACAGCGTCCAGGCGGTCGCGAGTCCGTTCGCAATCCCGAGTGACGTCGTCCGGCGCGAGGCGATCTGCGCCTCTTTTCCGTTGTACGCCGCTTCGATTTCGCGTTCCGTCACCCCCTGCGCAAGGAGCTGTTCAATCTGACCGAATATGCACCGGCTGATTTCCGTCAGGCTCTCCCCGGGGCGTGCGGTCGCGTCGATTGTCACCATTCCCGCAATCTCCTTTCCGTCCGTAAACGCCGACACGCTCTGTGCGATCTGCCTGTCGAACACGAGAGGCCGGTAAAGCCGGGAGTTTTTTCCCGAGCTCAGAATTGTCGTGAGTACGTCAAGGAGCGCGTCTTCGCGCGTCCCCCGGGGGGGGCCGGGCCATGAGAGGTACAGTCGGGGAAGATGCACGTTCTCCCCGGAGACGATGTGCCTGTCCTCCGCCAGGCGCGCAGGGGCGGGGGGGACCGCTGCGGGGGGAGCGCCCCGAGGGAGGGAATCGAAGTACTTCCCGATCCACTTCACGGCCTGATCGCGGACAAAGTCGCCTGACACGACGAGACATGCGTTGGCAGGCGCATAGTGGGTGCGGAAGAACGCCTTCACATCCTCGAGCGACGCGGCCGAGAGGTCCTCCATGGATCCGATCACCGGCCAGCTGTACGGGTGGCCGGGACCATACACCTCGCGGGCGAGTGTCTCGTACGCGGTTCCGTAGGGGACATTGTCGTAGTTCTGGCGCCGTTCGTTCTTTACGACTTCCCGCTGGTTGTCGAGTTTCGCCTGGTCCACGGCGCCGGGGAGGTATCCCATCCGGTCCGATTCGAGGAACAGCGCCAGCTCCAGATAATTCGACGGGACGACTTCATAGTAATTCGTCCTGTCTTCCGACGTCGACCCGTTGACGGTGGCGCCGGCTTCCTGAAGAAGCCTGAAATGCTCTCCGTCTGCGACGTGCTCGGATCCTTTGAACATCAGGTGCTCGAAGAGATGCGCGAGTCCGGTCCGGCCGGGCGATTCATTCTTCGATCCGGCATGGTACATCACCATGACTGCGGCGGCGGGGGAGAAGCCGTCGCGGTGGAGTATGACGGTCAGCCCGCTGGCGAGCGTATACTGTTCGAATTGCAGATGTCCCCGGTCGTGCATCACTTGTTCGTTCGCAGGTCTGGCGTGTTCGTGTCCGGCCAATATCCTGAATTCGGCCCCGAAAAGCCAGCACAGGGCATTGCAGTGGCGCCTGAAAACGGCGCCAAATCCGGGGCCACCAATGATTGAAAATATGGGCGGCGTTCATTAGTTTGGTGACATGCCGGCCGGTCAGTGCAACATATGCGGATGGAGAGGAGAATTCCTGCGTCCCGAAGGCGGACGGGAGGGGAACCTCTGCGGCAACTGCGCATCCTCCTCGCGACTCCGGGCGGTCACGTACTGGCTCGGAAAGGTCACGGGGAACGACGGCCTGCCGCTCCATGGCTGGCCCGGCAATCGGTCCGTTGCGATCCTTGAATCGAGCGCGCGGGGGGCTTATCCCGTGATGCTCAACGACAAATTCGACTACTACGCAACGGAGTACGATCCGGAGAGGATCGCCGCGGGGGACCAGCCCCGGACGTTCGCTGATTTTCAGAAACTCCATTTCACGGATTCCACATTCGAGGTCGTGATTGCCTCGGACGTCTTCGAGCATGTCCGGGACGATGCCGCCGGATACAGGGAGATTTACAGAACGCTGAAGACAGGCGGGACGCTCGTCCTTACCGTTCCGTACAGGCACGAGGAGGCTGCCACGCTTCGCCGGGTCGACACTTCCGGGAGCGAAGACGTCTTCCTTATGGAGCCGGAGTATCATGGCGGAGGCGGCCATACGCTCACGTACAGGACGTACGGGAGGGATCTGCTGACGCTCCTCCGCGGGACCGGATTTGCCGTTGCACATGCCATGACCGAAATCCCCCGGCTCGGCATAACAACCCAGAGCGTCATCATTGCCCGCAAAGGGGACTTTGTCGAGATTCCCCAGAGGGAATCCGGGAAAGATTCGCTCCCCGCGCTCGGGCCGCTCATCCCCTACAGGCTGTACCTGCTGTTGAAGTACAATTTTGCCGGCTTTGCGCGGATACTGAAGCACCTTGGCCGTTCGTAGGAGATGGAACAGCGACGGAGTGTATATGGTGCAAGGCCATTTATCCCCATGGCTCTGTGCTGCATCCCTGATCGTCCTTTGCGCGGGATGCGCCGGAACCCCTGCGATTGATCAATCCGACGCGGGGAAGACAACAACCTACCAGTCCGGTTCCCGGGGATTCGACATCGAAGCCGTTCCCTCGGAGGGTGATTCCCTTGCTGCTATCGATCTTTACCTGAGCATCCCTTNNTCAGGCCAGCTCTCCGGTGAAGTCTCCTGGGCGGAAACGACGCTTGTCCAGCGCTATGAAGCGACACAATCGTTCGAACCGATCGTACGTATGAAGCGGATCGCGGCGCCTCCGGGTTCGTACCGGATCGACGTCACGCTCGAGGACATTGTCGACGGCCGGAAGGCTTCCAGAGCGCAGAGCGTGACGATCTGGGACCCCGCACTACCGGGTCCGGCACTCGGACGGATTTCCCTCATCAACGTCAGGCGCGACGGGACGGCGATTCCGCAGATCTCGTTTTTCGTCCCGATGCGCTCGGATTCGACCCCCTGCACGGTCAGAACCTACGACTTTTCCACAACGTCCGATTCGCGCGTCGGGATGTGCCTCCTCCGGTACCCCGCCGACACCAGCATTGCAGTAGTGCCGTTCTATTACCCGACATTCACGCTCCCCTCGGGGCATTCGCTCGTCGACTTCGGCAGTCCCGACACCGCCTTTCAGGAGGTGTTGAGCATGCGCCCGCCCGGCAGAATCGCAGCGGCGGAATTCCGCATACCGCCTCTTCCGGACGGACTCTACAGGTTTGATTGCCTGGCCCTGACACAAACGTCCTCAGGAGCGGACACGCTCCTTTCCGCTTCCCGGTATTATTCGATCAAGGGCCCCGGTTTTCCGCGCCCGGTCACATACGCCGAGCTGATCGCCGCCGCCGCGTACATCGCCACGAACAAGGAGATGGCCGCGCTCAGGAGCGCACAGGGCACGGAAGAGCAGCGGAAGAGATTCGAATGGTTCTGGCTCTCGCTCGCGGGCGACCCTTCGAAAGCCGCTTCGCTCATCAGGAATTACTACAGCAGGGTGGAGGAGGCCAACAGACTTTTCACGATCGTCAAGGAAGGATGGAGGACGGACCGGGGGATGATCTACTGCGTGCTCGGCCCGCCGTCGGGGATCAGTAATCGTTTCGACACGCAGACGTGGTACTATGACTTCCCGGGGAGCGAGGGGGAGATTGCCTTTGTTTTCAGACACGTCATGAGGCAGACGAAGGCGTTGACGGTCGAGGACTATCTCCTGTACCGGGAGTCCGGGTACGAATCATTCTGGAATCGGATGGTCTTCAAGTGGAGGAGCGGTGAGATCTTCTGACGCCGGTGCGCGTTGAATCTCCGCCCCGTATTGGGTATCTTTCAGGTATGAAAATCGGCGACATCGAATTGCACGAGGGGATACTCCTCGCGCCCATGGAGGACGTGACGGATTACCCGTTCCGGTCGATCTGCAAGCGGATGGGGGCGGACATCGTCTACACGGAATTTGTCAACTCGGACGGACTCGTCCGCGGGTCCCGCAAGACGAAGCAAAAAATGTTTTTCCGCGAGGAGGAGCGCCCGATCGGCATACAGATCTACGGCGGGGATATCCCGGCGATGGAAGGGGCGGCGCAGCTTGCCGAGAGCCTTCGCCCCGACCTCATCGACATCAACTGCGGGTGCTGGGTCAGGGACGTTGCCATGCGGGGTGCAGGCGCGGGACTCCTGCGCGACCTTCCGAAGATGGAGAAGATCGCCTCCACGGTCGTGAANNGTCCACTGCAGGACGCGCGACCAGGGACACAAAGGCGCGGTCGACTATTCGTGGATCCCGAAGATCAAACAGGCCGTCAGCATGCCCGTCATCGTCAACGGGGACATTATGACGGCGGAGAATGTCCGTGAAGTGTTCGCCTCGACCGGGTGCGACGCCGTGATGATCGGCCGCGGTGCCGTTCTCAATCCGTGGATATTCCGTCAGACAAAACACTTCCTTGCCACCGGAGAGCTTCTCCCCGACGCGTCGATCGAAGAACGGGTCGACCTCCTCCGTGAACACCTTCGCCTCTCCGTCGAATATAAAGGGGAACGAGCAGGCGTGATTGAGCTCCGGAAACATTATTCCGGTTTTCTGCGGGGACTCCCCCATGTCTCGCGGATCCGGATGGAATTGATGCAGTTCACGGAAGCCGCCCCGATATTCGAACACCTCACGAAATTCCTCGAGCTCTACTCCCCCCGGCCTCAACCGGCGTAATTGGGGGGGGAATTATTCCGCCTCCCCGCACGTTTAGAAAGTGCTCCCCGTGCCGTCGCCCAGGGAGCATTATCCCCCGACTAACGGAGCGCCGTTATATGGCCGCAGAACCACGGATCACAGGCATCGGAAGAGCGAACCCTCCGCGCCGCTACACGCAGCGCGAGATCTACGATCTCTCCCGCAAGTTCGTTCCCATGTACCGGAACCCGCGGATCGAACAGATATTCATGAACAGCGACATCGAGTACCGGCACCTGTCGTTCGACACGGAGACGTTCGTCCCCGACGAGCCGGCGGACGTGCTCCACGCCAGGTTCGAAGAACACGCGGTCGTTCTCGGGAGGGAAGCGGTCCTCCGATGCTTCGAGGACGCTGGAATCCTCCCCGGCGAGGTCGATTTCATCGTCGCCGTTACGTGCACGGGATATCTCTGTCCCGGACTCTCCGCGATCCTCATCAAAGACCTCGGCCTCCGGACCAACCTGCAGCGGGCCGACCTCGTGGGGATGGGATGCGCCGGAGCGATGCCGGGTCTGCAGCGCGCATACGACTACGTGATGGCATATCCCGGACGGAAGGCGCTTGTGGTGACCGTCGAGGTCTGTTCGGCATGCTACTATATCGACGATTCCGTCGAGACCGTCGTCGGGAACGCCATCTGCGCCGATGGCGCCGCGGCGGTTATCGTCTCATCCGGCGGCGAAGGGAAGGGGCCGCGGATTCTCGGGTTCGACACGCTCCTGGAACCGTCATTCCTCCATACCGTCGGGTTTCAGACAAGGGAGGGGAAACTCAGGATCGTCCTCTCCAAAGACATACGGGACGCCGCAGGCGGGCTTGTCCGCAGGCTTCTCGATTCGCTCCTTGCGCAGAACAGCCTCCGCCGTGAAGACGTGGCCCACTGGATCATCCATTCCGGCGGGAGGAAGGTGATCGACAGCATCAGGGATGAGATTGGGGTCAGGGAGGATCAGCTCAGGCACAGCAGGTGCGTGCTCAGGAACTTCGGGAATATGTCGTCGCCGACCGTCCTGTTTGTCCTGGATGAGACCATGAGAGAGTCGAGACCGCAAACAGGGGACACGGGCGTAATGATCGCCATGGGTCCCGGGCTTGCAATCGAAGGGGCCGTCCTCCGCTGGTAGGGTCCCCCGCGGGCTTGTTGCAAAACTGGCCGATTCTTCGCTTATTAATCGGACAGCCTTCCCGGAAAATGAAGCCTCATCCCGTCCTTCTTCTCTTCCTCCTTGCTCTTCCCGCCCCCGGCCGCGCGCAGATGATTCGCGGCTGGGGAATCGAGGGTGGAGCATCGGGTGGGTACCAGCTCCTGTCGATCACCAGCGCATCAACTGTTCCTGCCATTCCGCACGTCATTAGGTGGGGGTTTTCCGCAGGGGCGTTCGTCGAGTTCCTGAATATGCCCGTCCTGAGCCTTGTCCTCGAGACCGCGTACGCCCAGCGGGGGAGGACGGTCACGGCGGAGGAAGTCACGGCGTCCCAGATTCTGAGTCCCGGACTTTCCTATGGGCCTCCTGGGGGTACACCAAGGCTCGACTACGTCCACGTGGCGATGCTCATGAAACTGCGCGCCTGGAAATTCGGTTTTGTCCCGTACGCAACCGTCGGGCCGAGGTTTGACTTCCTTGTCGGCCGGGCCCAGGACCCGGCACACCTATTTGACCAGTTCAAAAGGTCGGAGGTCGGCGTGACAGTAGGCGGGGGGATCGAAATCATCACCCGCCGGAGGCCCCTCGTGTCGTTCGAGGGAAGGTGGTCCCCCAGCTTCTCCCGTGCCTTCTCCTCTCCCTCGCTTATGATCCGGAACCAATCCGTCGATCTGCTTCTCCTTCTCTGGCTGTAACCGGACGGCGCGCGCGCGCCGGCAGGTTGAATGTCACTCCCCATTTTGGTATTTTTTTCCACGCCATGGACAAAAAATCGATCGTCTCCATCCTCGACGAAATGGGAACCCTCCTCGAATTGCAGGGGGCGAACCCCTTCAAATCCCGCGCATTTCATAACGCCTCCCGCGCGCTGGAAGGGGTTACGGACGACCTCCAGGAGGTCGTGGCGTCCGAAAAACTGACGGAGGTCAAGGGGATCGGAACAAGCATCGCGGCGATAATCGCGGATCTCGTAGTCAAAGGGAAATCGAAGGAATACACGGATTTGCGCAAGGGGTTTCCCGACGGCGTCCTTGAAATGCTCCGGATACAGGGACTCGGTCCGAAGAAGGTGAGGATACTCTTCGAAAAGGAGAAAATCCGCTCGCTGGACCAGCTCGAGAAGGCCGCACAAGCGGACCGCCTTGCCTCCCTCGAAGGGTTCGGGAAGAAATCCCAGGAGAACATACTCGCCGGCATCCNNGGCGCTCCGCTCCCGGAGCGACAAGCACCTCTTTTCCACCGCACAGGAATCCGCCCTGCCGGTGTACGACCTGATGATGAAGCAGAAGGGGGTGATCCGGGGGGAGATCGCCGGGAGCCTCAGAAGGCGCAAGGAGGTCATTGGCGACATCGATATCGTCCTGAGCGCGCGCGATGCCGACAGGAAACGGCTCATGCGGGCCTTCGTTGCCCACCCGGACGTCACGGCCGTCGTGGCGCAGGGAGAGACGAAATCGAGCGTCACGCTCGCCTCGGGAATCAACTGCGACCTCAGGATCGTGAACGATGCCGAATTTCCGTTCGCGCTGAATTACTTCACGGGGAGCAAGGAGCACAACGTCGAGCTCCGC
>PMJQ01000118.1:0-13048 GCA_003157485.1 Ignavibacteriota bacterium
GAGATCGGCCGCCTGACGCTCACAATCAACGAGATGATCCGGCGGCTCCACGAGTCCTTCCTCAGGATCAGGCAGTTTTCCGCCGACGCGTCCCATGAGCTGCGCACGCCGCTGACAATCGTCCGCGGGGAGATCGAGATCGCTCTCCGCAGCCCGAAGACGCCGGAAGGATACCGGCGGGTCCTTGAGAGCACGCTGGAGGAAATCCTCCGCCTCACGTCCATCATCGATAACCTGCTGACGCTCGCCAAGGCGGACCGCGGACTGTACAGGGCGGAGTTTTCCGAAGTGGACATGAAGACGCTCCTTGAAGAACTTTTCGAGGACAGCTCTATACTTGCTTCCGAGAAGCACATCACGGTCACGCTGGCAGCGGGCACGCCCATCATGATCGTGGGGGACAGGCTCAGACTCCGGCAACTCTTTCTGAACCTGATTGACAATGCGATAAAATACACGCCCGAGGGGGGAAAAGTCTCGCTGGAGCTGGAGAGGCTGAACGGATCGGCGGTGTTTCGCGTGTGCGACACGGGGATCGGAATACCCGAGGCGGATCTCCCGAGGATATTCGACCGTTTCTACAGGGTGGACAAGGCCCGTTCGCGCGAGATGGGAGGAACCGGGCTCGGTCTGTCGATCGCGAAGTGGATCGCCGAGCTGCACCGGGGGACGATCACGGTGAACAGCGAGGTTCTCAAGGGTTCGACGTTTACGGTGACGCTCCCGCTGAACTAAAGGGGGACCGCCGCGACGCACAAAGCGCTTTTCCCGAAAAAAGGGAAGAGCGCTTCGTGCCTGACGGCAGAGTTCCGGATGTGCGTGTTCCAATGCAAAGGAACTCAACTGACGTGATTGCCTCTTCACCGTGCCATCGGCGTTTTACGTGTAAGTTGCCTTTAGCACTTTGTTCATGAAGCTCGTTCCAGTGCATACTCGCCTGAGTCGGTTGCCCGCGTCGTGAGCCGCCACCAGTAACGCCACGCAAGGCTAACGCAGAACCCGCTCTTGTAGGATCGTCTGGATGTCGCGCCGGCCGTCCAACACGCAATGTACGCAGACGGTCGTGGATTCGAGGGAGTAAATGATGCGGTAGAGTTTGTAATGCAGTTCCCGGAACCCCGTCACACCAATCTCGAAGAGTTCCGTGGGGATCTTGCCACGCAGAGGTAGTTTCCGGAGCTTCAGGCATGTTCGTCGGAGGGCGGCGAACAACCGGTCTGCGCTTTCCACAGAATCGTTCATCGCAACAAACGCGTAGATGTCGAAGAGATCGTCCTCGGCATCGTGGTCGAACATCACCTCATACTTTTTCATGCTTGAGCGCCGCAATGCGCTTGTCAAGCGAACCGAAAACGTCGTCCATCGATTTCGACTTCCCGCGCCGGATATTCTGCTTGCTCCGCGTGAGAATCTTCAGGAGCGCGAGTGTTTCCTGCGTCCGCTCGTATGAGCGGATATCCTGGACGACGACCTTCGCGTGCCCATTGTGGGTCACAACGAGTGTCTGCCGGGTGTTGGTAATGTCCCGGATTAGCTCTGAGGCATGCGCCTTGAGGTAGCTGATGGGTTTGACGGCCGTGCTCAGTTTCATGGACACCTCGATTGAAGTCGACTATAATATGGTCTATATTGTGGTCATTGTCAAGGAGCGCAGATGTACATTCACGTTGCATTATAAGCCTCCCTTTGGATGTCATACATTGTTGGTCGACACAACAATATACGCACTGAAGAAGAGGCTCGTATTCTAGACATACCGTCTACTGTAGGTATTAGAAACGCGATAACTGAGGTTCATGACGATTCAGGTGTTTGCTTCACATGATCTTCAAGAAAAACTGTCATTCCGCAATTCCCGAGAACTGCAGCAGCTGGGTTGGAGTTCAGAGTTGAGACCATAACCCCTCCAGTACGGGAGTTTGCTTGATCATTGCATTGCGACGTACGAAGCACTAGATTGGTGGTGATTGTGGAGCGGTGCACACACCACCTTGGGCGTCCCAATCCGCTCTGCCGTTTCATTGCCTCGCTCTTTGGCTTTCCCCCCGGTTCCCACGGCAACAGACTCACTCCACCGGAAATAACCCTTGATCGACATCGACCGCCGGTAGTGCCTGTGCTGTGGCGAGGGATCGCATTGCGGGCATCTTGATTTCGAGCGATGTTTAAGGGCTTTGTGTTCTTTGATTTGTTCGTCGAATCGGTCCTCACAACATTGAGGTCTCACATGCCAAGTGCACCCAGGACTCTCATATACGGGATCTTCACGCTTATCTCACTGCACGACGCTTTTTCACAATGGCAATGGGCAGGCGGTATGCCACTGTATGACTACTCGTCAATCACCGCGGCCGGGCACTGCATTGTTGTCAGCGGGCTGTACAACGGCAGTGGGACCGTCTCCTCGCCGGACGCTGGTGAGTCATGGGCCGTCACGAACGCGGGCATGGGAACGTACGGACTCACGTTGGTCCCGGCAGGAAGCGACACAACCGTTCTCGGTATCTGGGCGAGCAAGATTCTCGCCTCCTCCGACCGCGGACGCACATGGTCGACGCCGGCAATTGGACTCCCGCAAGGAGGGGTCGGGGCGCTGGCATGCGGCCCCGCAGCTGGAACGCAGGCAACACCGACCGTGATGGGTGCGTCATTCTCGTCAGGTATGTACGCATCCACAGACGCAGGATTGCACTGGGCTCCCGCGAACAATGGGTTCACATCGTCACAGGCAACGTGTGTCATTGCCGTCGATTCAATTTTCATTGCCGGCACCGCTGATAACGGGATATTCAGAACCACGGATGGTGTAATGAACTGGGTACACGTCACTGCCGGCCTGTCAGATACCAGCATCGGTTTCCTCGCCGCCGCCGGCGAGTCGGTGTTTGCCGCCACGGGTACGTCCGTCTACGTGTCATCGGACAGGGGGATGTCGTGGCTCCTCATGCCCAGACCCCTTCCTGCCGCCGTGCAGGGCCTCCGGACGTTTTCGACGCCGGGGGGAGGCACCACCGGGGTTGCCGTCTTCGCGGTTGCCGGGAACAGCCTGTTCCGGCTGGCATTTGCGGATTCCTCGTGGACGCCAGTCATGCTTCCCGGTAAGCTCTTCACATTCCCTTCACCCGGTTTGGCTGTCGCGACGTGTGACAGTTCCCTCTTTGCGGTATCGAACTCTGCCGCCTGGCGTTCGACTGACCGTGGTGCGACGTGGGAAAGGATCGGCGGGATCGGATCGGGATCCGAGGTCGTGCAGGGACACGTATCGTCAAGAAATCACCAGCCGCGCCTGTACGCGAACATGTATGTGTCCACAAATTTCGGATCCAGCTGGTGGTCCCGGCAGACGTTTGCCGTGGGGACCAACATGACCGCTCTTTGGGTCTCTCCCGACACGACTCCACTGGGGTATGATCAACTCATTGTCGGTTCAGATTCCGGGGAAGTTGAGACATCTTCCGACGGCGGCCGGACGTGGCAGGTCCTCCGGGATCACGATCCCCTGATGCCCGGATACCAGTGCTTTGGAGCGGCCGGCCTTGACGGCCGGGTCTTCATCTCTCTTCAGAACAACAGAAACTTTCACTACGCGACTGATACGATTGCGGGAATCTACCGGACTACTGATGACGGAGTTTACTGGCAGAAAATGAACACTCCGGGTCTGACGGATTCGCTCATACTGAATCTTTATATTCTCCGCGGCAAGGCAGGAGGGAGGGTGCTGTTCGCAGGAGGTTGGTTCACGCTTTTCCGATCAACGGACGACGGCCAGAGCTGGACGGGAATCACCGGGCCGCCCGTGCGGAGCGGCATCAAGTTCTTCCGCCTCGTCAACGGCGTCCTGTTTCTCTGTACGCAGGGCACGGTCCGAGTGCAATACCTCCCTGACGGGGAGATTGTGACCACATTTGACAGCGCCGGGGTCTATCGGTCCACGAACGATGGGGCGAGCTGGGAGGATGTCACCGGCGAACTCCACACGACATTCATCCGGGGTTTTGCGGCGGTGGCGCCATCAATCGACCCCACTCGCGTGTACCTTGCCGCGAGCACGGACACCTCCGTCTACAGTTCGACAGAGGGGGGAAATCACTGGCGGCCGTTTAAAGACGGTCTTCCGCGGTTTTTGGTCGGACAGCCCATGGGAGCGGATCCATGGTACGCCTATCTCGGCGTCAACGCGGTGCAGCGGTGTTCATGGAGCGACGCCACGATAACGGGCGCCGAGACGGGGACGCAAGGTCAGCCGATGCCCGCCCGATTGGGACAGAATTATCCGAACCCGTTCAATCCCCTCACCAGGATCGAATTCAGCATCCGCAAGGCGTCGCACGTGGAATTGAAGGTCTACAATATTCTCGGTCAGGAAGTTGCGACGCTGGTGAACGAATCTCTTCTCCCGGGAACCCATATGGCGATGTTCGACGGCGGCAGATTCGCCAGCGGCGTGTATTTCTACCGCATCGTCGCCGGCGAATTCACGAGCGTAAGGAAAATGATGCTCCTCCGGTGATCCGGACCAGGCCGAAGCGGTGATGTCCGGGACTCAGAATAGCAGTGGTGGGAACCCTCTTTGGCCAAAATCACATCACGCCACCCGATCGTAACAGTTTGGCAAGCTGTCCATGGCACGGGGCGGGCATACATTTTCAAAGCCGCTGGAGTGATCTGAGGTGTTCCCTCCGATGGTTGTTCAGATGATCGCCGTGGGGGAAGAGACCAGCGAGCTGGATCTAATGCTCCTCAGGGTAGCAGACTACTACGAGCAGGAAATTGACGGGAAGGTTGAAACGCTTTCTTCAGTTATGGAGCCTGTTCTTGTTCTCTTTTTGGGAATTGTCGTCGGGGCAATTCTCATTTCGATGTATCTGCCGATGTTTGATCTGGTGAACGTGGTGGGCGGAGGAGAGTCCTTGTTTCGCTAGAAATCCGTCCCGAGAGAGAAGTAATACTTGGGCGGGGAGAACGAGTGTACGTCCCACGCCCACGCTATGTCGAACCGGACGAGAAATGCAAGGAAGAATATCCGCGCGCCGGTCCCCATACCCATGAGAAGATCGCGGGAGACGAGATTCCCGGTGCTGTCGTGCGTGAACGCGACGTAATCCCGCCCCCTGTCCCACGCCGATCCCATGTCGAAGAACATCACCCCCGCAATGCTCTGCAGGCCGATCGGCAGCGGTCCCGCCTGGAGAAACGCAAAGAGAGGATACCGGAACTCGAAATTGAACAGGCCGTATTTCGAGCCGATCTCGGCGTTGTAGTCGTACCCGCGCAACGGAACGCCCGCCTCGAGGAATATGTAGTCCGACGCGTTCGTCAGCGGGATATAATCGTTCGTGAATGTCCTGTTGATCCAGTTTGACGTTCCCCCGACGATAAACTTCTGCGGATTCGCCCCGAAGCTCCCTCCCCCCGCAAGCCGGAAGGCCAGGCTGTAGTTGCGCCCCAACCGGAGATACGTCCTGTAGTCTCCCGTCGCATTGACGAAGCTGATACCGCTCAGACCGAACCGCGGCGTCCCGAACAACGTGAACTTGTAGCGGGAACCGAGCATGGGCGCGGTGTATCCCCAGAGGGAAGTGTCATGAGTGTACGAAAGCTGGGGGACGACCACCGTGATGTCCTCGGCAGGCGCCTGTGTGACTTCCATATTCTCCTTGGAGATCGTGAACCAGTTCAGCGCCATCTCCAGCCTGTCGAACCGGTTGAACGGATACATCGCCGACACGGACGCGCCGTACGTCTGGAAGCGGTAGATGCTCCCCCCGTACTCGTCGTTCAACGCGATGAACCGGGCGCTGTGGAATCCCCCGAAGCCGAAATCCATGCGGTTCGGCAGGTAGTAATACTGGAGGGCGAAGTCGCTGTTCTTCAGATCGAGGAGCAGGTTCGTCGAGAAGATTATCTGGTGATCCCCCATGAGATCGCTGAACGCCATGACCGTCGATCCGGTCACACCGTAGAACGTGTCGTACCCGGCGTTTCCGTAGACAATGTCGGGGGTGAAATTGAGCTTGTACTTGTTGACCTTGTAGTGCCCTTCCTTGTCAACGTTCTCCGTGATCTTCGGCAGTTTCTGGATCGTCGAGTCCTTCGGCACGACGTCGGTGTAGGTATCTTTGAAGACGTAATTGCTGAAATCGATCTGCACGTCCTTCCCGTAGAGCGCCGTGTCGGCCGCCGCCGGAGGGGCGCCCGGACCGCTTCTTGCGGTGTCGGGAGCATTGCCGGAAGAGGTGACAACCGCGAGCGGATGCGTCGTGTCCGCAGGAGCCGGGATCACCGCCCGCGCCGCCGTGCTGTCGGTGCCCGGGTTCTTCCCCGCCACGGCTTTCTCCTCGGCCTTCGCGTTAGGATACAGGACTTTGAAATACTCCGTCGGCTCCAGCTCGGCCATCTTGATGTCGCGGTCGAAGGGGCTTCTCATCAGAAAGAGGTTGAATCCCCCGTTGTTCAGCGAGGAGAACACGAGCTTGCTCCCGTCGTGCGAGAGAGAAAGCTGGTAGTCGCCGCTCAGCGAGTTTGTGATCGGACGCCACTTCTTCGTCACAAGGTTCAGCTCATAGATGTTGTTGATGCCGTTCCTGTCCGAGACGAACAGGAGCTTCTTCCCGTCCGGCGAGACGACCGGCGAACCCTGGTTGCTGTGGGACCAGTCGGTAAAACGCTCGATGTCCCGCGTGGCGACGTCGATGGAATAGATGTCGTAGCTGCTGTAATCATGAAACCGGATATCCGTCGAGTCGTGCGCGAGGACGTCTCCGCGGTCCGAGGAGAAGTAGATTTTCCTGCCGTCGGGCGACCAGACGGGACGCTCGTCGCTGTAGATATCATTCGTCAGATTGACGAGCCTCTTCGTCTTCAGGTTGTACACGAAAATATCGGATTCGCTCGTCGTGTTCCCCACAAAGGCAATCTCGTCCCCTTTCGGAGACCAGTCGACCGAAAATACGCCGGCCAGCCCGAATGTCAGCTGTTCCTGTTCACCGGTCGCGACGTCGATGATGAATATCGCGTCCTGTTCCCCCGCCTTGCTCGAGAGCGCAATCCGCTTCCCGTCGGGAGACCAGCTCATTCCCGGGGTCAGAAGGTGGAGCTCCTCGAAATTGTTCGTCGTCTGGCCGTCCACGAGCTTCTTGATGATCGTTCCATCCGCCGCGTTCATGATGAAGACGTCGAAGAACTCGTTTCTGTTGGAGATGAACGCGATCCTGTCCCCCTGAGGGGAGATGGCGGGACTCGTATTATAGAACGAACCGTCCTTCCGCGTGTCGGTCAGCGCCTTTGAGTAATCCGCGGGCTCCTCCCGTTTGGCGATATCCGGCCAGTAGATGACCTTCATCTCCTTCTGCCACCTCTCGCTCAACTCCTCGAGGCTGAGCCCCAGGGACCCGCGGAATCCGGCGTCCACGCTCCGCGTGCTCTTGATCCGGTTGAGGATCTCCCCGACCTTCTGGTCCCCGTACTTCCCCGCGATGTACCACCAGAGCGATTGTCCCCCGCGGTAGGCAAAATAGCCGTACAGCCGGTCTATCGGGGGGAGGTACTCGTGAACGGTGGCGTCCCGGAGGAACATGTCGGAGTCGGTGTCCCAGCGGAGCGATTCGAATTCCGCGAGGCCTTCATTGAACCAGAGGGGGAGCTGGAGCGTGATGTTGTTCGAGATTATCGACTGGATGGATCCGCCGTAGAACATGTCGTTTATGACGGCGTGCGTCAGTTCGTGATGGATGACGTGGCGGAACTTGCTGTACTCCCCCTCAAACGGCAGTATCACGCGGTTCTTGAAAAGCTCCGTGACCCCCCCGATCCCCTCTTCAAGGTATTCGCTCACGACGTTTGTCTGCTGGAAGTCGTTGTGCGAGTTGTACACGATGATGGGGACGCGGTTCACAAGCTGGTAGCGGAATGACTTGCTTATGGAGGCATAGGCGGATTCGGCGGCCGTCGCCGTGAAGTCCGCCAGATATTCCCCGCCGTCGGAGAAGTAGATGTCGAAATGGTCCGTCTGGATAAAGGACCAGTGGAACCGCGTGTACTGCACCTTGTTCTTGCCGAACTCTTCGTCCTGGGCCCGGGCGGCTCCCGCAACGCACACGCACAGGATGAGCGCCGTCCCCCAGCGCGCAACGACCCGATCGAACCGATTCATGCTCCCCTCGCTTGTTGAAATTGCCCGTGAAGCACGACGCGCCTCACCGGCACCATATTATCCGTGGACAATGTTAGAGAAAACCCCCGGAGGAAGCAACCAAGCGCAATTTCCCTCTATTAAACACCCGGGGCCCGTCAAAAGTTTAACGTTTCTGCCGGCGAAAAGGCTCCGTCAAGGGACTATGGAGAAATCAATCCTCCGCCCCTCGGCGTTGACGGAAAGGACCTGTATGCGGAGCGGATCCCCCAGCCGGTACACCTTCCCCCGCGACCGTCCCCGGAGCGAATAGTGCTTTTCGTCAAAGACGTAATAATCGTCGGAAAGCTCGCGGACGGGGATCATCCCCTCGACAAGGAGGTCGTTGATTTCGACAAAAAGCCCGAAATTCGTGACACCGGTGACGACGCCCGCAAACTCGTCCCCCACGTGGCGTTTCATGTATTCCACCTGCATCACCTTCACGGACGCCCGCTCCGCATCGTTCGCAAGCCTCTCCCTCTCGGACGACTGCCGGGCAACATCCGGAAGCCATTTCCGGATTTCCGTGAGACGCGCCACGGAGACATCGTGCGCATATTCCTCGAGGAGCCGGTGGACGACGAGGTCGGGATACCGCCGGATCGGAGAGGTGAAGTGCGTGTAATGCGTGAACGCGAGACCGTAGTGGCCGATGTTCTTCGTCGAATAGACCGCCTTGGCCATGCAGCGGAGCGCGACTTCATTGATGACGTTCTCCACCTCCGAACCCTCCACTTTGTCGAGCAGTTTCTGCAGCTCGCGCGAGGGGACGCCGTTCCTCGCGTCAAGGGAGTAGCCGAACTGCCTGACGAACCCGGCGAGCTCCTGAAGTTTCACGGGGTCCGGCAGGTCGTGAACACGGTACAGGAAGGGCCTGACTTCGGTCTCCTTCTTCTGCGCACCGATGTGACGCGCGACCGTCTGATTGGCAAGCAGCATGCACTCCTCGATGAGCCGGTGCGCGTCAAGCCGGATCTTCTTGATGATGCGCGACGGGAGTCCCTCCGCGTCGAACTGGAACTTCGCCTCGCCCGTGTCGAAATCGAGGCTCCCGTTTTTCCTCCGCTTTTTCAGCAGGACGCGCGAAAGATTGAACAGGGGGAGGATGACCTCCGCGTGGTCTCCTTTTCCCGACTCGATCACCTTCTGGACTTCTTCGTAGCTGAACCGGCGCGCGCTGTGGATGACGCTTTTCCCTATCGTGTAGTTCCCCACCGCACCGTCGGGACCAACGTCCATGAACACGCTGTAGGTCAGACGGTCCACGTCCGGCCGCAGGCTGCAGAGGTCGTTCGAGAGCTTCTCGGGAAGCATCGGGACAACCTCGTTGACCATGTACACGCTCGTCCCCCGCGCATAGGCCTCGGCATCAAGCGCCGTCCCCGGACGCACGTAGTGGCTCACGTCGGCGATGTGGACGCCGAGCCGCGCGCTCCCCCCGGGGAGGGTTTCGTACGAAACGGCATCATCGAAATCCTTCGCATCCTCCGGATCGATCGTCACGCACGTGATGCGCCGGCAGTCGATCCGCCCGCGGAGCTCATCCTCCCGGATCGAGGCGCCGAACGCGGCGGCTTCGTGTTCCACCGCCGGGGGGAAGTGCGCGGGGAGACCGAACGTCCGCGCAACGCTCAACACTTCGACGCGCGCGTCGCCGGCAGTCCCGAGGATTTCGGTTATCTGACCCTCCGGGTTCAGGTGTTCGTCGGTCCATTCCAGGAGGCGGACGACGACCTTGTCGCCCGGCTTGGCGCCGAGCGAGTCCTCGCGCGAGACATAGATATCGCGCGCGATGCGCTCGTCGTCGGGGACGACAAAAAACGAGGACCGTCCTGCCTCCAGGCGGCCGGTAACAGTCGTGATCCGGCGCTCCAGGATGGCGACGACTTCCCCCTCCGCCCTCTCGTCCTCGCGGCCTTTACTCCCCCCCGCGCGGCCCGGGCGCCCGGCGAACCGGACAACTTCCACCACGTCGCTGTGGAGCGCCGTGTGGAGATATTTGGGGGCGATGTAGATTTCGTCGTCGGTCCCCTCTATCGAGACAAACCCGAATCCCCGGCGCGTCATGAAGAGCGTCCCCCTGACCCGGTTCGAAGTCCTATTTCCGCCCCCCTCATTCTCCTTCTTTTCCTTCCGGCGGACGTAGATAAACTTCCCCCGATCGTCTGCGGCCACGATCCCTTTCCTTTCAAGATCCTCCATCAGATCCCGGAGAGACCGGAACTCGTCTTTTCCCTTGATCTTGATGTGTTTGGCAAGGTCTTTAACCGTGACCGCGGCGGTATGCGATGTGAGGTACGAGAGTACCCGTTGTTTGATCTGTGCGATGCGTGACTCCTTTTAGAATGAAAATCGGTAGAATACCTTTGCGGAATTGATCCGCTTGAGGTCGTTTGTGCCGAGCACATTGGGTTCGACCCGGCGCCCCAGCTCCAGCATGAGGTTGCGCAGGGCCGGGGAATCGAATACCGTCCCCAGCGAGTAGAGAATGCTGACGTTGGCATTCGCGAGGGGATCGTTCAGGATCGTTCCCCCGTAACGCCAGTAGCCGTTCCACGCCGTCCCGCTGAGGCGAAGCTCGGTGGCGTCCCTTCCGGCGGCGTCCCTTCCTGCGACGTTATTGAGCTCGACGTTCACGTCGAGTCCCGCCTGGTGCTTGAGGAATTCCGACATCTTCCCCGTCAGCACCGACGATGCACCGCTGAGCGTCGTGCTCAGGGCCATCGACTGCGCCTGCGCCGGGAGCTCGTTCCTCTGGTTGACGTTCATCGGGAAATTCCCCACGAGGATGAACGAGATACAATCGGACTGCACATCGTGCGACGCCTGTCCGTTATACAGCGCGTAATCGAGGTCGTTTATTGTCATCCCGAAATCGACCCTGGGCTCCTTCCGTGTCCCTGTGATCTTCAGCGTGACGATGATCCTCTCCGACCGCTGCGGCGACGAAGCGGTCGTATCGAGTATCGTTCTCGTCCCCTGGTACGTCGCGACGATATTCAGCGCCGGGTTGAGGAAATCTCCCGTGTAGCTAATGCTCCCCGTCGCGTCGAAACGCTTGATGAAATTGTAGTATGCGCGGTTGATCGTCAGGTCCCCGGTCCAGCGCCTCCCGTCCCCCGTGACCGTGAATTTCCCGTCGAGAACCGCTACGAGTTCTTCATTCGTCGTGGGGTTGAAAATCATGCGGATTTCAGTGTTCCCGCCGCTGGCGTTGATATCGAGATCGTAATGGAGCCCGTCCATGAACGAACTGGATTTCCTCGCGGCGGTCCCCGCGGTGGCAACGCTCCCGAGCGTGTCGGCGAAATACCGGGCAATGGCGGAGCGCTCGGGTTTCTTTTCCACCCTGAGCGTGTCGTTGACGAACAGGAGCCGGACCGATTGCGGGGATTCATCCACGACGGTCGACTGGGTCGGCGGAAAAATGAGTGAAGAATTCCCGATGCTGACCGAGCCCTTCAGGAGCGAATTTTCGATTTCCCCCGTGAAGTGGAGCGGGCCGGGGCCGATCTCGACGAACAGGTCGCCGTAGACGCCGAGAGAGGATTGCTCGGTTGACTCCTTGACGACGAGGAGACGGCCGTCGGCCGTCAGGTTGAAGTCGCCGGGGCGCAGGTTGCGCAGCGAGAGATCGCCGCCGACGTGCAAAGCGCCTTCCCTTCCCGCCCGTACGTCCTCGGCAACGTTCATGATTGTGCAGTCGATGACGTTTATGCGCTCCCCTTCGGGCCTGAAGTTCCCCTCAAGTGTGTACCGTATGTTGTTCGGCAGGAACAGGAACGAACAGTGCGAGATCCCGAGGGTGCCGGAGTATACCGGATCATTCAGCGTCCCCGTAAGGGTGAGGTCGGACGTCATGAGACCCGAGAGATCCTTGAACGTGTGGAGGAGGGGTTCCAGGATATTCAGCTGGACGCCGTGCGATAGGACCCGGAGGTTCATCTCCCTCGCGGCGGTGTCTTCGTCCGATTTCTCCAGGCGCAGGTCCACAGGGAGCGTCCCGTCGATCGTCATGATCGGGGAACTCCCGGCGGGCTTGCCGGGCTCGACGACCTGCACGTGCCCTTCGATTGTCCGGTCGCTGTAATGGAGATCCGACCTGAGCAGGCCGAACGGCAGGGAGCGGAATGTGACGCTGTCCGCTTCAATTGTGGCCGATATCCGGGGATCTGCGAGCGTTCCCGATCCCTTCGCGGTCAACCGGGCACTCCCCGTGAACGTCTTCGCCTCCCCGGGAGCTTCCTCGCCCCCCAGGAGATGCTTCAACCCTTCAAGATCCAGGTTCTTCCCGTCGACCGAAGCATCGAACGTCCTCCCCTCACTGAGGCTTAGATTTACTGCAACGGACTGCGAATCCCGACGGAAGACAAGCCCGCTCACCCCCGCGCCGACCTGGTTCACCCTGAATGTGGCGCCGGAATCCGCCCGCCAACGGAAGTCGCGGTAGGCAACATCGAGCGTCGTGGGGGCAACACTGAAACTGTTTTCGTCTATCTGCGCTTTCCCGGTGGCACTCAGTCGGTAGACGCCGTTGAAAACCGTGCCCGCAGCGAACGCGGCCTTCTCGCGCCCGTAGCTCACGCTGACGTCGAGGCTGTCCAGCGTGTTCCTGTTGACGTGGACCTTGCCGGCGCTCGCCTCGAGCCGCACGGCGGCCCCTTTGAGGGGAGACTCGGGGCCGAGCGCGCTGACGTCCAGCTTGATTCTGCCGTTCTCGATAAGCACCCCCGCGTCCGCCTTGCCGTAAAAGAAGTCCTCCAGGACTCCGTCGGCGGTGAGCGAAAGGCCGCCGTACCCACCGCGGATCGTCCCGCTGAAGAGCCCCGTCCCGTCGAAACTGTTGCTCCCGGCGGCGGCGGAAAGCGGCTC
>PMJQ01000118.1:13124-16650 GCA_003157485.1 Ignavibacteriota bacterium
CAGAGTCAGATCGGCGATGTTGGACTCGAACGTCAGGCTCTTGTTCGTCGAATCCTTCTGATCGAGCGTCAGGTGGACAACCCCCGAATCCAGCGTGTAATCGCGGTACCGCGACGAGGTGAGATCCACGGTGACATCCCCCCCCACGGTCCCCCATGAACGTCCCGATCCCTGGGCGTTGAGTTTCAGCGTTATGTCGCTGTTGTAGCTCGTGTCGTGGAGCAGCGTCTCCAGATTGAGGGACGACACGTCCCCTTCGATGTGAAACGCCGGATCCCTGCCTGCCGCCTGCTGCACGTCCCCGCTCAGCCGGGCCTGCATGTCGCCGAGCGAGACGTTCATGCGCCCGCTCAACCTCCCGCCCTCTCCCTGAAGATACACCCGTGTATCGGTCAACGGGAGCCCGCGCAGTGAGGAGGTGTCGATCGCGAGGGACATCGTGGAGGCCAGGCCCCTGACGGAGACGCCTTTCCCCGCAATCGTGGCCGTTCCGCTCAGACTGCTCTGGAACCTGTCGTCAGAGAGCACCTTCCCGAGGTTGAGCTTCCTGAAGAGGATGGTCCCGTCGTACCCGAGCCCGGAAGGACCGCCCACCATCAGCCGGAGCCCGGACGACTGGATCTTCCCCGCAGCGGTCTCCAGGAGGAATTTCGTCCGGAAGTCCGCGGGAGTCCCTTCGTATTCCAGATTCAGCATCGACGTCCCGAGCGGGGAGAAATCGGGGATGTCGAGACCGGGAAGAAGCGCCTGCACGTCGGTCCCCTCCACCGTGCTCTCGGTGACCTTGACGTTGAGCGAAATCCGGTGCGGCTCGTGAAGGTTGGTTATCGCGCCCTTCAGAAAGAGGGACGAAGAGCCGAAGCGGACGTCGAGCTTCTTCACCGCCAGATCGCCGAACGGCCCCGAGGCCTGGAGGACGATTTCCGGTTTCCCCGAGAGGAATTCCAGCGGCGCGATGAACGATTTCAGCTCATCCAGGTCGATCGGCCGGGCGCGGAGCGTGAGCTCGACGGGAGCGCTCCTGAGGTTCCCGAGGGCAATCCCCCCAAGAATGTCGACGTCCTTCATGGAGGCATCGAGCCAGAGATTTGTCTTCCCGGTGATAATGCGCATGCTGTCCACGCGCACCTCCCCCTGCGAGAGGGTAAACACGCCGCAGAGCATCCCGAGATGAAAATCCGGGTCGGCCGAGGAAAAAGAACAGGAAGCAATCACCGCACGCTGCCTGTCGCGCCGTATGTTCGCGGCAAGGACGAGATTGATTTCCCTGACGGTAAACGCGTGGTACTCCACGAACCCGCTCCTCACCTCCGGATGATGTTCATCGGAAAGTGACAGTGAATCGAGGAGCGACACGGTTCCCCCGTCGATCTCAAGCCGTTGGACATCGATCACCCAGTCGAACGGCTTCGACGCGGCGGTGTCAGCGGGACGTCGGCGGAGGAGGTCAGACAGGTTCCACCGTCCGCCGCGCGGCCGGGAGAACGTGACTTCGGGATTGGTGAGCGTGAGCTTCCGGATGGAGATTGTCTTTCCGGGGAGGGCGAAGAAGTTGTAGGCGATCTCGACGCGGGGGATCCGCACGAAGGGTCCGTTATCGACGTCGATCGCAATGCTGTCGATCGACATTCCCGTGATAAGGTCCCCGTTCAGGCGGCCGATGCTCACCTGTCCGTTAATAAGGGAATCGAGCTCGGTGAGCGCGGCGGTGCGGAGACGGTCGCGGAAGATCTGGGTCTGGGTGATCGCGATGATGATGCCGACGACGACCGGTATCCCGATCAGGATGTAAAGCGCTATTGTGCGGAGCTTTTTCACAAACCTCGCTTCCCGGCGGACACAGCTTCCGTCATCGCCCGCGGCCGGCGTGCGAGCGCAGGATGCGGTCGATCAGTGTCGTCGTCGAGCGTCCGGGCGTGAGCCGGACGGTCCTCACCGCACCGCCGTTCTTTTTCACCACGTCGCTCCCGACGATGTCCGCCTTTTTCCAATCTGCTCCCTTGACAAGAACGTCGGGGAGGAGCTTCCGGATCAACCGGATGGGCGTGTCCTCACCGAACACGCAGACGTAATCCACGGACGCGAGTGCGGCAAGAACCGCCGCACGATCCGGCTCCGGGTTCACGGGGCGCTTCGGACCCTTGATGCGCCGGATGGATGCGTCGCTGTTGAGCCCGACGACAAGAACGTCCCCCATCCTGCGCGCAGCTGCCAGGTATTCCACGTGACCCCTGTGCAGGATGTCGAACGTTCCGTTCGTAAATACCACGCGCTTCCCCTCCCTTCGAAGCCGGGCGCGGATGCGCGCAAGCGAGGGGAGTGAGACGATCTTTGTCATGAGTGTCCGTCCCCGCGCCGGGCCATCTCCCGGAGAGCGGCGTCGCGGAGCTGCGCCGGCAGAATGGGAACGATGCCGACGGCGCCGACGACGACCCCCCCGGCGCAGTTGGCGAGCACGCATGATTCGGTGATGCCTCCCCCCGCAACGAGCGCCATCGTGAGCGTGGAGATGACGGTGTCCCCCGCGCCGGAAACGTCCTGCACAACTTCGGCCGTCGTCGGCAGATGGGTCACGGTCCCGTCCGATTGAAACAGGGACATCCCTTCCTCACCGCGCGTGAGGAGGACATTCCGGGCATTGAGCGAAGCCAGCAGCCCTTTTCCGGCCCGCTCGACGTCTGCAATCGTTTTGAGCTTCCCGCCCACAGCCTCCTCCACCTCGCGCCGGTTCGGCTTGAAGACGGTGACGTTCCGGTACTCGAAGAAATTGTTGAATTTCGGATCGACGGTCACGGGCTTCCCGGCTTTGACCGCGGCGTCGATGACTGCGCGGATCACGTCCCCCGTGACGACCCCCTTGTTGTAGTCTTCGATGATCACGCCGTCAATGGAACCGATGTTCTGCCGGACCGCATCAATGAGCTTCGCACTGAGTGCCGCCGGACATTCCAGTTTGGATTCGTTGTCGATCCTGACGACGTGCTGGCCGGCCGCAATCACACGCGTCTTTATCGTCGTCGGTCTGTCCGGATCGACGATGATCCCTCCCGTTTCGAGACCCTGATCGGTGAGCATCTTTCTGAACATCGACCCGGGATGGTCGTCCCCCACGAGGCCCACAAGGTATGCCCTGCCGCCGAGGGCCTGTATGTTGTTCGCAACGTTCGCCGCTCCGCCGAACCTGACGGACTCGGTGTCCACTTCCACCACGGGAACGGGAGCTTCCGGGGAGACCCTGTGCACGGACCCCCAGTAATAACGGTCGAGCATCAGGTCGCCGACGACGGCGATCCGCTTTCCGTTGAAGTTGCCGAGAAGCTCCCGGAGGCGTTTTTCGGTCAGGGGGGGCATTCCTGTTCCTCTTAAAAATGCAATTTACCTATTAACTGATGGAGATGCAAGGAGTTGGAGGGATTCCGGAAATCCGCGGAGAGCTCACTCCGTGGTCCGGAGCGAGCGGAGAGACGCCACTATTGCGGAGACGGTGCCGGCGGGAGACTGAGCGCCGGCATCGACGATGATGTCG
>PMJQ01000193.1 GCA_003157485.1 Ignavibacteriota bacterium
CGCTCGATTTCCGTGAGCGTGTGCCCGCCCCGGGCGGTAGCGATGATCTCGAAGACGGAGTTGAGCCGGGAGGAGATCTGAAACGCGGAGACGTCCTGCGCGATCTGCATGTCGTAGACGAGCCTTTTGTAGAGGCGCGAGTTTTTACCGCCGGCGAGAACGTTTGCAAGCAGATCGAGCTCCGCGTCTCCCGGAGTGTATTCCGCCGGGCTGAGCCACGCCATGTAGAGGCGGGGGAGCTGCACCTTGTCTTCCTGCACGATCCGCTTCTCCGCGGCAAGATACGCCACGGGGGCGGCCTGCGGGGGGACCGGCGGACCGGCTTTGATGTCGCTGAACCAGTATTCAACACTGGCCTTCGTTTTCACCGGATCGATGTCCCCGGCGATAACGAGGCTCGCGTTGTTCGGGAGATAGTACGTCCTGAAGAAATTGACGACGTCCTCATAACTCGCCGCCGAGAGGTCGGCCATCGAGCCGATTGTGGGCCAGTGATAGGGGTAATCGGGGGGATAGAGGTTCTCATCGAGCAATATCGATGCGAGCCCGTACGGACGGTTTTCGTAAGTCTGCCGGCGCTCGTTTTTGACGACCGCGCGCTGAGCATCCACCTTGGCAGGCGTCATGGCATCAACGAGATATCCCATCCTGTCGGATTCGAGAAAGAGCGGGAGGTCCAGGGCGTTGCTCGGGATATTCTCGTAGTAGTTGGTCCGCTCCGTGCTCGTTGTGGCGTTGTTATCTCCTCCCGCGGCCTCGAGCCACTGGTCGAGTTTTCCCTCGGGGGCGTTTTTCGAACCCATGAACATCAGGTGCTCGAAAAGGTGCGCGAACCCGGTGCGTCCGGGCTTCTCGCGCGCCGATCCGACATGGTACCAGAGGTTGACCGACACCGCGGGGACGGTGTGGTCTTCGTGGAGTATCACGTCGAGCCCGTTCGGTAGCCTGAACCGGGTATAACCGACGGTAATCCGCGGATCGCCCGCCTGTGCGAGAGAGCATGCGATCATCACAAGCATGAACAGACGTTTCATTCAACCTCCCTGAAGACTCATGTGTGCTTCACTTCCCGCCGCCGAACACCTGTCCGACGACAAGCGTGTATCCCGACACGGTCATATCGTCACTTCCCATCGCGCGGTCCACCTGAAGCGTGTTCATCATCCAGCGGGTCGAATCCTCCAGTGTATGCCCGACCCGCTCGTTCAGCGCGGTGAACTCGCCGTTTGATTCGTACGCCTCCGCATCGGCGCGGGAATCCCANNATGCGCAGGAAGAGCCTCCCCTTCCCGGTGGAAGAGAACACCGATGCATCGGCGCCGACAGAGGATTCGTAGCGGGAGACCGCCGGCTCGAGCTCCACCGGGGCATACTCGAGCTGGAGGTCGTCGCTCATGCGAACGGTCCATTCAGGCGACGATGCGAGATACGGCCGGGACTGGTCAAGCAGATTACGGTATGTCCCCGTTTTCTCGTACGACGCGGCGTCCGCCGCAGAATTCCAGAGCGTGAGCGAGATCCCCTCCTCGGGACGATCAACGCTCTGCAGGAGGCCCGCATAGAGGCACCCCGGGGTGCGCGACAACTCTGCGATGATTACCGCAGTGTACATCTGGCGGAGTTCCAGAAGCCGGTTGGTGTCAAGCCTCAGGTGTACGATGCGCATGAACATGGCGCAATCCCGGATGATGAGAACGGATGGGTCGGCGTACGCTAGCGACGGACAAGATTAGAAAGTCGCGCCCGAAATGCAACAGATCAGACCCTCAGAATTCCGCGAAGCTGTTCCTCCGGAGTGTGGAGAAACGGCTGGAGAACGAGCATCCCCGCGGGACCTATCGATTTCCGCAAATAGTGCAGCTCCCTGAAATTGGCGGCGGTCTCGGGGTCGGGGGGTATTTCAAACCCGGCTTCCCTCATCAGGAGGAGCCCTTTGGCCTGGACCGCCAGCTCGAGCTGGAGGCGCAGCAGGCAAAGCATGTCGGCGAGGACCTCGCCCGGGAAGCGGGACTGGAGGGCGTGCAGGTACTCACCGATGCGCGTCTCGGCGAGCCGCCCGCTTGAGATCATCTCCAGGAGCTCGCGGTCCGTGTCGAATCCGACGCCGAGCCACCGGCGCGTGGCCGCCTCACTTCGCGCAAAGACGATCGACATCAACACGGGAAGGAGAAGCACAATGAGCATCGTGGAGGCGACCGCCGGTATGAAAAAGTGATTGAACGCCGAGTGGATCACGATCGCAATGAGGATCCCGGGAAAGAGTGTCCCGATCCGGGCCCCTCCGGCGCGGTCGGTCATCACCTTCCCTACGATCCCCGCGATCGACGTCGCCGCCCCGTGCATCATCGCCGTGCCGAANNTCCTCGTCGCCAGCAGCCAGACGAGAAACGCCGCCTTAAGTGATTCCTCCATGAACGGGGCGACGTAGCGGGTATACTGCGCGAGCCCGATGCTCGTCGAGCTGAGGAGGAATGCGTTCAGCGGATACGCAACGGCCGCCGCGACGCACCCCGCACCAAGCGCCGCGATGAGCGAGCGGGGCGGGACGAGGCTGTAACTGTCGAACAGATACAGCGCCGCAAGAAAGACGCATACAGGGGCGAGACCGAGCAGAAATTGCATCGAACGTCAGCGCAGTATTTTGACCGAGACCATGAATTCATCCGTCATTTTTTCCCGCTTCTCCGCCGCCCGCGCATAGGCGAACGAGAGCGTGGATTCAAGGGCCGAGAAGAAGACAAGCCGCAAATCGAGCTGCGCGCCGGCGTCGGCCGCCGCGCGCGAGAGGGACGCATCGTCCATATTCGTCACGAGGCCGCCGGTGAAGAGGACGAGCTGCGCCCATGTGCAGTAGGCGGATTCTCCTCCAAAGCGTCTGAACCGGAGCGGAGGCACCACCCATTCAAGGAGAAGTTTCCCGAAATCCGTCCCCCCGATCGAGTTCAGCGCGGCCCCGGGAAATGCGTAGTACTCCCGGAAGCGCCGTACCTCCCCCCTGTCGACCCAGTTGTTGCCGAATCCCCCGAAGTAGAAATTCGCGAACGGTTCCTCCCTTTTCCCGGGAGAATACCCGGCGGCCGCGCGGACCCAGATCGATGAGTGATCCAGGGGAAGGAGCGTCCCGCTTTCGATCGATCCGTAGGCGCGGGGGTAGAGCGTGCCGTTCACCTCGTCATTGAGCGAGGCCAGCGTCCAGCGGACGCCGTTTTCCTCTTCCACCGCGCCGAGCGACCTGGTCAGGACCGAGTACTTTAACGACGCGGTGAGCGAATAGAACGTGTTGAAGGTCACGGCGATATTCTGATATTCCGGCAGACGCTCGAGGCCCCAGTACCCGGTGAGGCCGCCGGAAAACTCCATGCTCTCCGGCTCTTCAAACGTCCAGTAGTTCCTGTATGTGAGCCCGAGAGAAGACCCCTTCCTGCTGACGCGCGTGGGACCGAATATGTCGTAAAAATCGGCCTGGTTCCAGGAACCGCTCACTCCCCACTCCCAGAAGTTGTAATTGAACAATGCGTGGAGCCGCTGGTCCGCCGGGACGGAACGGTTGGGAGTGTAGGAGGCCGTCATATCGATCCGGTGGAGGAAGAGGGGGTCGGAGAGATTGAACCGGAGACCGTACCCCGGATACACCTTGTATCCTTCGACGATCGGATACAGCGATGCAAGTCGCATGTGTCCGTGAGGGACTGTACGTTCCCGAATATGTCGTCACCGAATCCGCATTGACCGCCGAGGGGGGGGGAAGCGCCCAGGTCTTCAGCACCGGGAAGCTGTCGACGACGGCCTGCCCGAGATATCCGACCGGGCTCACGTCGGTCACCGTGCGGTCCGCGAGGAGGACGGGCTTGAACCCCCTCCCCGTGAAATGAAACGCAAGAAGCGAATCGGCCGAAAGGGGAAGCGGCCTGAAGAAACCGGTCTCGCCGTTTGTGACCCATTCCATCGTACGGTGCGCGATGTCATACCGGACGATGTTCGATACGCCGCTGTAGTACGAGCTTCCGTACAGCCTCGCGCCGTCCTCCGAAAAGACGAAGTTGGCCGGCGTGCTGTTGACGAAGTCATAGAGGGTGTCGCAGGATGCGTCCCCCGCAAGAAGACGGGCGGTGCTCATCCGGACGAGGACCTGTCTCCCGTCGACGTGCGTCAGGGCCCCGATGAGATTCGCACCGTCGGGGGAGATGTCGATGTCGAATATGTCCTTCCCGTAGTCGTAGGAATAGACCTGATTCCATTCGGTGTACGGGTACGGAATCCTCACAAGCGTCGAGATCCCGTTGAAGTGACGCACGCCCCAGAGTGACCGGTCCGCCCTGTTGAACGCGAAATCCCCGGTCCTCACGTCCTTTATGAGGAGACGAGAGGAGCCCGTCGGAACCTCGTAGGAATACAGGTCGCGCCAGTGGTTGTTGTCCGTTGTGTAAAAGAGCGTGCGTGTCGACGCGACGAACGAGAGGGACGTCACGTAAAACAGGGCGCCTCCACGAACTTCGCGCAGGTTTTCGACATCCCCGGTCCGCAGATCAACGGCGGCGATGTGCGCCGTCTGCCCGGGGAAATTGACCGCGACGTATGCCCTGTGCGACGAGGGATCGATGAACGATCGGGACACAGACCCCATCGCCTCGCGCGTGACG
>PMJQ01000196.1 GCA_003157485.1 Ignavibacteriota bacterium
ATCGACAGGCTGGAAGCGGCGCTTGGCCGGAGCGAATACACCCCGGCACTCATCGCCTCACTCAGGGAATGTTATGCACCGGGAGTTACATTTAACAGAGCGTTCCAAGCTTGGATGAACAGGCTCCTCCCGGGCGCCGGCCTTGTGTTTATTTCCCCCAACGAACCGCGGCTAAAAAAACTCCTCTCCCCCCTCTTTGCCAGGGAGATCCTGGAGTTCCCCAGAATTTCTCAGATGGTAATCACGCGAAGTGCCGAGCTGGAAAGAAGATATCATGCCCAGGTAAAACCAAAATCGATCAACCTTTTCCTGTTTCACAAGGGGGGACGTTACCTGATTGAGCCGCGTGAGACTGATTTCAGCCTCAAAGGAACACGGGCATTCTTCACAAAAGAACAGCTCCTGGAGATCGCAGAACGGACGCCGGAGCAGATGAGCCCCAACGTCGTGCTCCGCCCCCTCTGTCAGGACATGCTCCTTCCCACCGTCGCATACGTCGGAGGACCCTCGGAAATCGCCTATCATGGGCAGCTCCAGCCCGTGTACGAGGAGCTCGGGATCCCCCAGCCCGTCATTTACCCCCGGGCGAGCGTTTCTCTCGTCCAGACCGGCCTTCTCCGGGCGATGGAGAAGTACGGTCTCGAATTGAACGAGTTCCTGGGGGATACGGGAAAGGTCACCGCGAAGGTCGTCGAGCAGATATCGGAGATAAAGCTGGACGGGCTCTTTGCGGGCGCCTCGAAAAACATGCACGACGCGCTTGCAGAGCTGAAGTTCGGACTGAACGAGGTCGATCCCACGCTCCTCGGCGCGTTGGAGAACGTCGCATCAAAGATCGACGTCAATATCGGCGTTCTGAGAGAGAAGGCGGTCGCGGCACAGAAGAGGCGGAATGAGACTGCTGTGCGGCAGATTGAGAAGGCGGCATCGGGGCTCCTCCCGTCGGGGAGCCTTCAGGAGAGAGAACTTTCCCCCGTGTATTACATGAACAAGTACGGGATGGGGCTCGGCACGTGGCTCATGGACAGGATCGATGTCGCCGGGTTCAGGCACCAGATACTCCAGCCATAGACGGCGCGGGGGGACAAGTCCCCCCCACCGCAGTCTTCACAGACCGGACACCCCCCCCTGGAAAAACAGGGCTAGTGCGCCGGCTCTTTGTCGGGCACCGGGCGAATCCAGTCCCCGAAATTTATGAGTTCCTCCATCCTGCACGACCAGACAAGCTTGTCGTCATAGACCGTGATGTCCGGACAGCCATCGCACATGCTCAGGGCGCCCGAAGGCATCATGTCGGCCGGTTGTATGATCATCACGGACTGCATGTGGAGCGACTGGAACGCCTTCAGGGGCGACCGCACAACATCACGGAGGTACGCGCCGCTCGTCCGCGCAAGTCCGGAATCCAGGCCGGAGAGCGCAAGCATTGATTTTGCCCGACCCAGAACGCGGGGATGTGTGTATGCGAGATACGAACCCTTCGTCAGATGATGAAGCGACTGAGACATTTCCATGAGCTTGGGGCCTGCATACCCGTAAATCTTCTCTTTCGTCCCGATGCGGAGCGTGACAAGCCACTTGAAGTGATCCGGCCGTTCGGTGCCGTTGAGGTAGGCGCAGGGCTGGAATCCGGGGTTTGTCTTCCGGATCTCGTCGATGATATCGTTGGACATGATCGAGATCTTCCTGTCCTCGTCGATCGCATAGGCGATCGGCGTCATGTCGATCTCGCTCCCCCCCACCATGTACTTAAATCCCTTCTTGATCGGCGCCGCCCGGTACGCGATAAACACGAGGATGTGGACGATGTCAATGTGCTCCCGTCCCCAGGCGAGTATTGCCGGGACGTCCTTCAGCGTGTTCTCGTAGACCGTGGCGTTGAACGCGCATGAGATGCCCCCCGCGTCAGCGAGCATCCTCGCGTACGTCAGCCTCAGCTCATTGAGCTCGATCTCCGTCTTTCCCTTCATGTGGGGGCGGTTCTGCCCGCTGTCAATGTGGAAGGTGAACCCCTTGACCCCCGCCTTTTTCAACCTGCGCAGCTTTTCCGGGGTCAGAAGAAGTCCGTTCGTATTGATGATCGGCTTGTCTCCGTTCGCGGCGACCATCGCCACGATCTCCTCGATCTGCGGGTGCATGAGGGGATCTCCCCCGGCGATCGACACGCCGTCGGTCTTTCGCAGCCGTTTGAACGTCTCGAGCTCTTTCCGCACCTGCTCCAGCGACTTGTGGCCGTCCGTCTCGTTCTTCCTGTAGCAGCCGTCGCAGGCGAGATTGCATTGGCTCGTGGGCTCCAGCCAGCTGATGGCGTTGTCGGGGAGCGTCCAGGGGAGCCGGTACATTTCGTTATGATTCAGTGCTGCATCCATATGGTCTCCGGAGGATGTTCACGGCGGTTCGTGTAGCCGAATGAAAAAAAACAGCCCGTCCACGGAATCACGGTGAACGGGCAATGCAATGAACGTTTGTGACGAAGGCGCTCCCGGACTGGAAGCACAGAAGTATAATCTACACAATCCCGCGACTTATGCAAGCCGCCCCGGGAGTAAGCATTCCGGGAAGAACGCCCTGTGGAGCGCCCGCGCCGTCCGCTGTATGTCCTTCCCGTCGACGACGAACGTGACGTTGATCTCGGATGCGCCGAGCGAAATCATGCTCACGGGGATGTCCCCGTCATCAAGTGCCGCGAAAACGCTCGTCACGGCCCCCCGCGTCTTTTTCAGGCGTTCGCCCACGACGCAGAAAATCGCCTTGTCGTGCTCCTCCTCGACCTCCGCGATCTTTTTCAGCTCTTCCGCAATCGCGTCGAGATGGACACGCGAGTCGACGGTGAGCGAGAGGCTCACCTCGGAGGTTGCAATGACGTCCACGCTCGTGCCGTGGGATGCGAACACCTCGAAGACGCGCGCGAGGAACCCGTGCATCATCAGCATGCGGGTCGAGGTGATCGTGATGAGCGAGATCCCCTCCTTGTAGGCGATCGACTTGACCACGGGCCCCCCGTTGTCCGCTCCATGGGAAACGATCACGGTCCCGGGCACGTCCGGCCTCTTCGAATTGAGAACGCGGACGGGAATGTCTTTCTGCACCGCGGGGAGTATCGTCGCAGGATGGAGCACGCGTGCGCCGAAGTACGCGAGCTCCGCCGCCTCGCGGAACGTCATTTCCTCGATGACGAGCGCCTCCGGGATCACGGACGGGTCGGACGTCATCACGCCGTCGACGTCGGTCCAGATCTGTATCTCCTCAGCGTCGAGCGCCGCGCCGAATATCGCCGC
>PMJQ01000191.1 GCA_003157485.1 Ignavibacteriota bacterium
CTGGCGCATCGCCTTCGGCATCGAACGGATGCCGCCGAGTATCTCCCGGAACGCCCGGGCGGCTCCGGCGGAGGACTCTTTCATCGCGCGGAACGCCGCGGGATCGTCCGGGGGATACTCCCGCGTCATGACGACCGTGTAAAGCACCGCCAGTGCGAATACCGCCGAGCCGATTGTGAACGCAAGATGGACGGTGCGGGGGATGAGGCTCCCCTCGGCCGCGCCGGAGACGCCGAGCCAGTTCGTCAACACCCAGGGGAGCGCCGAGGAGAGGACCGCCCCGAGCCCGATGAGGAGGCTCTGCATGGCGAACCCGGTCTTCCTTTGCGCAGGAGGGAGCATGTCCCCCACAAATGCCCGGAAGGGCTCCATCGTGATATTGATGCTCGCATCGAGCATCCAGAGGAGTCCCGCGGCCATCCACACGGTGGGGGAATTCGGCATCGCAATCAGCGCAAGCGTCGAAAGGAGCGCCCCCACCAGGAAATACGGCCGTCTCCGTCCGAGCCGGGTCCATGTCCTGTCGCTCGCATAGCCGACGATCGGCTGGACGATCAGCCCGGTGAGCGGGGCGGCGATCCAGAGCCACGCGATGTCCTCCTCCTTCGCCCCCAGGTACTGGTAGATGGCGCTCATATTGGCCATCTGGAGTCCCCACCCGAACTGGATTCCGAAGAATCCGAAATTCATGTTCCAGATCTGAAGAGACGACAGGCGCGGCTTGTTCACGTGAGACCTCTCGGTTGTTCCATCGCAATGCGTTCCCTTCCCCTCAATGTGTCCGCTCCGGTGAGGCGCCGGCTGAGCGCGCCGGCCCCCCTTCGCGCACGAAGAGCCACCCGAACGCGGAGAGTGCGAGCGTACACCCGCTGACGATGAATATCAGGGATTTGTCCGGCGCGTCGAGTATGATCTTTCCCAGCACGAGGCTGACGAACAGCTGGGGGAGGACGACGGAGAGATTGAATATCCCCATGAAGAACCCCGTGCGCGACTTGTCGACTTTTTCCGTCATGATGGCAAACGGAAGCGAGACAATGGATGCCCATCCGATGCCCAGCACGCCCATCAGGATATAGAGCATCAGAGGAGTGGTGCCGAACGCGACGACGCCGAAGTACCCCGCCGCCATTATTGCGACCGCTCCCATGTGGACCCTGACCCGGCCGAACCTGACGGCAAGGGGCTCAAGAACGGGGGCGGGGAGGAGGAATCCGACGGTATTGAGCACCGCGAAAGAGATCGATATGACCTGACCCGACACACGGGCCGCATCCGCCGGCGAGGAAGGGAGCGCCATCTTCTGCTGTATGAAAGCGATGATGTAGACGAACATCGTCTGGACGCCGATCCACGAAAACGCATGCGCCCCGTAGAGGCGGAAGAGCTGTCCCCACTGCGTCCCCCCGCTTTTTTCCCCGGGCCTTTGATCAGCGCCGGCGCGGAGCTCGCGTGGTTCGTCGACGAAGAGAATCGGTATCACCGAAAACAGTAGCACGAGACCGACGCCGGCATAGATGAGGACGTAATTCCCCGCAACGGCGCCGATGACGTAGGCAAGGACGCCGAAGAAACCGGATATCGTCTGCATCCACGTGTACCCCTTCGTCCTCGCTTCCCCTTCCGGGGTGACGTCTGCGATGACGGAGCGGGTGGGGTTGAAGCTGACGTTGATGGCGAGATCGAGCGTCAGGGCGATCACCGTCGCAACAACGAGAAGGCTCGCGACGCCGAGCGCTTCGCTTATCGCCCGGATGTTGGGAAGCGCGAAGAGCATCAGCGCCGCAAGCGCCCCGCCGATGATGATGAACGGACGCCGCCTCCCCCCCCAGAACCAGACCCTGTCGCTTATCAACCCGATGATCACCTGGCCGAATATTCCGGCCAGAGGGCCCGCAGCCCAGACGATGCCCACCTGATGTATGTCAAGCCCGTACTGTGTCGTGAGTATCCAGCTCAACGCCGAGATCTGGATCGAAAGCGCAAATCCCATCGCGGTCGACGGGAGACTTATGAGCGCGTAGAATCCGCCTGTCAGTTTGCGTTGCATGTCGCGCATGGGAGTCCGCCGTCTGTTTTCTGAGAGTGAGGGGAGCCGGGTGCACCGTCAGTATTCAAACACAAGGGACTCTCCCGGCCCGAGCGTGGCGGCGATGGCACCGTCGTGCACGTCGATCGTCACGCCCCGCAGGAGGTCTGTCACGTGCGGTTTCCCGGACCCGCAATACACGCGGAAGGAGACCGCCGTGTGAAAATCCGCGTTGCCGGCGACCACAAGCCTCGCTCCCTCCCCCGGGGCGACACGGGCGAACGCAAGAACCGAGTGATTGTCAGGCTGGAGAACGCGGAACGTCGCAGGGGAAGCGTCGACGACAAGCGCCCTGTATCGGGCCCGGATGGCCAGCACGTGGCTCACGAACGCGGTGAATTCCTCGGCGCTCAGCCAGTTGTACCCGTATTCGCTGAACAGGGGGAGCCGCTCGGAGGGGAACTGCCGTATCTGATCGACGGTGAAATCGAGCCCCGTGTTTATCGGGTACCGCTCCGCAAGCTCGTACCCGGAATGGATAAACGGAACCGCAGGGAGAAAGCTGTTGACAACGAGCGCCCAGCGGGAGTACGACGTCCCTCCGGGACGGGAGGCGGCGCGCGGCGTGTTGTGGTTTTCCGGCGTGCCGAAGAACGGGATGGGGAGGGCCTCCGTCGAGAGCCTCCGGAGGAATTCCCGCATCTTCTCCCTATGGTGTTCATCGACCCAGAGGTACCCGAAGACGGCGTTGTATCCCTCCTCCCTGCTCTTCCGCGTTATCGAAAAATTCTCGTCCCAGAACGCAAAATCGGCGTCCTTCGCGCGCGCCTTCGCCACCATCTCGGCCTTCAGCTGCATCGGGAGGGCATGCCCCATATCGATCATGACCCCGTCGATGCCGAACTCGCTCTGGTAATACGGGATGATCCCCACAATCCTGTCCCAGAGGGGGCGGTTTACGTATTCCGGCTGCATCAGGCGCGTGTCGTACATCCGTATCGTGTTGTACCCGATATAGTTGAATGCGGGGTGCGTGTACATGCGGAGGTACGTCACGTCCCCCCAGGGGGGCTGGTTGTCATCCGGCGGCCAGTCCGCGAATGCGCCGGGTATCTTGACTTCGGTGCCGTCCGCGAGGCGGCCGACGTATCTTCCGCCTGCCTTCGTCACGCCGGCGGGGACGGGGGGAGCCGTGAAGAAGTTTCTGTAGATCTCATGGGGGGGGAGCAGGTTGCCGAGATTCCCCGCCTTGACGTCACGGTGGATCTGTTCGAGCTCCGCCGGTGTGAAAAGCGGCGAACCGTACCGCGACTCGTCCTGGTGCTGCGGATCCCTCAAGGGAATGGAGTCCCTGATCCAGTACATCCATTCGGGATGTTCCTTCACCCAGTCCGCGTCCTTGGCGGCGGTCCGGAAGACGAACTCGACGACAACGCGGATACCCATCCTGTGCGCCGCTTCGACGAACGCCCGGAATTCCGTTTTGGCATCGAGTCCCAGAAGAGGCTCGGAGAGGTTCTCGTCGATCTCATAGGGATTCCGTATCGCATACGGAGACCCGAGCGTTCCCTTGTTCCCGTCATGTCCGATCGACGTGATCGGCAGGAGGTGCACCGTGTCCGCGCCGAGGCGTTTGATGTACGGGAGCATCGCGATCGCCTTGAGAAACGTCCCCGTCTCGCGGAACCCGTCCCCGTTTACCGGGAGTTCGAGTTTTCCGCTTCCGTCGTGATCAAACGCGGACGTCGTGCGCACGAACATGTTGTAGATTACCGCATCCTTCGTCCATTCTCCCGCCGAAGGGTCACGGGGCGCAGGAGGGACCGCGCTCACGGCGTGCCTGACCGCACCGAGGAAGAAATCAAACGGATCGACACTCACGGATTTGCCGCCACCCCCCGCAGAGACCCAGAGCCCGGGGACGGCGTACATGGATTTCCTCTCTTTGTTTCTCTCCCTGTAGGTTTTCCGGGCGCTCTCCAGAGCGCGCTCGAGCACGGTAAGTGCGGCGTGTGAAGTGACGTTCTCCATGGGCGGCTATTGACCGAATATGTCCTTGATGATCCTGACCGCCGGCGAGGCGGCAGGGACCGTAAATGACCTGTGGCGGACGGGAAACTCCTCGCCGGGTGTCCACTCCCCTCTTTTCCCGCTGTTCGTGTACTTGTACTGCACTTCCACCCCCACGGGGACCACGCTCCGCAGCGACCAGATGCCGTCCCCCGCCTTTTCATCCCCTTCACGCCCGTCGTCCCTCATCGGGATCAGATTCGGCATCCAGCTCCCGAGTTGAGGGAGATTTCCGACGATGTAGAGAGAACCGGCGACGTGCTCCCCCCGGGCATCGCACGTGAAGAGGACCGGC
>PMJQ01000008.1 GCA_003157485.1 Ignavibacteriota bacterium
ATCATCGTTCCTCCAGAGGTATTCAAGTGAGAAGAAGAGCGGTCCGAGTCCTTTCAAAGCGAACTTCGGACCAAACTGATCGAATGCCAGGCTCCCGTCTTTGTACACGCTCCCGTCAAGGGGGGTGATCTTACGCCGCTCCCCCTCGTAGGAGAACGCCGGGACAAACTTCCATATTGAATAGGAGACGCTCCCCCGCTGACGAAGCCACCTGCTCATATCATCGAGAGAGAATTGCGTTGCATCGACGTTCTCCACGGTGTATGCGACGACGGGGAGATCAGGCTTCTGAAGTGAAAAGTCCCCCTCCGTCCGGGTGGAGCTCATGTCGTCCCCCCGGGTGATCCGGCCGTAACTCCCCCCCACCGCGATGCCCGATGCCGGAAGATAGTGGAGGTTCGCCTCCCGGATCTCTTCGTCCCCCGTCGAAAGCGAGTCGACTCCCCACTTCCTCGTAAACTCGATGTCGTTTGTCCTGTCGATCGGCGTGAAGAGGCTCCCCACGCGCCTGTCATTGAGCTGGAGGTCGAACCCTCCGATATCCGTGCCGCCGACAGTGACGTTGCGCGGAGAGTATGAGAGTCCGAATTTCGTCGCCGCCCCTGATGTCGTTACGTCCGGAAGATCCGAAAACTGGTTTGCATTGAACTGGCTTGCGGCGTACTCCGCGCTCACCTTCAGGCTCTTGACCGGCTCGGCCTCAACGGAAAAATCCATCACCTGCTCCGACTGCGGCATGGGGAGATACACAATGGGAAGGTAGTCCCCGCCCCCCGCGCCCTTCCAGATGAAGACGCCGGCCTGCTGCCGGAAGTACTCCCCAAGTCCCGTGCCGACGAAGGAAAAGGTCACGAGGTACCTTGCAGCGGTATCTCCCGGTGCGTACCGGTAGTACGTGACCGGGCCGCGTCCAGCCACGACGGTATCGACGCGCACATAGATCCCGCCGGTGTCCGCGCGTGTAACGCCGGATTGTACCGCCTTATTCCGGTCTCCACCCGCCTGCTCAAGGACCTGCCGGGCGCTGTCTGTCACAGTGAAATCGATTGGTGCATTTGGATCGTCCCCTTCACGTTCGAACGTAAACGTGAACCGGGCCTTCCCGTCAAAAAAGGTTGAGGCGGACTGCGCTGCCACCAGAGACCGTGAGTACTGCCTGTCAGTATATTCGTAATCCACCGTGATCCGGGAAGCCGACGTGATCAGCCGCCTCGGCATGAACGTCAGCTCCCCCGTTGTGTAGTCGATCGTATAGTCGTTCGTTTCCCCGCGAGTCTGCACCTCCCCGTTGACGTAGACCCTTTCGGTCCCCGCGATGACGATGATCGCCCTCTCGCCGTTCTTCCCGGTAAGGAGATAGGGTCCCTGGACCGCATCAAGGCCGTTGAACTGCATCGTATTGAATTTTCCGCGCGTCACCGCCGCTGCAAACACGGCCGACTCGCCTGCGTTGCCGAATTTGTAGTCCGCGGTCCCCATCGCCCCCTGAAGCTTCCGGCTCAGCTTTGAGAACTCCTGTCCGTTCAGGTCGAGGACAAAGTCGCCGAGCGTCGCTGCGAGGTTTGTGCTGCGGATCTCGACAAACACCTTGTCGAATTCCTGCAGCGTCTGCGTCGTCCCCTCCGGCTGGATGGGCGTGTTGTCATCCGTCAGCGAAGCCGAAATATCAATATCCGATCCGAGTTTTCCCGAGAGCTGCATGCGGAACCCGGAATTGAGCGAAAGGTCTCTGTTCGATCCGACGGTGAATCCGCGTACAATCGACCCGCTCTTCTGGAGATTTGCCCCGAATATGTCGTCGATAGTAAAACTTCCACGAGGCCGGGCCACCTTGAGTGACTCTTTGCCCGTGCTGTCCCTGAGCGTGACAAGCGTCCGGCGGGCATAGAAAGGCTGGAAATTAAACGGGAAGTACTGATACCTCATGGTGAGCACGTGGCCAGACGGCGACGGCCCCGTGAGAATACGCGAAAGAAAAGAGCTGTCGATCCGGAGGCTGCCGAACCTGTACGAGAGCGAGTAATCGAATCCGCGTCTGAGAACGTGAACGCTGTCGAGCATCAGCGTGTCCGTCCCGGCAGCGATGAACTCATCCGGTAGCCGGATCAGTGAATCTCTGAGCGCGGTGGCAAGCGGGATACGGAGGGCGTTTGCAGGAAGCGAGGGAGACTCCTGCCCCCTTGCCGCCTGATGAATCAGGCAACCGAAGAGCAGGATGGGGAAAACAGCAATGCGGAAATGCGATATGTGACTGCGCCGGCTCATCTGTCGAAAAATATACACGGAACTGGGAAGTGAGTAACGATGAGCCGGGTGGGGTCGCCTCCTTCAAGTCTGGATAGAATTCCTCCCGATTAAGTTAATCCAATGGCGTCATTTAATCAATATGCCCGCATTGCAGATTCCTCCTGCGGGAATCCTTGCAGCGCAGGCAATTTCTCCGTACAATGTCACCGGCGGACGCGATTTCCCTGTTCGCCTGCCTCCCTGCACTCGCCAAAGTGGCGGAATTGGTAGACGCGCTGGACTCAAAATCCAGTCCCCGCAAGGGGGTGAGGGTTCGAGTCCCTCCTTTGGTACCAATGGTTTGCCCCGGCAGGTACATCACCCGACCGGGACGTGAATTCTTATCGAAGGAGGATAAGCCGCTTCGTCGCCACGTACTCCCCCGCCTGCAACCGATAGAAGTACACCCCACTCGCGAGACCACCCCCGTCGAAGCGCACGTCGTGATTCCCCGCCTCTTCGCTCTCGTTTACCAACGTCGCAACTTGCTGCCCGAGAGTATTGAATACGGCAAGCGTCACGTGCGCCCTGCCTGGTAGTGCGTAACGAATGGTCGTCGAGGGGTTGAAGGGGTTGGGATAGTTTTGCNNGCCCGAGACGGCGAGGGCCCAGACATAAATATCGCCGTTCGGCAAGCCGTCGTTAACCGCTCTCCAGCTTTTCCCATTATCAGCGGAAACACAGATCCCGAATCCTTCGGTCCCGACAACGATACTCGTGCCAGCCATTGCAAGAGATGCGTCTCGAATGCTTGTCAACCCAGAATCGG
>PMJQ01000229.1 GCA_003157485.1 Ignavibacteriota bacterium
TGAAGGTGGGATTTGAACCCACGAGCTGCGGTTTACGAATTCGCGTTCGTCATTAAATGCCGCGAAAGTCGAACCGTCTTGACCGATATTGAGCCTACTTGTAATGCAATCGTGTGTCACCGTGGAGATATGAACCCGACAAACAACCAAAATGCCGCTAAAGTCCTGAGCAAGATTGCCGATAACTGATAAGGGGGACACAATTTCTCAACTTCATGAGGCGGCATATGACTATCAGTGGGGTGGGGTCGGCGAATCCTTATTCAGCGACCCAGATGACGAAATTCCAGCAATCGCGGACAGACTTCCAGGCACTCGGGTCTGCGCTCGCGTCAGGGGATCTCAGCTCAGCACAGTCTGCTCTCTCGGCGTTCCTGAAGGACGTCCAGAAAGGAAGTTCCGACAGCGGGCCCTTTGCGTCGGATTCGCAGGCAGGTAAGGATCTCCAGGCACTCCAGAGTGCTCTGCAGTCAGGTGACGTCAAGGGAGCTCAGTCTGCATTCAGCACACTGCAGAAGGATCTCCAATCGATGCGCCCTCATGGGCATCACCACAATCCTTCGGGGTCAGGCTCTGATACGGCGCAGCCGAGCACGGCCTCAGCGTCGACGCCGGATACCACGACGAACAATAGCGCAAGCTCGGCGATCAATATGCTTCTCTGAAAACATCGGACACGGCAAACCGGAGGGCCTCCAACCCGCCCACCATCGGGTCAGAGGCCCCGCCGCTTTTCCGTTTGTCGTTTAACCCAGCTCCTTCAAACGCTGAAACTCTGCCGGGCCGTTGGCGCCGCCATCAGGCCAGCTTCAAAACGATTCAATTCAATGTCACCATGAAGGATAAACTATCGCTGGCGAACGCGCTGAAGATTCCCAGCCCGTTTACAACATTTGTCAACGGCTCGTTGAGCGTTCTCGAGTCCTGCTGGCGGGACCGGTAGAGATCGGCGTATTCCTTGTTGATGTGAAAGAGCCGAAGCCTGTGCTCCCCGGTGTAGAGAATCGAATTTCCGTTGAGGACGTAGGTTGCCTGATTCGTCGGTTGCGAGATGAACAGGCGCGTCGCAGTCCCGGCCAGCCTGAGCAACTGCCGGGATGGATCGACGCTCTCAACAACGACGTAGTAGTAATCACCCGCAGAGTTGTTCCATGAGACGAGCGCCGTATCGAGGCTCTGGACAATCGTCCGGAATGTCCCATTGGGGGTTTGCATGGAATCGACCTGAAACCGGAGGAGCGTCGTGCTGATGCCGAGTCCCTGCGGCGTGGACGGGATGCTCGTCTGCGCCGTGACCTGCTCCCCCCCGTAGCGTATCTGGATCGAGAACGCGTCACCCACGACAACGGAGAGATCCGTCCCTGCGTATTCGTAGTATCCCGGCGATCCCGGGGTCGGGGCCAGCGCGTACGTCGTTCCATTCCGCACAAGGACCACGGACGCGTCGGTTATGGGCGGATACGTGGAATCCGATGCCCCAATAGGAACGCTCGAAGTCACGCGAATATCGGTGACGGGCTGACCAGCATAGAGATATCCCTGCAACACGACTTCCGTCTCCTGCGGGAGGACGGGATTGGTCCTGCACCCCCCGAGGAACCCTGCTGCGTACACCAGGACCACCGCACACGCCCCGCGACCGGTCATCATTCTCTTCGTCATTTAAATTCCACCTGGACAAAGACGGTAGGAGTGAATCCCAGCTCCGTCACCTGCGTGATATGGATCGGCGTCGTGCTGAGATCATACTGATAGTAGTCGATATTCGTGTGGTTATACATATTGAACGCGGAGAGGCCCACGATCCAGTTTGAGGATCTTTCATCGCCAAATCGTTTCGACACTGTCAAATCGAGCCGCTGATAGGACGGCAAACGGTAGGCATTCATGCCGCTGATGTGTGTGTACACCGACTGACTGCTGTCGAGCAATGTGATGGCATACTGGCTCACCGGGCTCGTGTACGGACGCCCGGTGGCATAGACAAATGTCGCCGCGACGTTCCAGTTTGCACCCAGGTCCAGCGTGCCGACCAGCTTGAGTTCATGGGTCTGGTCCTGGTCTGCGGGGAACGTGGCGCCCCCGTTCATCCCCGGAAAGGTAACTTCCGCCTTCCCCAGCGTGTAGCTCAGCCACCCCTGCAGGGCGCCGTGCTTCTTCTGCAGGAGCACCTCGACGCCCCTCGTTCTCCCACTGCCGTCGTAGAATGTATACGGATCCGTAGGCGTTCTGAGCAAGCGCTGACTGAATTCCACAAGGTGATCCAGCCTCTTATAGTAGCCTTCAATATCCAGCAAGTACTCGTCATTTTCGAGCGTTGTTCCAAGAATGTAGTGATCGGCACTCCCCGGAATGAGTGTTTTGTCGGAAAGGATCCAGAAGTTCCTCACGCCCTGTGTGAGATCTTCATTGACAATTTCATTCACGAACTGGTGATAGAGGCCGACTGCCCCCTTCAGCGAGAATCCACTTGTAACTTCGAACCGCGTGGAGAACCTGGGTTCCGCGAAGAACTGTCCCGTCAGCGAATACGCAGTTCCCCTGACCCCCGCCGTGATCTCGAAGGGCGATAATGGTCTCCATTTATCCTGGAGATAGACCGCCGACTGGGTGGCATGCTGGTCTATCGTGAGCACACGGCTGATAGCCTCGTTGAAGGCCGTGGAGGAATTGAGAGCATAATCCGCCTTCGATCCGGATACCTGGCCCCCCAGGTCGATTTCGTGTTCATTGCTCAGGATCCACTGGTTGTCGAGCCGTACCGTCCGGTCATACGTGTCGTTATTTTCATCTGTGGATCCCTGCGACTGCGCGCCCCCGGCCGGTGTGGCGCGGCTCATCATATAGTTGTAGGCGCTTGAGTATCTTGTCGCCGACACGAGAAGATTGGAAAACAGCGCGGGCCCCCACTGGTGGAACCATTTTAGGCTTGCGCCGATATTATCCTGTTGTGTCTCGTCGGTTGTGGCAGGTGTCGTAAACTGGAATCCGGTATTCTGCACGGCATTCGTGCTTGCCTGCTGGGACTTGTTCAAGTCGTCTCGGCCGGCATAGAAGCTTGCCGAGACGATGTCGGCAGGGGTGAAATTGTACGTGAGCTTTGCGTCGATATCATAGAACGTAGCAACGGGAGTCTGCTGTGTCGAGACTCCGCCGAACCGTCCGCCCCCGCCAAATACGGGCTGCGGGGATGAAGCGCCCGATGAATTGGTGAGAAAATTGTAGAGCGAAGTATAGGCGCCGCTGGTGATGATATCGGCAAACGAGCGTCGTGCGGCCACGAGAAACGATCCCTTCTGAAACACAGGCAGCTCGACCAGAGCGTTCCCGCTCAGGAGGTTCAGGCCCGCGTTGACGTGATACCCGTCGGGATCGCCGGATTTTCCTGTCAGGTCGACAACGCTCGAGAGCCGGCCGCCATACACCGCAGGATAGCCCCCCTTGTACAGTTGTACGTCTTTGATCGCATCGGGATTGAACGCGCTGAAGAATCCGAAGAAATGGTCGACCTGGTACACCGTCATCCCATCCAGCAGGACGAGATTCTGGTCGGGCGTCCCTCCACGGATGTAGAGACCGGATTCCCTGTCATTCGTCGCGACCACGCCGGGGAGGAGCTGAAGGGAACGGAAGATATCCGGTTGCCCGATGCTCGGGAGCGTATAGCTCATCCGGGGGGAAACGGTCGTGAGGCTCGGTTCTTCCTGTGCCTGAAGCAGTGACGTTTTCTCAGCCACCACGGTGACTTCACCCAGGGGTATGTCCTGTGGCGTCAACGCGATGGTGAGGGAGGGGGGGATACTGCGCGGATCGACTCTGATCTCCTCAGGGACGTACCCGACGAAACGGGCCTGCACCGCGAACGGGGTGTCCGGGATTGAAGGGAACACAAAGAACCCTTCCACGTTCGACTTCGTCCCGTAGCCGGTGCCCTTGATGACAATGANNGGGCAGCCGCTCACCGCTCTTTGCGTCCTTTATCACCCCCTGGAGCGGCTGCGCCAGGAGGCCTGGACCGAAGGCCACAAGGCAGAGTAAAATCCGGAAGAGCGGTCGAAATGGAATCATGACGGTTCGCGGAATGTGAGTCAGTCACTGAGTCAATGTTTGACGCCGATGGCCTCCATTCGGTTAAATCACCATGGGAAATCGTATTTTCTCACGGTGAAAGGTCACGACCTCGATCGCCGCACGGGATCCAAATTCATCTCATTCCGGCGGCAGGCGCGGCCGCAAGGTGAACATCCGCGCGGAAGTCGATCTGGTCGTAGGGTTCGACTCCGCCCCTCCCCTCACGGTCCCCTCCAAACGCGCCGCCACCGGGCCCGCCGCCTCCTCCGAACCCGCCGCCGGGGTACCGCCCCCCCTCACCCCCTTCACCCATCCCGCCCCTTTCGGGTCTGCTGACGAGTTCTTTCTCAGTCTTGACCTCTATTCTCAATGTCGAACCGGGTA
>PMJQ01000145.1 GCA_003157485.1 Ignavibacteriota bacterium
CGACCGGATTCGAACCGGTGCATAAAGGTTTTGCAGACCTCTCCCTTACCACTTGGGTACGTCGCCGTAAATGCCGGCTCTTCCGGGATCACCTGCCCGCATAAAAAAAGCCCCGCCACCTGGTGGGATTGGGGGCGGCGGGGCCACTTTAAAGCGAAGTGTATTTGCAGAGACGTTCGGTGCGATTACCGACCATCCCCTGCCCCGAAGGGCAGAGCGGGAAACGGGATTCGAACCCGCGACATCAACCTTGGCAAGGTTGCGCTCTACCAACTGAGCTATTCCCGCATTGGCAGCAGCAATGTAAGGAACCAACCCTGAACTTGCAAGTCACAGCCGACAAAGAGCGGATTCCGTTTACCAATGCGTCATAAAAAATATACCTCGGCGGCAGATGAAAGTCAAGTGCCCGTGGAAATTCTTTTTGCAAGAATCATGTCGGAATACGAGGCTCTCACGACGCTTTCGTCCGCGATTCCGAACGCATCCCTCAGGTCCTTCATTGTCGCAACGGACGCGGCGGTCTTCCCCCCGGTCACCTCAAACTCCACGAATGTCCCCAGCCCTTCCACTTCGTCGATATGAATCCGCGCATCCCGGAACAGGTAGAGCTCCCGTCGTTTCCGTACGACGGCCAGAACGCCGAACGCGTCGGTCAGGACGATTCTGAGAGCCGGGGCGTTCCCCACGGTCTCGCGCGTGAACCGGCTCCAGCGTTCCGCGTCGTCTTCCGGGCGCTCATAAAAAATGAGTTCCGGCTCCGCGCCGTCAAACTCGCGCAGTTTCAATCTCCCGCGCGGCACGCGAAAATACGTGTCCTGCTGAACGAGCGTCCCTTCGCGGGAAGCACCGCAGGCTGCGGCGCACTCATGCGCGCGCCCCGGCGACGCGAAGCGCGCTTTCAACTCGAGATTGACGGGCATCGTTATGGGAGGAGTCCGGCGGGAACTCCCTCAGCGGGTGATGTCGATGATTTTGTACTTCAGGAGGCCTGCGGGGACCTTGATGTCCACCGTTTCCCCCTTCACCTTTCCGAGAAGGGCCTTGCCGATGGGGGACGTCACCGAGATCTTGTTCTCCTCGAATTTCGATTCCTCCGGGGAGACAAGAAGATATTCATGAATCTCGTCCGTCTTCAGGTCCTTCAGCTTCACGCGGGTCAGGATGTAGATCTTGTCGTTCGGGAGATCGCTGGCCTGGATGATCTTCGCCCGCGAGAGCGTCTGTTCCAGTTTTGCGATCCTCAGCTCGAGGTGCTGCTGTTCCTCCTTCGCGGCGTCGTATTCGGCGTTCTCGGAAAGGTCGCCGTGCCCGCGCGCATCGGAGATCTTCATCGCAACGGATTTTCGGCCGTTCGTTTTCAGCTCACGCAGCTCCTGCTCGATCTCCACGAGCCTCTCGCGCGTGAGGTACACTGCTTCCGGAAGTCCGTTTGACGTCATCATGCACCTCTTACTGAAGAAAAGGACAAAAAGAATAGCCATCATCCGCGCTGACGAATGGTGGCTACCCGTTGACAACCGTTGAATCAACTCCCCCTAAAGTACACAAGCGCCGGGGTCAAAAGCAAGCGGAAAATGCTCATTCCGCCTTCGTGTGCGGGTCGACAAGGATAAGATGTCCCAGTTTGTCCCGTTTCGTGCGGAGATACCGCGCGTTGATCTCGTTGGGGTCTATTTCCAGCGGGACCCGCTCCACGATATCCAGGCCGTACCCGTTGAGACCGACGACCTTTTTCGGGTTGTTTGTCATCAGGCGCATCTTCCGCACACCCAGATCCCGCAGTATCTGAGCACCGATGCCATAATCCCGGAGGTCCGCGCGAAATCCCAGTTTCTCATTCGCCTCGACGGTATCAAGTCCCTCGTCCTGCAGCCTGTACGCCTTGAGCTTGTTCACGAGCCCGATCCCCCTCCCCTCCTGCCTCATGTACAGGACGATGCCCGATCCGGCTTTCTCAACCATGAGGAGCGCCGCCATGAGCTGTTCGTTGCAGTCGCAGCGGAGAGAGCCGAATATGTCCCCCGTCAGGCATTCCGAATGCACGCGTACGAGCGTTGGGACGTCGGGGAAGATCGTCCCCTTGACAAGAGCGATATGCTCCTTGCTGTCCGTCTCACTCCGGTAGAGCGCGATGTCGAACGTCCCGTACTTCGACGGGAGGCGTGTCGTGACAATCCGTTGGACGAGTTTCTCGCGGGTCATCCGGTACTCGATGAGATCGCGTACGGTGACAATCGCCATGGAAAACTGCCGCGCGATTTTGAAGAGATCCGGGACGCGCGCCATTGTCCCGTCCGCGTTCATGATCTCACAGAGGGCGCCGACAGGCGTAAGCCCCGCCATCGAGCAGAGATCGACAACCGCTTCCGTGTGTCCGGTGCGCCTGAGGACGCCGCCGTCGAGGGCCCTCAGCGGGAAGATGTGGCCCGGGCGGGCAAGGTCGGCGGGCTTCGTCCCGGGTGCCGCCAGCGCCCGCACCGTCGCTGCCCTGTCGGCGGCGGAAACCCCCGTCGTCGTCCCGTGCGTGAAATCGACGGAGACCGTGAACGGCGTCTCGTGGAGCGACGTGTTGCTGTCCACCATCAGATCCAGGCCCAGCTCCTTCGCGCGGGCCGCGGTAAGGGGTGCGCAGATGATCCCGCGGCCGTGCGTCGCGAAGAAATTGATGACGCCGGCGTCCACGAACTCGGCCGCGCACGCGAAGTCGCCTTCATTCTCCCTGTCGTCGTCGTCCACGACGATCACGGTCTTGCCGCGGCGGATCTCACCGATGGCGTCATCGATGTCGTTGAAACGATCCATGCGTTCTGCGCTCTTTCCCACGCGTACTCCCCTCCCGGGTTCCCTGTTCCTACTTTATCTCTTTCACCGGAGCTGCGTCGCCGGCTCCTTCGCTGACGACGGAGGTGATCGACGACCGTTCGAACTTCATCTTCACGTTGTCCGCGACCTGCACGAGGACCGTCTTCTCGTCGATCCCCGCGATCGTTCCGTACATGCCGCCCGCCGTGATCACCTTATCCCCTTTCTTCAGCGCCTCGAGCAGCTTCTGGCGCTCTTTCTGCCGCTTCTGCTGCGGTCGGAGGATCATGAAGTAAAAGATCCCGATGATGAGAGCAAACATGAGCAGCGTGCTGAAGAGCCCCTGTCCTGCGTCTCCTCCCGACGGTGCCATGAACATAAACACTGGTGATGTCGTCACTTGTTCCTCCGGTTCGGTGTCATTGATTTACGTGATTGTATCCGCCTCCCTGGCGGACAGTCGAGCGACAGTCGTGTCCTTCCAGGACGCGAAGGTTCCCTTCAGGATCTCCTCGCGGGCCCGTGACAGAAGCCAGACGTAAAACGTCAGGTTGTGGACCGACGCGAGTTGCAACGCGAGTATCTCCCCCGCCTTGAACAGATGGCGAAGATACGCGCGGGAGAAATTCCTGCATCCGTAGCACGCGCACTCCGGGTCGACGGGCCCGAAATCCCCGGCGTGCGCGGCGTTGCGCATGTTCAGCTTTCCGCGCCGCGTGAAAAGGACGGCGTTCCGTCCGTTGCGCGTCGGCAGCACGCAGTCAAACATGTCCACGCCGCGCGCTATCGCTTCGAGCATATTCTTCGGTGTGCCCACCCCCATCAGGTACCGGGGGCGGCCGGCCGGAAGTATGCCGGTGCAGAGCGCCGTCATGCTGTACATCGTCTCCTCCGGTTCCCCCACCGAGAGTCCGCCGATCGCGTATCCGTCAAATTCCATCCCCGAAAGAGCGAGCGCCGACCGTTCGCGGATGCTCCCGTACGTGCTCCCCTGCACAATCCCGAACAGAAACTGGTCCATCCCGTATTGCGGCGAGGTCTGCTCCATGCGGCTCCTGGCGCGTCCCGCCCAACGGATCGTGAGCTCGTTCGACCGGCGGGCGTATTCCTCGTCGCACGGGAACGGGGCGCATTCGTCAAGAACCATCATGATGTCCGACCCGAGCGCACGCTCGATGTCGATGACCCCCTCCGGCGTAAACTGATGATCGGATCCGTCGATGTGCGAGCGGAACCGGACGCCTTCTTCATCGATCCGCCGGAGCGCGGAAAGGCTGAACACCTGGTAGCCGCCGCTGTCGGTGAGTATCGGCTTCGGCCAGCCGATGAACCTGTGGAGCCCCCCCGCCTTCTCGATCGTCTGTGTTCCAGGGCGGAGGTACAGGTGATAGGCGTTCCCGAGTATCACCTGTGCCCGGATTTCCTCAAGTTCCCTCTGCTCAACCGCCTTGACGGAACCCTGCGTTCCCACGGGCATGAACACCGGAGTGGCGATCTCCCCCCTGGCGGTCACGATGACGCCGGCCCGTGCGCTTCCGTCGGTCTGTGCGATAGAGAACTTCAAGGAAATAAGGTAGGTATTCGGGGACGGAAAATCAACGCGATGGGCCGGGAGGGGGAGGTGAAAAACTCCGGAGGGAGATGCTGGAGAGGGCGGCCGGGATGCACTCGGCGATATCGGTGGCAATGATGCTCCCCGCGCCGAATCGTTCTGCCGCAATGTCCCCGGCGAGCCCGTGCACGAAGACACCTGCCAGTGCCGCCCGGCTCGCGGTGATCCCCCGTGCCGCAAATCCCGCGATCAGCCCGGTCAGCACGTCGCCGCTTCCGATCGTCGCCATCCCAGGATTCCCCGTGGAGTTCACGTACGCGCTCCCGCCCGGATCCGCCGTGACCGTGGGGGCGCCCTTCAGAACGAGGACCGACCTGAACCGCCCGGCGGCATTACGCGCGGCGCTGACGCGGAATCGCTCTGCGTCGGCCGCAGTTCCGCCGGCCAGCCCGGCAAATTCTCCTGTGTGCGGCGTCAGGATCACGGGGGACTTCATTTTCTTCAGGAGAGCGGATTCGCCGGCGAGTGCAAAGAGGGCATCGGCATCGACAACCACGGGTTTGTCGAGCTTCACGAGCAATTCCCGGACAAACGCGATGGTCTCTCCGTCCCGCGAAATCCCGGGGCCGAGCGCGACCGCATCCGCCCACGCCGCTTTTTCCAGGACCCCCGCCACCGAATCCGGGCCGAATGATCCCGAGCCGGATTCGCGGACGGGAGCCATGATGACCTCCGTGACTCTCCTGGCGATTGCATGCTGTATCGACGACGGAAAAGCCAGAACGACCGCCCCCGCGCCCGATCGGAGAGCGGCGGCGGCGGTCATGAGGGGGGCCCCGGTGAACGACCGCGACCCGGCGACGACAAGGACTTTCCCGGCGCTGTATTTGTTGGCGGTGCGGGATCGGGGGGGAAACATCGGACCGACGTCCCCGGCCAGGACCCGGAATACAGGGCTCTTGCCGGCTCGAAGAAGCGATGGCGGCAGGCTGATATCCGCAACATGCACCGCACCGCTCCTGTCGCACCCCTCCCCGACATAATGCCCGATCTTCGCAAGACCCATTGCAACGGTGAGGTCCGCCTTCACCGCGGCATTCCCGACCGTCCCCGTCGAGGCGTCGACGCCGGATGGAATGTCCACCGATGCCACGAACGCACCGCACGCGTTTATCCAATTGACGGCGGCAAGTTCTCTGCCGCCAACGTCTCCGGAAAACCCGGTCCCGAATATTGCATCGACGACGATGTCAGACCGGGGGGGGAAATTCGGCTTCCTCCCCCCGGCGAGTTCCGCAACGTGGACTCCCGACCCACGGAGGCGGCTCATCCGGAGGGCCGCGTCGAGATTCGTCTTTGCATCTCCGTGCACCGATCGGCTCCCCGCCAGCAGGATTACGCGGACATCCCCCCCCCTGTTGGCGATGTGGCGGGCGATGACGAACCCGTCTCCCCCGTTGTTCCCCTTCCCGCAGACAACGACGCTCTTTTTCCCGGCGAACGGGCCGGTCGTCCGTTCCAGGATATCAACGAACGAACGTCCGGCGTTTTCCATGAGAACAAGACCCGGGATGCCGGCCGTCGTCATGGCCGCCCGGTCGAATCTTCTCATGAGTTCCGCCGTCGCGAGAATTTGCATCGGTCCTGTTCCGTGAGATGAAAGCGTGTGAAATCTAGAAGCAGCGGGCGGTCATGCCGAGAAGGATCGAGGGGAACACGCCGAACCCCGCCAGGGCGATCGCCGCGATGATAAGCACCGCCAGACCGAGAGGCCGCCCGTCGAATGCGGCGCTTCCGGGCTTGTCGTTGAAGTACATGACGACGACGAGCCGGAGGTAGTAATACGCGGAGACGACGCTCATAAGGACGCCGGTGATGGCAAGCCACGTGTATCCCGCCTCCACCGCGCCCGTGAACACGTAGTACTTGCCGAAGAAGCCCGCGAACGGCGGCACACCCGCAAGCGAGAACATGAAGACGCCCGCAAGCGCGGCAAGAAGCGGCGAACGCCGGGAGAGCCCGGCGCACTCGTCAAATGTCAGCATCGTCCCGTCCTCGCTTTCGAGGATCGACACGACGCCGAATGCTCCCGCGTTCATCAGCGTATATGCCATGAGGTAATAGAGCACGCCGTTTGACCCGGCGGAATTCGCCGCGACGACGCCCGACAGTATGTATCCGGCGTGGGCGATGCTTGAATATGCGAGCATTCTTTTAATGCTCGACTGGGCCACGGCGATGATGTTACCGGCAACCATCGACGCCGCGGCGGCAACGGCGAGAACGTTACGGAGCGCGGGCTGCGCCATGAGGACCGCCGGGGCGAACACGATCAGAAATCCCGAAAATGCGGCGGCCTTCCCTCCCGTCGACATGAACGCGCTCACCGGCGTCGGCGCCCCTTCATAGACATCGGGAACCCACATATGAAACGGGACGGCGCCGACCTTGAACATGAGTCCTGTCATCAGGAGCGCAAGCCCGGCAAGAAGAATCCGCGGCTCGTGCAGGCCGCCCGTCCCGACCGGGAACCCTGCAAGACCCGTCGAACCTGTTGCCCCGTAGACCAGCGCGATCCCGTACAAAAGGAAGCCCGTGGCGAAGGCGCCCAGAAGGAAATATTTGAGCGCCGCCTCATTGCTTGTCATCCTCCGCCGGTCGAAACCCGCGAGCACGTAGAACGAAAGGGACATCAGCTCCAGCCCGAGAAAGAAGACGATAAGATCCCCGGCGGAAGCCATGAGAATCATTCCCGACACGCCAAAGAGCATCAGGGCGTAGAATTCCCCCTCCCCGTGCGCTGTACCGCGGCTCCGCGAGCGCGCCAGGAGAGCGCTCAGCAGACCCGAAAGACAGAACACAAGCGTGAAGTAGGTTGCAAAGCCTCCCGCACGTATCATCCCGCCGAAGGCAGCGAACGTCGGCGTCGGGCCCCCCATGAAGAATGCACAGGCCGCCGCTGCGGCCAGTCCCGCGGCCGCGATGAAGGATGCCGGACTCCGTGTCCCCGCGAACAACGCATCCACGAGGATGATGATCAGCGCAGCGCCCGCGATAACAAGGAGCGGCGCGATCGCCGCCCAGTCTCCGATCGGGGGGGTCATCGCCGGTCTCCCTCTCTTGACTCCCCGCCGGGTGCTTCCGCCGCGTGCGCATATGAGCCGCGCCGGGTCTCCTCGATCCTGTGTATAAGAGATTTTGTCGATGCGGCGCTTTTCTCGAGAAACGTGGACGGGCACACGCCGATCCAGACGATGAAGAAAACCACCGGGAGGAGCACGGCGATTTCACGTCCCGTCAGATCGGTCAGCGAGCGGTTCTCCGGATTCTCGTTCTTTCCGAAGAATACGCGCTGATAGCTCCAGAGAAGGTAGACCGCGGCCAGTATTACGCCCACCGACGCGGTCACTGCGTACCAGGGACTGCCGAGAAACGCCGAACGGAACGAACCGAGGAGTATGAGGAATTCCCCCACAAACCCGTTCAACCCGGGGAGGCCGATGGAGGAGAGCATCACGATCATGAAGAACGTCGCAAACACCGGCATCGGGCGCGCAAGGCCGCCGAAATCCCTGATCATACGGGTATGCCTTCTGTCGTAGATCATCCCGACAAGAAGGAAGAGGGCGCCCGTCGACAGTCCGTGGTTGATCATCTGTATGACGCTCCCCTGCATCCCTTCTTCCGTGATCGCGAATATGCCGAGAACGACGAATCCGAGATGGCTTACCGACGAATAGGCCACGAGTTTCTTGAGATCGGGCTGCACCATCGAAACAAGCGCTCCGTACAGTATGCCGACGATGCCGAGGCCCGCCAGGTACGGAAGAAACCTGAACGTCGCATAGGGAAACAACGGGAGACAGAACCGGAGGAGTCCGTATGTCCCCATCTTCAGGAGAACGCCGGCCAGTATGACGCTGCCGGCGGTGGGCGCCTGCACGTGCGCATCGGGGAGCCACGTGTGGAGCGGGAAGATCGGGATCTTGATTGCAAAACTGAGCGTGAATGCAAGGAACATCCAGACCTGCACCCCCATCGGTATCCCCGGCGCGATCGCATACAGGCGGAGGAGGTCCGTCGTGAACGCTCCCCCGGGGAGCGAGGCGGCGTACGAGCCGAGCCAGATGATCGCCACGAGCATCAGGAGGCTCCCCGCCATCGTGTACAGGAAGAATTTTATCGCGGCGTATATCCGTTCCTGTCCCCCCCATATGCCGATGATGAAATACATCGGGATAAGCATGAACTCCCAGAATACATAGAAGAGGAAAATGTCGAGCGCCATGAACACGCCGAGCGTCCCCGCTTCAAGAAGCAGCATAAGAGCCACGTAGCCCCTGAGCCGGACGGTGATGGACTCCCAGGAGGCGAGGAGCGCGAGCGGCGTCAGGAATGTGGTCAGGACGATGAGGAGGAGCGAAATCCCGTCGATCCCCGTGTGGTACGAGACGTCGAGGGAGGGTATCCACGGGACTTTTTCGACGAACTGCATGTCCCCCCGCGCCCCGTCGAACGCGAGGAAGAGCCAGACGGAAAGGGCAAGCGCGCCGAGCGAGAAAAGCATTCCCGCCGTCCTGATCAGGCGGGCGGCGCCCTTCGGGAGCAGCGCGATAATGATTGCTCCGGCGACCGGGGTGAAGAGAATCAGGCTCAGGATATGTTGTTCCATTGCACCGTTTGGAGTTTATCGAGTCAGGAGCCAGCCGACGATAAGGACTACTCCTCCGAGGAAGACGAGGACATAGCTCTGGACCACCCCCGTCTGTATCAGCCGGAGTCCCCGCCCGGCGGCGGCGGTGATCTGCGCTACGCCGTTGACGATCCGGTCGATCACGCCGATGTCGATCCCCTTCCAGAGGAGCGACTCCGATCCCCTGACGGCGGGCCGGACAACCGCTCCGTTGTAAAGTTCGTCGACGTAGTACTTGTTGAGGAGCACGCGGTACGCCCCCGGAACACGCTGCACGATTCGGCCGGGGATCTCCTTCCGCCGGAGGTACCAAAGCCGGGCAACGTACCATCCGGTGACCGCAACGCCGACGGAGAGACCCATCAGGATGTACTCGGCGATTTCCCCCTGTGGGGCGGCGACGGCGAGCTTCTCGTTCGCCGGGGCGAAGATAGGCTCCAGCCACCGCTCGAATGCGTTCCCCCCTCCGAGGCTCGCGGGAATTCCTGCGAAGCCGCCGCAGGCGGCAAGACACGCAAGGATGATGAGGGGAACCGTCATCGTCGCCGGCGCTTCGTGGGGATGGACCCCCTTGTCCCACCGGGGCTCACCCTGGAACGTGAGCGCGACGAGGCGGAACATGTAAAGCGAGGTCAGTCCCGCCCCGGCAAATCCCGCCAGCCAGAGCACCCATGACCCTCGCGAAAATGCTTCCCAGAGTATCGCGTCCTTGCTGAAAAACCCGGAGAGCGGCGGAATCCCCGCTATGGCCGCCGTCCCCACGAGGAACGTGGCGTATGTGACGGGGAGTTTCCCGCCAAGCCCCCCCATTTTCCGTATGTCCTGTTCGTCGTGCATCGCATGGATCACGGCGCCGGAGCCGAGGAAGAGGAGCGCTTTGAAGAACGCATGCGTCATGAGGTGGAATATCCCCGCGCTGAATGCCCCCACACCGAGCGCAAGGAACATGTAGCCGAGCTGGCTAATCGTGGAGTATGCAAGCACCTTCTTGATGTCGTTCTGGACAAGACCGACCGTCGCCGCGAACAGCGCAGTAGCGGCGCCCACCGACGCCACGACGCCCATCGACACCGGAGCCAGCGCATACAGGACGGAGCAGCGGGCGACCATGTAGACGCCGGNNACCATCGTCGCCGCATGGATCAGTGCGCTCACCGGCGTGGGACCGGCCATCGCGTCGGGAAGCCATACGAAGAGCGGGATCTGGGCCGATTTGCCCGTCGCACCGAAAAAAAGCGCGAGCGTGATAAGGACGACCACAGGCGCCCCCACCGTCATCGCGGCGGCCTGCGTGAAGACGGTCTGAAACCGGAGGGAGCCGAACGTTACGAATATGAGGAACATGCCGGTCAGGAATCCCAGGTCCCCTATCCTGTTGACGATGAAGGCCTTCTTTGCCGCGTCCGCCGTCGTCCCTTTTTCAAAACTCCTGTCGTACCAGAATCCTATGAGGAGGTACGAGCAGAGGCCCACCCCCTCCCACCCCAGAAACATCAGGAGGAAATTGTCGGCCAGGATCAACGTGAGCATTGCGAAGATGAACAGGTTGAGGTATGCGAAGAACCGCGCGAAGCCGGGGTCTCCATGCATGTATCCGGCGGAGTAGACGTGAATCAGNNAAACCGACCCCTGTCACAATGAGCATCATGACGATGGAGAGCTGGTCAACCTGGAATGCGACGTCGGCCCGGAACGCGCCCGCGGCAATCCATGTGAAGAGATCGAGCGTCACCGTCCTCGCGCCAGGGGGGAGTCCGGCGAGCTGGACAAACCCGAGACAGGCGACGACGAATCCCGCGCCGACCGCGGCACATCCGACGGCGGCCGCGACCGCCTCGTTGTGCAGCCTTCTCCCGACAAGCCCGTTGAACAGAAACCCGATGAAGGGGAGGAGAACAGCGTAACCTGTGAGCTGAAGAGGGGTCATGCGCGCGTCACCACTTCAGGATGTTGATTTCATCGATATTCACCGTCTTCTTATTCCTGTAGATGGCGATAACAATGGCGAGGCCGACCGCCGCCTCCGCGGCCGCGACTGCCATCGCGAAGAACACAAGGGCCTGACCGGCGATCGACCCGAGAAACGACGAGAAGGCGATGAGCGTCAGGTTCACGGCATTGAGCATCAGCTCGATACACATGAAGACCACGATCGCGTTCCGGCGGGTGAGCACACCCGCGGCACCGATGACGAAGAGAACAGCGCTCAGACAGAGATAATACGGAAGAGGGACGTCCATGACCGCATCAGCCTTTCTTCTTGGCGAGGACGACGGCACCGAGGATCGCCACCAGAAGGATGAGCGACGTGATTTCGAACGGAAGGAGGTACGTTCCGAAGAGTGCCCCTCCCATGCTTTCCACTGTCCCCAGCGATTCGGCGCCGGCAGAGACCAACGGACCATGCGCGGGGGTCCCTCCCGCAAGGAGAGCGTACATCACCTCCGCAAGGAAGCCGGCCGAGAGGACAATCGTGATCCACGTCCGCATCGCGATCCGGGGCCGCAGGCGCGTCTCGTCGGCCAGATTCAGGAGCATGATGACGAAGACCACAAGGACCATTATCGCTCCCGTGTACACGACGATCTGAAGAACGGCAAGGAGCTGGGCACGGAGGAGGAGATACAGCGCCGCAAGCGCGAAGAAATTCGCGATGAGGTAAATGGCGCTCACAAGCGGGCTCCGCTGCAGCACCATGAGCACTGCGGTTGTCACCGCAAACGCTGCGAGGAAGAAAAAGACGAGGGATTCCACAGTCAAGGGCGGATCAGAGAATCAACGATGGTGAAGAAACATACGCTTTTTTTCACGAGAATCAAACCGGTCGTCAGTAGAAATAGTAGTGCATGCCCACTTGCGGTAGCGGGAGGACGTTTCCATCCGAGAAGAACGTGAACAGAATCTCGCCGGAGATATGGAAGCCTCCCTGAACCGGGACCTCCCCTCCGATCCCCATGCCGAACCGGCCGGGAGCATCCAGGTCGTTTCCCCTCTTCCCTCCCGAGTAGTAATACCCGGCCGCGGCCGCGGCGAAAAATCTGACCCCCTGCCCCCTGATGAAATCGTACTGGAGTTCGCCTCCGAAATCGTACGAAGTTTCCCGGTCGACCTTGATGATCCCCCCGATGAGCTGATAGCTGACATACCCCGGAAAATGCTGCCGGAAGCTCAGCCCCACGCCGGATGCGGCCCCGAGAGCCAACCCGAGGCCGTAGACGTTTTCCGTCAGGCCCCCGTCATGACCGCGCTGGGGAAGAACCGCCTGAGAACGTGCGGGTACTGTAAACGCGACAATCAGGAGCGCCGTTGGTGCATACCAGAATCGATTCATCGGTCCTTCATCCTTCCCTCGCCCAACGAAAGATCTCGGCGATTTTCGGGCTCTTGCCCGTTGAGAGAATTGCAATGCGGAATATCCGCCCTGCCGCGACCATTGCGAACACGATGGAGACGATCATCAGGAGGATCGTCGCCAGAATTTCCCATGGTGAGGGCATTTGAATGGGGATTCGGAGCGCCATCATCGTGGGTGTGAGAAACGGGATGAACGAGAGCACCTTCAGCCATGTGGCGTCCGGATTCTGCATTGCCGGAAACGCGAGAGCGATCGGGAGAACGAGGACCATGACGAGATACGACGTCACCTGCTGCGCCTCCTGCTCCGTCGTCAGGGGAGACCCCGCGCCGATGAACACGGCGGCGTAGAACAGGTACCCGAGAACGAAATACACGATGAGGAGCGCGGCAATTCCCGGCGTGACGACCATGACGCCGAAAAAGAGGCTCGCCGCGACTCCCATGAGCGACCAGAATGCAATCTGCGTAAACCCGAGCGCGCTCAAACCGAGCACCTTGCCCGACATAAGCTCCGTCGACGAACATGAGGACACAAGGACCTCGACGATCCGGTTCGATTTCTCTTCAAGTATGCTCCGGACGAGGAGCTGTCCCGACGTCACAATGAGGAGAAAGAGCATGAACAGAAAGACGTACGCGGTAAAGAATACCTGGAGGAACCCCGAATCTTCCTTCTCCCCCGTCTTGGAGAGCTTTACCTGTTTGAGATCGACTTTGACGTTCAGCGCCCGTATCACCACGGTATCGAGGCCCATCGAAAGCCCCTTCCTCTCGGAAAGCACGATCCGGAGCGCCTGCTGGAGGTTTTCAACAAGCTGGATATCCCCGACGGATTTCGACCTGTACTCGACGACCGTGTCGGCCTCAGGGGTTGGCCCGAGAAGGCAGTACCCTTCGATGTCCCCCGCCCCCGCCTCTTTGTCCGCTTCGGCCGCGGAGGTTTTCACGTCGACTGTGGATCCCGCCGTAAGGGGGCGGAGAAGATAATTCGGCTTCCCGTCGGCGAGGCGGTAACGCGACTCGAGAAGTTCGGCGAGAGGTCCGACGCCCGCTCCGCTCGGGTCGATGACGCCGACAACTTTTGTCCTCGTGTCCGCCTGCGTGATGAGCAGCGTGGGAATGACCCCCATGCCGATCATAAGGACCGGCGTGAGGAACAGCCCGATCAGGAACGCCTTGCTCTTCACTTTTTCAAGATACTCCCAGCGGGCGACGGAAACCACTTTCGCGATCATACGGCCTCCGCGGGAGCGGCGGATGCGGCATTTGACTCGCCGACGGTCTGGAGGAATATCGACTGGAGGGACGGCTCGACGAGCGCGAACTTTGATATGTCGATCCTGCCGTTCATCGTCCCGATCAGCGCCTGGATCTTCGCCCCGGGGTCGAGCTCGAGCTCCGCGGCATTTTCATAGAGGAGCGCCCGCCGTACGCCGGGGAGCGTCCCCATGAATGCACCGTCGCCCGCGAACTCCACGTGGAGCGAATTCGTCCCGTATTTTTTCTTCACGTCGCGCACCGTCCCCCCGAGGACAACGCGCCCCCTGTTGATGAGACAGAGCGCGTCACTCAGCTTCTCGGCCTGGTCCATCTGGTGCGTCGAGAACACCACTGTTTTCCCGGCACTCCGGAGCTCATGAAATATGTCTTTGAAGAGTATCTGATTGACGGGGTCGAGCCCGGAGAACGGTTCGTCGAGAATCACGATGGAGGGATCATGGATTATCGCGCAGATGAACTGCACCTTCTGCTGGTTCCCCTTCGAGAGTTCCTCCACCTTTCTGTCGCGGTACGCATCGAGGGAAAAACGGCTGAGCCAGCGGAGCGCTTCGGCCCTTGCCGCCGAGCGCTTCATCCCGCGCAGCGCCGCGAAATAGAGTATCATGTCCAGGAGCCGGCTCTTCCTGTAGAGCCCCCGCTCCTCGGGAAGGTATCCGATCCGGTTCCGCACGTCGTCCGAGAATGGTGCGCCGTCGTACGTTATGGTCCCGCTGTCCGGGACGAGGATGTTCAAAATCATCCGGATCGTCGTCGTCTTCCCCGCACCGTTGGGGCCGAGGAGGCCGAACATTCCGCGCGGGATTTCC
>PMJQ01000056.1 GCA_003157485.1 Ignavibacteriota bacterium
TTCGATCGTCCTGAGAAACGCGGATAGGAGAGTGTCCTTCCCGAGGGGGAGTGTCGGGACGTCCAGCGCATACAGCGTGGCGACGTACGGATGCGGCCCCGAGCCCTTCGGCGGTGCAGGCCCTCCGTAGCCCATCTCGTTGTACGAGTTGAGAAGTTCCTTTGCAGAGGCCGGAAGCCTCCCCGTCCGGGACGCCCCTTCTCCCAGCGCACGCTCCTGGAACGGAATGTCGATGATGAACCAGTGGACCCAGTTGTTCGCCACCGGATGAGGGTCCACGATCGAGAGGGCGAACGATTTCGTCCCCGTCGGAGGATCCTCCCACGAGAAGCCCGGAGACACGTTCTCCCCCCCCTGGACCGACCGGTGGGCATACCGGAGAGGGATCAGCCCGCCGTCCGCGTAGGAACTGCATCTGAGCGTGAACATGCGACCTCCTGTTGACACACTGCGACGGAGCCGCTCGCGTCAGGGTTTCGCAAATGCGGCAGCAAGCGATTCACGGCACGCGTCGATTGTCCTGTCGATATCCTCGTCGGAATGCGCCGCGGAGACGAACCCCGCTTCGAACTGCGACGGGGCGAGATAGATCCCGCGGCGAAGCATCCCGCGAAAATAGGCGCCGAACCTCTTCGTATCGGAGGCCAGAGCCCCTGCATAGCCGGTGACTTTCTCCGGCGTGAAGAAGAGCGTTGACATCGAGCCCGCTCGGTTCAGCGTGAGGGGGAGCCCGAGCGACTGTACGGCATGCACCATCCCCTCGGCCAGGCGTCCCGATTTCCTTTCGAGCGACTCATACAGACCCGGGTCTTCCGCAAGTATCGTGAGCGTCTCGAACCCGGCGTTCATCGCAAGAGGATTCCCCGAGAGCGTCCCCGCCTGATAGACGGGGCCCGAAGGGGCCACCATCGCCATGATCTCCCGCTTCCCCCCGTACGCCCCCACGGGGAGTCCCCCGCCGATGATCTTTCCGAGCGTCGTCAGGTCGGGCTTCACCCCGTACCGTTCCTGTGCTCCCCCGGGTGCCAGACGGAATCCCGTCATCACTTCGTCGAATATCAGGAGCGCCCCTTCTTCCGTCGCGAGACGCCTGAGGCCTTCGAGGAATCCGGGTTCCGGAGGGACGCACCCCATGTTGCCGACGACCGGCTCGACGATTATCGCGGCGACTTCCCCCCTGTTCCTTCCGAGGAGCGCTGAAACCGAAGGGAGGTCGTTGAACGCGGCGCTCAGCGTCAGAGAAGCGACGGCGGCGGGAACTCCCGGACTGTCGGGGACGCTGAGCGTCATGGCCCCGGATCCCGCCTTGATCAGGAAAGCGTCCGCATGTCCGTGATAGCACCCTTCGAACTTGATGAACTTCTCGCGCCCCGTGTACGCACGTGCAAGCCGGAGTGCGCTCATCGTCGCCTCGGTCCCGGAGTTCACCATCCGGACCACCTCTACCGAGGGGACGAGACGCGTTATCAATCCGGCCATTTGCACCTCGATGGCGGTGGGCGCGCCGAAGCTTGTTCCGGAAGCGGCCGCACGCGTTACCGCGCCGACGACGCGGGGATGCGCATGGCCGAGTATCATCGGGCCCCACGACCCGACATAATCGATGTAGTCGTTCCCGTCCTCATCACGGATATGCGCTCCTTCCGCACGCGCAATGAACGGGGGGGAGCACCCGACGGAGCCGAACGCACGCACGGGGGAATTGACGCCGCCGGGGATCAGCTCGAGCGCCCTTGCAAACAGCGCGTCGGACTTCCGGGTGTCCCTTTTACCCTTCAACGCTCCCCTCCCCCCTTCAGGACCTGCGTCGCCGCTTTCGCGAAGTATGTGAGTATCAGGTCCGCCCCCGCGCGCTTGATGCCGGTGAGCATCTCCATCATGACGCGCTCCTCGTCTATCCAGCCCATCCTTGCCGCCGCCTTGACCATGGCGTACTCGCCGCTGACGTTGTACGCCGCGGTCGGCATGCCGAACGCGTGCTTCACCCGGTAGAGGATGTCAAGATACGGCGTGGCGGGCTTCACCATGACGATGTCCGCCCCCTCGGCGATGTCCTGCGCCACCTCCCTTATCGCCTCGTCGGCGTTCGCCGGGTCCATCTGGTGGCTCCGCCGGTCGCCGAATTTCGGCGTGCTTTCCGCCGCCTCCCTGAACGGACCGTAGAATCCCGAGGCGTATTTCGCCGCGTACGACATGATCGGCATGTTGGGGAAATCGTGTTCATCGAGGCCGCGCCTGATGGCGCCGACCCGGCCGTCGAACATGTCCGACGGGGCCACCATGTCCGCCCCTGCCTCCGCATGCGAGACCGCTTCGCGGACGAGGAGTTCGACCGATTCATCGTTCACGATTTCACCATCCCTGACGATCCCGCAATGACCGTGTGAGGTGTATTCGCAGAGGCACACGTCCGTGATGAGGAAAAGTCCGGGAACCTCCTTCTTGACCGCCCGGAGCGCCTCCTGGACGACGCCGTGTTCGTCGTACGCGCCGGAACCGACTTCGTCCTTTTCAGCGGGTATGCCGAAGAATATCACCGCGGGAATCCCCAGCGCATGCACGTCGGCGCATTCGCGGACGATCTGATCCACGGACATCTGGAAGACGCCGGGCATCGACGAGATCTCCTTTTTCACGTTCGATCCCGGTACGACGAAGAGCGGCAGTATGAAATCCTCGGGGCCGAGATGCGTTTCGCGGACCATCGACCGGAGCGCCGGCGTCATGCGGAGCCTGCGGAGCCGGGACACCGGGAACGACGCGACGTTTGGCTCAACGATGTTCATGATTGCACCTTCACGCTTGTGAATGATCTCCCTCACGAAGGGACGCCGATAGCGGTCCGGCGGACGGCACGCCGTTCTCGCCGGCGATCCGCCGGGCGAGGCTTTCCCCGGCCGTCAGGCAGTCTCCCACGGCGATCCCTCCCCTGTAGTTCCCGCCGAGATAGAGCCCGCGCATACACGACTCGAATTCCCCGAGTTCCGCCATGAGGGCGAGATGCCCCAGCGTGTACTGCGGGATGGCCTTCTGCCAGCGCACGATCTTCGCGTACACGGGATCCCCCCTGACCCCCATGAGCGTACGGAGCTCCGCCGAGACCATGCGTGCGAGCTCGCCGTCGTCACGTTCCGCGAGCGACGGCTGCCGCGAGCCCCCCACGAACGTCGTCAGCGCAACATGTCCCTCCGGGGCCCTCCCCGGAAAAAGTGCGGAGGTCCAGATCGTCCCGAGGATGTTCCTCTTCTCCCGCTCGGGGACGAGAAACCCGAATCCGTCCAGAGGCCGTCCCATTGACGCGGAGGGGAACCCGAGGAAGACCTCCGTGACAGGAGGATAGAAAATCCGGCCGAGTGCCTCTGCAAGGGGCGCGGAAAACGGACGGATCAGCTCCCCGGCGGCATACGCGGGCACGGCAAGGACGACCGCGGAAGCTTCGAGCGACTCCTCCCTCCCGCCGCGCCTGTAGCGCACGACGAACCCCCGGCCCCCTTCCGGCGGCTCCTTCCGCTCCACCGACGTGACAGCGGATCCCAGCCTCATATCGAGTCCGGGGAGCCGCGCGAGCGCGTCCGGGAAGATCTGCATACCGTTCCTGAACGAGAACATCCGCGCGCGATCCTTCGCCTTCTCCGCTCTTTTTCGCCGCTCCCCCGCGCCCTGCACCATCCCCCGGATGAGCCCCCCGTAACGCTCTTCGAGCGCATAGAGCTTCGGGAACGCCGCGCGGACGCTGAGCGATGAAGGGTCCCCTGCATAGACTCCGGCGACGAAGGGATTGATCGCGTAGTCAAGAAACTCCGGACCCAGCCGGCGCCGGACAAACTGCGCCACGGTCTCTTCCTCCGCTGCGCGCCCCACGAACGGTTCCTTCATGAGCCGGAGTTTTCCCCCCGCGCTCCAGAGCGATGACACGATGAATGCAGCGGGTGACATCGGCAGGGGATGGAGTTTCGCATCCCTGAGTATGTACCGCCTCCCTGCGGCCGCGTCGGCATAGAGCCGTTCCCCCGTGATCCCGAGCCCCTCGAACATCTCCCCGAAGAGCGGTGTGGTCTCAAGAGCGCTGTTCGGACCCGTCTCGACGAGCCAGCCCCCTTCCGCCACGGTCTTCATCGTCCCCCCCGGGGAATCTCCGGCTTCAAGGACGGACACGGCGAGCCCCGCACGGCGCAGGAAGAATGCGACGGTGAGCCCTGATATCCCCCCGCCGACGATAATGGCATCCATCCGTCCGCTCACGCCGTGAGCTCCTTCATAACGAGGTCCCTGAGCGCGCCAATGTAGTCCGCAGACGTGTGAAGTGCCGGGGACATATCAAAATACCTGATGCCGAGCCGCCTGGCCTCGAGTTTTGCCTCGATGTTGATCTCCCAGAGCGTTTCCGAATGGTCCGAAACGAATGCGATCGGTATGACGATCACGCGGGAAACCTGCTCATGCGCCAGGCGCTCGATCGTCGCGTCGAGCGAGGGCTCAAGCCACTTCTGGGGCCCCACTTTGCTCTGATAGCAGAGATGATGGGGGAGGCCGAAATTCCCGGTCCGGACCACGGCCTCATACGTTTTCACGATCTCCCCCTGATAGGGATCCCCCGCCCGCACAAGGCTCACCGGGGTCCCATGAGCGCTGAACACAAGATGCACCGCGTTCCGCCCTTCAGCAGGGACCCGTTTGAGCGCGATGCCGATGTTCCTCACGATAGCCGCGATGTACAGAGGGTGCTCGGAGTACCCCGTGACGCTTCTGACGCGAAAGCGGCTGAGCCCTCTGCGCCTGAGCTCCCGTTCCCACTCGCGGACGCTCGAACCCGTTGTGGTCTTCGAGTAATGGGGGTAGAGAGGGAGGAGGACGACCTCCTCAACCCCCGCCTCAACGAGCGCGTCGATCGCCCTGCCGGTCATCGGGTGCCAGTAGCGCATGGCGATCACGACCCTTGCGTCGAGGCCGGGACGGAGCGCGCGTTCCAGCGCCGCAGCCTGGCGCGCCGTCAGTTTCAGAATGGGGGATCTCCCCCCGATGCGCGCATAGATCTCCCGCACGCGGGGGGCGCGGCGCCTCGCAATGATCCCGGCCAGCATGCGCCGGAAGAGGAACGCCAGCGGAAGATCGATAATGTCGGGATCGCAGAACAGGTTGTAAAGAAAAGGCTCGACCGACTCAAGCGAATCGGGTCCACCGAGCTGCAGAAGGACAATCCCCACAGGCTTTTCTGTTCCCATCGTTCACCCGTCTTCAGGTTCCGGCGGAATCGAGTATCCGGCGCACCGCGCCCGCAAGGTCGTCGATCCTGTACGGTTTCTGGACGAAGGCCTTCACACCCATCGCGAGCATCTGGCGCGCCCTTTCGTCTTCGGAATAGCCGGTCGAGAGTACGGCAAGGACGCGGGGATTCTGCTTCTTCAGCTTCTCGAATGTCTCCCTGCCTCCCATCCCCGGCATCGTCATGTCGAGTATCACAAGATCGATCTCCGCCATCCGCTTGCCGTAAATCTCGAGGGCCCTGTACCCGTCCTCCGCGGCAATGACCTTGTAGCCAATCTCCTCGAGTATGTCGCGCACGAGGAAGCGGATCGTCTCCTCGTCATCCACAACAAGTATCGTCTCCTGCCCCCCTTCGGGACGGGATTCAATCTCCCGGAGTTTCTCCGCTTTCTTCTCAATGGCCGGGATGTACACCGAAAACGTCGTCCCGGCGCCCATCTCGCTCTCGACATTGATGAACCCGTTATGGTTCTTCACGATGCCGTACACCGTGGCCAGGCCGAGCCCCGTCCCCTTCCCCTTCTCCTTTGTCGTGAAGAACGGGTCAAAGATCTTCCCGCGAATCGCCCTGTCAATCCCGATCCCCGTATCGGCGATATCGGTCCTGACGTAGGGGCCGGCCTTCCCCCCGGGCGCGGAACGGAGGAATGCATCCGGCGCGTCAAGCCGCCGCGTGGTGACCGTCAGCTCTCCTCCGCCCGGCATCGCGTCCCTCGCGTTGACGCACAGGTTCATAAGCACCTGCTGCATCTGGGACGCATCGGCCTCGATCACGGGAGAAGAGGGATCGAGAACCGTGTTCACGACGATGCTCTTTTCGATCGTCCCCCGGAGGAGTTCCGCGGTCTCCTCGACCATGTCGTTGATGTAGAGCGGCCCGACCACGTACTTCCCGCCCCGCGCAAATCCCAGCAGCTGCGACGTCAGTTCCGCACCCCTGAGCGCAGAACGTTCTATCGTCTCCAGGTGGGGATAGATCCGGTCCCCCTTCGGGATCTGCGACTTCACGAACGACGCGTATCCCAGGATCCCTCCCAGGATGTTATTGAAATCATGCGCGATCCCCCCCGCAAGCAGCCCGATGCTCTCCATCTTCTGGGATTGAATGAGCTGCTCCTCAAGCCTCCGCCGGTCCGTCACATCTTCCATCATCGCAACAACGTTCACAAGTTTCCCGTTCCGTTCGAAGACCGGAAACATGCGCACGTGCACAGTGCACTCGGCGCCCTCCAGCGGAAGTTCCTCACCTGCGCTCCGCGGGTCAATCGTGATGGCGGGGACGTCGACGATCTCCCCCCTGAAGACCGTGGCGAACCCTTCCGCGAGCCCCGTCCCCTTCACGAACGGCGAATGGAAGACGTTCAGCCTGCCGATCACCCCGTCCTTCCCCCCCGCGCCGAAGAGGCGGAGCCACGCCTCGTTGACGTCGACGAGATTCCCCCGCGCGTCGAGAACGGTTACTGCAAGGGGAGTCTGGTCGAGGATCCTGTTCAGGTTATCGCGTGATTCGAGAATCTCCGCTTCGAGGCGTTTCTTCTCGGTGATGTCCCGTGCCACCCCCTGTATCCCGATCACCACCCCTTCCTTGAATATCGGCTTCTCGTTGATCTCCAGGAGCAACGGCCTTCCGTCGGCGTGGCGCACCTCGCAGATGTACGTGGGGGCGGCCACCCCCCCGTTCAGGGCGCGTGCGACGTAATCCTTCACGCTGTCGTTGACGGGATTCTGCGTCAGGAATTCCCTGTGGCGGGACTTCCAGTGTTCGGGTGCGTAGCCGGTGATCTTTCCGACGGAGGGGGAGAGATACGTGAAGACGCCTGCGGTGTCGTTGACGAAGAAGAACATGTCCAGCGTCCCCTCGACGATGATGCGGAGGAGCTCTTCGGACGCCGCGAGTTTCACCTCCGTCCTCTTCTGTTCGCTGATGTCGCGAACGATGCAGAGGACGACATCCCTCCCTCCGAGCTTCATGCGCCGAGCATTGATCTCCGCGGGGACGGGCTTCCCCGTCCTACGCTGAAATTCGACGGGGCCGTATTGCGTGAACTCTCTCCCCACGCCGGGGAGTGCGGCGCGGTGCATTTCTGCTGAAGCGGGAGGATGGAGGCTGAACACCGTCTTTCCCCTCAGACCGGGAAGAGGGATCCCTGTGAGCCGTGCCGCCTGAGGGTTGGCGTCGAGAATCGTCCCGTCCGCCGGATCCAGAACGATCACCGTGTCGGGCATCCCCAGGAGAAGCGAATGGTATTTTTCGGTCTCCTCCTCGAGCGTCCGGCGTTTGTCGCGCTCCACAAGAAGCGCAGCGACACCCGCGGCGATCGACTTCAGAAACCGGATGTCATCCTTATGACCGAGGTCCAGGGTTCGCGATCCCGCGGCGAGAACGCCGCGGAAGCCCTTCCCCGCACGAAGCGGGAGGATAACCAGGCTCTTGAGACCGAGCACCCGGACACCGCGGGAGAGGTTCCCCCGACCTTCCCTGGATGCAACGAGAACCTTCCCCGGCCGTAGTGCGGAAAGATCAAAAGCGGCTTCGCCGGGCTCATCCGGTCCGGCACCCGGCGCGTGCGCGGCGAGAGCTCCCCCGCCGGGGGTGCTGACGGCAACGAAATCCAGCCCCGTCCCCCGCTCCAGCGCTCCCGACAGCTGACGCGGAAGGCTCCCCCGCCCGCGGCCGCCGCTCCTCACCTTCTCAAAGGCGGCATACGATCGGAGCCGGATCTTCTCTGTAAAGTACGCTTCCCGGCGCCCGGTGTTCACTCCGGACCGGGAGACTCGTAACGTCATAGTCATTCCCTCGGTCAAGCTTCAGACAACCCTCCAGCACGCCCCGCGCCGTACGTCTAACGGTGAAACGCGGGGCTCTCCTCATGCACCGATCGCACCATCGCAATAGCACTCGCGACCGGAACGTCGGGGAGTATGCCGTGTCCCAGATTGAATATGTGCCCCGGACCGGGGCCGAACCTCCTCAGGATCGACATGACTTCCTTCCGTATGTTTTCGGGGGAGGCGTAGAGAAACGACGGATCGAGATTCCCCTGCAATGCCACCCCCTCCCCCGTCGTGCTTCTGGCAGCCCCGATGTCCACGGTCCAGTCGAGTCCCACTACGTCCGCCCCGATCGCCGCGATCTCTCCGAGCGCGTGCGAAGCCCCCTTGGAAAACACGATGACGGGGGCGTCCCCTTTCTGCATCCTGGACACAATTTCGAACATGGGATCGAGCGAAAACTTCCTGTAGTGTCCGGGGTCAAGAATTCCCCCCCATGTATCGAATATCTGGATTGCCTGCACCCCCGCGGCGATCTGGGCTTCACAGTACCGCCGAATGTTCACCGTGAGAAGTTCAAGGAGCTTTGTGAGGAGCTCGGGCTCGTCGAGCATCATCCTCTTGATGTTCTTGAATTCCTTCGACCCTCCTCCTTCGATCATGTAGGAGGCCAGCGTCCAGGGGGAGCCGGCAAAACCGATAAGGGGGACGCGGCCGTTCAGCCCCCTGCGCGCCTCCGCGATCGCGTCCATGACAAACCGGAGCCCCTTTTCCGGGTCGACTTCCCTGAGCGCGTGCACGTCGTCCGCGGAACGTACCGGCGGGTCGAGTCTGGGACCGCGGGACTCCACCATCGTCAGCTGCATCCCCATCGCCTCGGGGACGACGAGGATATCGGAAAAGAGGATCGCGGCGTCGACGCCGATGATGTCCACGGGCTGGATCGTCACCTCGGCGGCGATCGCGGGGGTCTTGCACATCGTCAGAAAATCATGGCGGGCGCGCACGGCGCGGTACTCGGGAAGGTAGCGCCCCGCCTGCCGCATGATCCAGACGGGCGTTCGTTCGACGGGCTGCCTTCTGCAGGCGCGCAGGAAGAGGTCATTTGTCATTGGCACTCAGCTGAAGAATTCTTCGATGGCAGCGACGAGCCCGCGGGCCGTCGATTCGCGGGCGACGACGTCCACGGCAAGCCCGAGTTCCCTCACCGCGTCCGCCGTCGTGGGACCGATGACGGCAATCTTCGCGTGATCGGCCACCGCGCTCAGTTCTTCCGCACGGAAGAGTGAGCCGAAATTCGCCGCGGCGGAGGGACTGGCGAACGTGACGACGTCGAATTCTCCCGAGAGCACACGCCGGACGAAGCTCTCCCTCAGCTTCCCCTCCGGCTTCGACGTCACATACACGGTCACGGTGTCCACGACTGCCCCGTTCTCCCGGAGCGATTCGGAGAGCGTCCCGCGCGCAATGTTTCCCTGGGGGATCAGAACGCGCTTCCCGGAGAGCGAGCGCCCGAGGGCCTGCGCAAGAGAGGCCCCGGTGGACTCCCCGGGATTCACGCGCGGGTCAAGCCCGCACGCTTTAAGCGCAGCTGCCGTGGCTTCGCCCACGGCAGCCGAGGGGAGACGTGAAAGCGAGACAGGAGAAACGCCGAGCGTGCGCGCCCTCCCCACGAAGCTTTCCACGGCGTTTGCGCTCGCGAAGAGAAGCATGTCGTACGTTTCGAGCCGCCCGATCGCCGCGTCGCACTCCGTCCATAGGCGGGGCGGCTCCGTGACGATCATCGGTATCACGACGGCAAGCCCCCCCCTTGCCTCGATCTCGCGCACCGCCTCGCCGGCCTGTTCGTGCCGGCGCGTGACGAGAATTGTCCGGCCGCCGAGCGTCATACGGCGGGAGCGCCCGAGCGGATCTCACGGAGGATCGCCCCCGCCCCTCCGGCAATGAGTGTCTCGGCAAGAGCCCTGCCGATCTCTCCGGGCGCGGAGGCGGGACCGTGTGTTTTCCCCCGCACCACCTTCCTTCCGTCGAGCGAGGCAACCATCGCGTCCATGAGCAGGACATCACGCTCCCCCCCGCCGGCGGGACGCGCATAGGCGCCGATGGGGACCTGGCATCCTCCCTCCAGCGTCCGGAGGAGGGCGCGTTCCGCTTCAACGGCGGAGGCGGTCGCAGCATCGTTCAGCCCCGCGAGTATGGATGCCGTGAGCTGATCGCCCGCGCGGATTTCGACGGCAATCGCCCCCTGCCCGACCGCGGGAAGGATGACGTCGGCAGGAATGATCTCGCCGATGTTCTCCTCCCAGCCCAGCCGTCTGACTCCCGCGCACGCAAGCATCATCCCCGCCCAGTCCGAATCCCTGAGCTTGTTCATCCTTGTGTTCAGGTTCCCCCGGATATCGATAATGCGGAGGTCGGGTCTCCTCGCGAGGATCTGGCTCCTTCTGCGGAGACTCCCGGTGGCAACGCTCGACCCCTGTTTCTGCGCCAGCAGCGTCCTCACCTCATTGAGGGGATGCGGAATGAAGACATCGCGGACGTCCTCGCGCCTGCAAACGGCCCCCAGCGTGAGGCCGTCCGGGAGCTCGGTCGGAAGATCCTTGAGACTGTGGACCGCACAGTCGATCCTTCCGTCAAGGAGGGCTTCCTCGATCTCCCGCGTGAAAAGGCCCCTGTCGCCGATCGCCGAGAGCGGAGAGTCAAGTATCCTGTCCCCCTTCGTCCTGATGACCTCGAGGGATATCCTGCACTCCGGCGCAATCGTCCTGACCTCGGATTCCACCCACCGCGCCTGCCAGAGGGCGAGATCGCTCCCCCGGCTCCCGATCCTGAGAACGTCAGCCTTCATGATCCGCCCCGCCGTTGTCCCGGATGCCGAACAGATCACGGAGCGCCTTCACCCTGAGTATGACCTCTTCACTGTGCGTGCCCGATTCCGTTCCCTGCTTCAGAACCGTCGTCGGACCGTGGAGGATCTTGTTCACGATCCTTCGCGTGACAAGCTCGAGGAGATCCCTGTCCTCGGGCCTGAATCGGTTGACGTGCTTCATGACCTCCTGCGTGCGGATGGCTTCAAGCGATTCACGGAATTCCTGAATCGTGGGGCCCACCTCGAGCGTGTTCTGCCACCGGAGGAACGCGACAAGCTCCTCCCGGATGATCCTCGTCACCTTCGGGATTTCCCCCCTGCGCCGGTCCAGGTTGCGGTCGACGATCGTGCTGAGCGCATCAATGTCATACAGAAACACGTTCTCGATCTTCGCCGCCGCCGGATTGATGTTTCTCGGGAGGCCTATGTCAATGATGAACAGTGGGTTGTTGGAGCGCTGCTTCATCACCTTCTGGACTTCACCGGGCTGCACGATGTACGACGGGCTCGTGACCGAAGAGACGACGATATCGACGGAGCGGAGGGCATCGACAATCCCGTCGTAATCGATCACCGTTCCCCCCATCGCCGAGGCGAGCGCCTCCGCCCTCTCCCGGGTCCGGTTCGCGATCGTGACGTGGCCGATCCCCTTTCCCACAAGGTGCCGGAGCGTCAGTTCGCCGGTCTCCCCGGCGCCGATAAGGAGGACCGACTTCTTCGTCAGGTCCGCATAGATCTTGCTTGCCAGTTCCACGGCGGCGTAGCTGACGGAGACCGCCCCCTCGGCGATCGCCGTCTCCGTCCTCACTCTCTTGCCGACATGAAGCGCCGCCTGCATGAGCCGGTTCATCACCGGTCCCAGCGTCCCGCTCTCCCTTGCGAGATTGAACCCGTCCTTGATCTGCCCGAGGATCTGCACGTCGCCGATCACCATCGATTCGACGCCGGCGGCCACCCGGAAGAGATGTGCTATGGCGGCTCCTGCGTGCGCGGAGACAAAGTGTTCCGTCCCGACGGAGGGGGAAGCCCCCTTGAGATCGATAAGAAATCGCCGCAGCCCGCCGTCATCGACGATGTCGCCGCCGGCGATGCCGTAGAGCTCCGTCCGGTTGCATGTCGAGACGAGAACGCACTCCGCGAAGTGCTTCTGTTCCTTCAGGCGCGGCAGGGCCCCCCGGATTTCGTCGTCGGAGAGCCACATCCGTTCGCGAATCTCGAGCGCCGCGGTGTGATGGCTGATTCCGATGGAGTGAAGGTTCATTCTCAGTGGAAGCTGTGGAAGCTGCTCAGATACAGATTGATCACCGTCATGGAGAGGAAAACAAACCCGAACGCCACGAGCGTGATGACCATCGTCTTCCTCCCCTGCCAGCCGAGCTGCCTCTTGGCGCCCAGGGCAACCGCGTACAGACACCAGATCACAAGAGTGCCGACGAGCTTGGGGTCCCAGTACGAAAAATTGTGAAACACCCGGGGGAGCCAGATCACCCCTATCACGATCGCGACGCCGAGCGACACGAACCCGAACACCTCCGCCCTGTGGCTCATCGTCTCGAGCATCTCGAGATTCGGAAGCCGGTTGTAGATGAGCCCGAACCTGGACGACTTGATCTCGTGATAGAGCATCAGATACAGGAACCCGTATGCTGCAGAAAGGGAGATCGCGGTGTATCCAAGAAGCGCCGCGGATACATGAAACCCGAGAACGACGCTGTGGAGGTAGCCGGGGATGTCGAACCGGTCCCTGATGAACACCGATGAGGCGGTCTGAAACGCGAAGGCCAGGAAGAGGATGAAGAACCCTGTGGCGCTCGCCCGCGTCCGGACCTCAATATAGGTGTACCCGATCGCGATCGATGCCGCGAGAACGGTCATGATCTCGAACACCGACGTGATGGGGGGGTGGTCGAAGGCAATCGTCCTGACGACCAGATAGACAATGTGCAGTGCCACCGTGATGAGGAGGGCCGGCGTCCTGAAGCGCGTGAGGCCGGGGAAATCGCCAAAAAACTGGAGCCCGTATACCGTTGTGAGTCCCGCGTACAGCAGGGGGATCAGTATGAGAAGGAAGAGGACTACGGGCTGCATGTTCATCGGTGTGATGCCTTGTTCCGGTTATGAGCAACGAAAATATAAGGATTTTCCGCGAGAAACTAAACCTGCGGGTTGCCCGTGACCCCGGGGAATCGTATCTTGACCACATGGAGATTGAAACCGCGTTTGTGTGCGTGTTTTGCTTCCAGGTCAACGTCACGCTTGTTGACGCGTCAGGGGGGCCCGACCAGGAATACACGGAGGACTGCCAGGTGTGCTGCCGGCCGAATTTCCTCCGGGTGTCCGTGCATCCGTCGCTCCGCGAGGCGCATATCGAGGCGACATCCCCGTAGGGGAAAATCCCGGAAACAGTGAACCCTCTTGGACGCTCACGGCATCTCACATGTAACAGGCGGACAGCTCAAGACACTGGCGGAGGGAAAGCTCATTGCCGCCGCCCGGGGAGGGGACGCGCGGGCGTTCAGCGAGCTGGTCCGCCGGTACGAGCAGACAGTGTACCGGTACGCATTCAAACTCTGCCGTGACCGGGAGAAAGCGGAGGAGACGTTCCAGGACACGTTCATCAACGTCTACCGAAAGCTCAGGTCGTTCGACGGAAGGTCCCGTTTTTCCACGTGGCTGTACGCGATCGTGACGAACAACTGCCTGATGAGGCACCGCAGGCGAAAGATACGTGACATCGAAGAATCGCTTGAGGCGCTGGAGTCTCCCGGGACGACTGCGGACGGAAAGTTCGCGCATGAGATCGCCCGCTGGGAAGAGACCCCCGCCGACGTCATGCTCGACAGGGAGCTCCGCTCGCAGATCGAGCGCGCGATCGGGAAGCTCCCCCCCGATTACAGAATTGTGTTCACGCTCAGGGACATGGAGGGCAAATCGACGGAAGAGACCGCGCGCATCGTGGGGATCTCCGGCGAGGCCGCAAAATCGCGGCTCCGCCGGGCGCGCGCATTCCTCAGGGAAGAGCTCACGCCGTATATGTCGCATCCGGGACGGAGAGACGGACGATGAAGTGTTCTGACGTGTACCGCCATATCTGCGACAACCTCGACCAGAGGCTCGGCACCCGGCGCTGCAGGGAGATCAGGCGGCATCTCGGAGCCTGCCCCGACTGCAGGGCCTACCTCGAGTCGCTCAAGGCGACGGTGGTCCTCTACCGCTCGCTCCCCGCACCTCCGCTCCCGAAGGGAGCGCACGACCGTCTGATCAGGGCGCTCCGCGAAAGCGGATGCCTCCCCACGCAGGCGGCGGGCACCCGTCGAGCACACTCCCGCCGCGCACAGAAGTAGATCCCGACCCCTCCTCACGGCCGCGAGAGACGGCTCTTCCTGTACCCGTACGCAAAGTAGACCACCATTCCGATCACGAGCCAGACCCCGAACCTGAGCCATGTGACGCCCGGAAGCCCCCGCATGAGGAAGAGACAGGAGAGTATCCCGAGTATCGGAATAAGCGGCACAAGCGGCGTCCTGAACGCCCGCACACGGTCCGGCTCCCTCCGCCGCAGGACGATGACCCCTGCACACACCAGAATGAATGCGAAGAGTGTCCCGATGTTCGTCAGCTCCACGATTTCATTGATGTTGGCGACCGCAGAGATCGCCGCGACGACGACCCCCGTCCAGATGGTCGTCACGTACGGCGTCCGGTATCTGGGATGGACGCGGGCGAACTGCGGAGGGAGAAGCCCGTCGCGTGACATGGAGAAAAAAATCCTGGGCTGGCCGTACTGGAAGACCAGAAGAACCGCGCTCATCGATACGACGGCCCCGAACGCGACGATGCCGGCCGAAACGTTCGCGCCGACGTAGGCGAAGGCTTCCGCCAGAGGGTCGGCCACCCCCAGGTGCGTCCAGGGGACCATGCCGGTGAGGACGAGCGCCACACAGATATAAATGAGCGTACAGACGATAAGCGACCCGATGATGCCGATCGGGAGATCCCTCGATGGCTTCCGGCATTCCTCCGCCGCCGTCGAGATCGCGTCGAACCCTATGTACGCGAAAAAGATGAGGCTCGCGCCCACCCACACCCCCCGGAACCCGTTCGGCATGAAGGGACTCCAGTTCTCCGGCTTCACGAACTTCGCCCCGGAGTAGACGAAGAAGAGGAGGATGAGAAGCTTGATCCCGACCATCAGGTTATTCGCCCGTGCGGACTCCTTCACGCCTACGACAAGGAGCCACGTGATGAGCATGACGATAAGGACGGCGAGCGCGTTAAAGACGATCGGGACCCCCGCGATGACCGGGTGCGACGTCCACGCTTCATGCGCAAGGACGACCGCCGGATCCGTCACGCCGGTCTGGATCACGGCGCCGGCCGCCTGGACCGCCGAGCGGTAGTCCACCGCCAGCCAGGCGGGGATGTGAAACCCGAGGCCGTCGCAGAGCTGGTGGAAGTATGCAGCCCACGCGATCGCGACGGCGACGTTCCCCACGGCATATTCGATGATGAGGTCCCAGCCGATCACCCATGCCACGAGTTCCCCGAGCGTCGCGTACGAATACGTGTACGCGCTCCCGGAGATCGGGACGAGCGAGGCGAATTCCGCGTAGCAGAGACCGCAGAAGGCACACGCGACGGCGGTCAGGATGAACGAAAGGACGATCGCGGGACCCGCACCCGCGCGCGTAGCGTCGCCGGCAACCGCGGTCCCGATCGTCGCAAATATCCCCGAACCGATAATTGCCCCGATGCCGAGCATGATCACGTCAAACGCCCCGAGGGCGCGCTTGAGCTGCCGGTCGGGCTCTTCCGCTTCCTTCAGTATCGCGTCAAGGTTCTTCCGGCGGAACAGGTGATGGGGCATGATTGTCCTCTGTGAGAGAGAAGTGGGTCCGGGAGCGGACCGGCGGAAGGGCCGGATCTGCGGCTGCGATGATTACCGGGGAGGTGATTTTTGCCGGGGAGGGGCGGCGCCGTTCCTGAGATACTCGCTCGAGATCCGCTTCATCGCCGTGTTCGCCGAGTTGAATGCCCAGATGATGGATCCCCCTTTCGTCCCGGCGCTCAGGTCGCCGATAAGGAACATCCCCCTGACGTTCGTCTCGTGGGCCTCTTTGACGTACGGTTCTTCGCCGTCGAATTCGATGCCGATCGTCTTCAGAAAATTGCGCGGCGTCGTCCCTCCGAGGGCATAGAGGACATAGTCGTATGGCCGGGTCCCGTACGCGGGCTCCGCAAATGCGACAGCGGGCCTTCCCGCGGCGTCCGTCACCCCCGTGACGTTCGATACGAACAGGATCTCGACCTGCCTGCGCTCCCCAAGGGCCAGCATGCTCTGTCTGTTGATGTCGTTCATCCGCGAGAACTCACTGCCGCGGTAGCTGAGCGTGACCTGGTTTCCCTTTTGCACAAGGTACTGACAGTACTCGGACGCCGAATCGCCCCCTCCGACGACGAGGATGGAGCCGCCGGAGACCTCGGTCGTCGTCACGTCGAACAGGATCCTGTCTTTCAGCGAGGGAGGCATCTTGTAGGGAGGCTTGTTCGGCTTCCCCAGTATCCCGATAGCGATCACCACCACGACCGTGTCATAGTCCCCCCTGTCCGTCGTGATCGTGAACCGCTGCTCCACCGGATCCTTGTGGATCTTGTAGACCGTTTCCCCGTAATGGACGGTGATCTCCTTCTCCGCGATGGTCCTGTCCAGATAGGAGATCGTCTCGTGCTTTGAAGAATCGACGAGACACATCACCCCCGTGCAGACGGCGTCGAATCCCTTGTAGTTGGCCGTCACGAGCTTGTTGTCGGGGTAGTATTTCTTGATGGAGAAGGAGTGCTCCGCCGCCTTCTCCACGATGAGTATGCCCCCGGGGGCGATTCCGGCGGCCCGCGCTTCGGATGCCATGCTGATACCCGCGGGACCTGCCCCGATGATGACCACATCATACATGGCGGATACAGGACTGTGCGACATTCCTGCAATTTAGAAGGAAAGAGGAGAACTTCAAACGAGGCGGAGCGCCGGGAAGCGCGGGAATCCGCCCCGGAACCCCTGAAAAGAGTCGGCCCCTCCCCCGCCGATTTCAGGCAGGGGAGGGGCCGACTATCGCAGAATCGACACCCGGCAGCGCTTACATCGGCTGTCCCACCCAGGCATACGATGTTTTCTCAAACTGGATCGCACCTCTTACGATGCGGTGTTCTCCGGCGCGCAGTGAAGCAACCTGCGTCCCCTGCCTCCGGTCGAAGGCGAACTCAACCTGCGTCCCCTCGGAGGACTGGGATGTGCATTCAACCGAACCTTCAAATGTCATGACATACACCCTTACTCCTGAGAGGATATATTCCCGCCCCCCCGTCTCCCTGAAATCCGAGAGCTTCAAATTCCCCCGGGAATCGTCGGTTATGTGCTTCGCAACGACCTGCTGCCCGTCAGAGGCGGTGGGCCCCGCAAGGTACAGCTTCGAGAAAACCACGACCCCGATAAGCGCGACGATGATGGCGATTGTTCTCATAAGTCCCCCGGTTTCAGATAACTCAATTTTCTGGCCCCCCCTTCGATCTCCCGCACCTGGCCTTTTTCACTTGCTCCCCTAAGGAGCAAACTCCGTACCACAACCGGATCCGGTTCAAAAGGCCGAAATCAGACGCCGAGAGCGACTTTTCGGGCTCCCCCCTCCCCGAGCGAGGGTAAAATGACATCCCTGATTCACCCGTCCGGAAGATTCTACAAGCCCCTGAAAGAGAGGGGTATTACATCGTCCTCCCCCCCGCAAGGCCGGCAAATCAGGGGAGGAGATCCGGGTAAAATGCCATGCGCACCGCTGCGCCGGCAGCACGGAGCGTGAAGGGCTGAAATCCGACGGCCTGAGAGGCTTCTCCGGTGGGGTCATGGTACCGGATGACATCATACTTCCCCCCGAAGCGGAGAGAGACAAACCGGGAGAAATCCCATTCGGCCCCGGCCTCAAGAGAGAGCCCACCCCCGTTGTATCCGTCTCCGCCGCTGATCGTGTACAGGCCGTATCCGGCCGCCGCGTACGGCCGGACGGGGGTCCCGGTCGCGAAGAAGAACGTCCCCTCGAGCGAGGCCCCGCCCACGGGGAGCCAGCCGTCGACCGGCTTCGCGGTGCCGCGAGGTATCATTTCCCGTCCGGTATAAATCTGGATCGTCATCTGGAACACGGGTGAGAAATTCAGACCGAACCCGAGAGAGACCGTGTATCCGCCGTCCGCATACGAGGAGGGAGAGGAATAGTGCGGCGCCGCCTGAACGTCGAACAGAAGTCCGAACTGCCTCAGTGAATCCTGCGGCGGCGGAGCGTCAGAGACTGATCCCGCGGTGCAGAGCCGGGGGAGGACCAGAAGAAGGTAAGCCGCGCAGACGGGGCCGATGAGAGTCCGCCGCGTGGCGCGCATCAGCGCTGATGCCGTAGCCCGGGTCACGGGTAAAAGACTCCGAAGAGAACGCGGTTGCCGTCGAGCCTGATGCCGGGAGCGGGCAGGTGGACAAAATCCACGAGCGTGAATACCGCATGCAGGACGCTGCTCTCCGTCTCGATTCTTGAGAAATTGAAGTCCAGCGCGAGCGTCGCCTGCCGCCGCCCTCCGCCTGACTCGTTCAGATCCCTGGCACCCACGCCGAACGCCAGACCGAGCCACGGCGGCACGGCGGAGGAGACCTTCTCCCCCATCATGAAGTGGGGATCCACGGCCAGCCACACCGTCGTTCCCTGGTAGTCATCGAGAAACGCCTTCGCCTGTCCCGCCTTCAGCTCATCCCTGTACCCGGTGCTCGGCCAGTAACTGTATTTCAACGTGAAGTTCCTGAGAACGGGGAACGTCCACTGGGCAAGCGGGATCGTGGCCCCCATCATGTTGAAAAACGCGTCCCCCGGGCTGAACCCGTACACCCTGTGGAAACCGTCCTCGACTTCGACGTACATCTGGTACGACAATCCGAGAACAGAGCCGTAGAACGTGCTCGTGTGCTCGCTGAACCCGCTCCACTCAAGCGAGTATCTGAACATCCGCGAGAGGAGAAACCCGGCGTACATGTGTCCCAGCTTGTCGACATTAAGCGCGTAGGCCCAGTCGTTCTCAAACCGGAACGGGGCCCTCGGGCCCTGCCACCATGCGTTCTGCTGGTAAATGTGAACGGGGATCACCGTCCCGAGCGTGACGGCCGAGACGAGCGTGAGCCTGAGGGGCTTCACATCAGAAGTGTCCTGCGCGCGCGCTTCCCCTCCGTACAGGAAGAGAAGGAGGGGAAGGAGTGCAGACGCGCGCGGGAAGGAGATCGTCATAATTCTGTAATGTAACGTATCACATCACACCAGTCAACAGCACGATTTGGAGTGGGAACTTCGCTGATGCAACTCGCAGCAGATCGCGGAACGTAACATTGCTGTGCAGTCCGATCATTGTCGACGACGGCGGAATGGTCTCTGCTCCGTAGACTTGAACATCGTCGTTGTCCTGTGCCCGGGCCGCAGCGGGAACGAGGAGGAAAAGCATGAAAGAACGGATACTACTATTCACCGATGTCACTTCACTCCGACAAATATACCTTTTTTTTGAAGAATCTACACCGGAACGCCGGGACCGGCGCTCCGCACGAACAACCCGGCGAACGCCCCCGAGGACCTAAGCCCATAGACGATCACCCCCTGGGGAGGAATGTACCAATCAGCACTTGCCTGGTTTCACCGGGCATGGGATTTGACCTTTACTCGCGCATGGATACTCAGGAAGAGAGTGCAAGGACATGAGAAACTGCATACGGCATCGGCTCAACACGGGCGCGCACGCGGCGTCCATTGTCGCTATTTCGGCGATTGCACTCAACTGCATGAACAAGCCGCTCTCGCCCGTCGCGCCGACGTGGCAGACGAACATGACCGCCCCGGTCTCTGTAAGGTCATATTCGCTGGCGGACCTTGTGGCGAAGGATACGAGTCTCTTCGGGATCGTTCCCGGGGGGACGCAGCTCGTCTACCGAACGACGGTTCAGTCGAATCTCACGTTTGTGGGAAACCTCGTCAGCCTCTCCCCTGTGTCCTGCTCCGCGCAGGCGCAGATCGGCGCGATCGCCATCAATGGAGCGTCGTTCGCGCTTGATGTCCCCTTTCCCCCGGGTTTTCCCCGGGGGACGACGACACCTGTTCCTCCCCTCACGTTTACCTCGTCGTCGCTCCAGGGAAAACTCCCGGGGCTCGACTCGGTGAGGCTTCAGAGCGGTACCGCCGAGCTGCACCTGCGGAACAACCTCCCTGTTCCGGTGACCGTCCAGAATCAGATCACGCTGATGGACGCAGACGGCACGGCGTGCGGCTCGTTCGACTTCGGCAGCTCCGCGACGATACAGCCGAAGACCGAATCAACTGCCTCCCTGGACCTGGCGGGGAAATTCCTGACGGCAAACCTCTCGCTTACGGGCGTCACGCTGACTGAACCGGGAAGCGCGCAGGCCGTCTCCATCCCGACGGACAGCCTCGTCGTGGCGATCCTCGTGGCGAAGAACCCCGTCGTCCGCAGCGCCATCGTGACGACGATCCCCGCGCAGGCCGCATCAAAATGCGTGAACGCCTCACTCGCGATCAAGGATTCGAACCTTGTCAGCGACCTGTCAGTGAAGTCGGGATCGATCACCATCCATTTCCAGAGCTCGGTCCCTGTCAACGTCTCGTTTTCCTACAGCGTGGGCGAGCTCTTTACGCCGTCGGGATCAGCGTACACGGACAACATCCCGCTCCCCGCGAACGGGACATTCGACCGGACGCTCAATCTCGCAGGGTACAGGCTCCATTCGCCCGGCGGCGCGTTCATCTCCGCGCTCGACGTGGCGGGCACGCTTGCGCTCTCGCAGATTTCCGGAGAGGGCCAGGTGAAGATCCAGGAAACCGACGGCGTGACGATGACACTCACGTCGACCTCCATCGTCGCCGATAACGTCGTTGGCGTCTTGAAGCCGACCTGGGTCAACATCAACGCGGTTCTCCCCATCAAACTCGGCGATCTCTCGAAGAAATTCAAGGGCCAGGTGAACATCCCGGAGGCAAACCTCAGGCTGATACCGCAGTCGACGATACAGTTCCCACTGCAGCTCGATCTGAAGCTGCAGGCCGAGAGCACCGGGGGTCAGATGCTGTCTGAAATGGACGTTCCTCAGACGAGAATGACGGGCGCGCTCCAGCCGATCGATTTCGTTCCCGGAGACGTCGGGAAGTTCCTCTCATCGATCAGCGGACAGCTCCCGGATTCACTCCGCGTGCAGGGAACGGTGCTTATCAATCCTGATTACGTCACAACGTCGCCGCAGTCCGTCGGGAGCACGAG
>PMJQ01000099.1:0-72496 GCA_003157485.1 Ignavibacteriota bacterium
CCGCCACACCCGCCCCCGTTGCATCGACGTTCAACGCAGAGACGCCTGATAATACTCCGACACCAATAATGCGTCGCCGTATCGAACGCCAGGAGCGTCGTGTTGACTCGACTCCTCTCACACTACCGCCGAGGCACAGCACCCTCGCCTGACAGCGCCCAAACAACAGTGATCCCATTTAGTTCTTCCGGAAATCGACCTTGAGCATACGCCGAGGAGAGGGAGAAGATCCTGGGGGTGTTGAGGATGCTTGTGTCGTGAAGAGCGAGATCCCGCGCACTGATCTCCAGGTCGATTTGCCAGCCACCTATGCCACTGGCTACGACCGGTCCTGTCTGCCAGCAAGCCAGCCGCCTGGCCACAGTCTGGACTCCGTGAGGCCTGTGATGAGCCAGCGCTCTCACGGAATCTCGCACCAACAACACGAACGGCTCCAGAATCTTCTCCCTCTCCTCGGCGGTATATCTCCTCCTGCCAGATCTCGCCAACAACAGTAATACAGCGCCACGGCGGCACTGGCGCTCGACACGGTGGAGCATATTGGTGTCCAGGTATTATCAGGTGCCTCTGCGTCGAACGTGGATCCAATCAGAGTGGGTGTGGCGGGTCTGCGGGGCGATATCGGGGTTTCACGCGCTTGTCGCCTCGGGGACGACTCCGAAGATGATCAACAGGGAATCCGATGCGCGCATGATCGGGTACGGGGCCATGCTGATGGAGGGGGTGGTGGGGATCATCGCCCTCATCGCAGCCTGCTCGCTGAAGATGGGGGACTATTTCGCCATCAACCTCTCGCCGGAGAAATTCGCCGCCGTAGCTCCGGTTCACGGGTTCTCGGTCGTCAATCTTGCGGAGCTCTCCAGGGAGGGTGGGCGAAAACGTCGTCGGCAGGACCGGGGGGGGCCGTATCGCTCGCCGTGGGGTTTGCACAGATATTTATCGCCATGCCCGGGATGAAAGCCCTGATGTCGGTCTGGGCGCATCAGGGGAAGCTCAAACCGAACATGGCTGGAATCGGCATAGGGGCGTCGGGCATTCCCCGACGACCCCTGCCACACCACCCGGCATGCGGGTCCGCACCGGGCGGTTCAGAAAGTGATTGTTTATCCAGCCAACCGAGGAAGCTGTAGCTGGTCGAAGTAGGTGTTCGGGAGCGCTGGGCTGACGGCGGTAGTAGATATATGCCACCAACATCGACCCGCGGCGGCCGCCTGTGCGGCAAGGCAGTCCGACATACCTCGGGCACGAAGCTCGCGGTAGATTGTCGGGCCACGTTTCCGACGTTTCAGGTGAAGGGCCCTCAGGGGGTGGCGGATCCATTCGTCAAGCTCGCGGAAGATCTTCGGAGTGTCTGCAAGCCGGCAGTATTCCTTCCAGCCAGCAAGGTAGCTCCGTAGTTCCGCAACGACTTGTCCGATGCTCCGTCCCCGGTTACGTTTCGTGATCTCTCGTACCCGGTCTTGCATCGCCTTGATAGCCTTCTTGCTCACCCGGCGTTTCACCACTTGTCCCGTGGCCACCCAGAACGAGTACCCAAGGATTTTGCGGCGTTGTGCCAGATCAATCGCGCTTTTCGACTCGTTGATTCGGAGCTTCAGCCCCGTGAAGAGCTTCCGGAGCAGCTGCATGAGCCGCTCGCCCTCACGGCGTGATTGCATGTATACGTTGCGTCGAGTAGCGCGGAGAGATCTCACCTCCACGCCCTCACAGAACCGGACGTGAGACTCTCGCCTCATCCGGCTCTTACTCTCCGGCCTCCGGTCTGATACCGAGCTGCCACAGGACAAACAACTGCGGGTCCCGTCGCGCAATGCGTCCCAACCAATGCATCGACGCACGCTCTCGGCGTCTGAACCGTTTATGCTTCCATCGCGCCCATGCAGCAAGAGCCCCGTTGAGTTGTCGGAGAACAAGAACACACTGCGACCGATAGAACCGGCCGTAGTAGTTCATCCAGCCACGCACCACAGGGTTGGTAAGCTCCGCAAGGTCCTCCAACCGACGATTATTCCGGGTGGAGGCCAGCCGCCACTGGCGGATGGTCGTGCGTATCGCTTTGGCTGCCTTGGTACTGATCGCCGGGAGGAAGCTCACAAAGTACTTCCCCCATCGATTCTTCGCCCGTCGAGGTCGAAAGGTGTACCCCAGAAAGTCGAACGTGATCTGTTCGTACTTCCCACGGCGGTCGTCGTCTTTGCAGTACACGATCTTCGTCTTCGTTTGATGAAGCACCAGACCGCACTGCTCGAACCTGACCCGGATGGCCTCCCTCACCAACTTTGCCTGGGCCTCCGTTCTGCAGTGGACGATGGCATCGTCCGCATAGCGTTCGAACCGGACTGCGGGATATTTCCGCTGCATCCAGACATCGAAAGCGTAATGCAGAAAGAGATTCGCCAAGAGCGGGCTGATGACACCGCCTTGCGGCGTGCCTCGTGTCCGTTCTATCAGGCTCCCATCAGTTCGCTGCATCGGGGCACGAAGCCACCGCCCGATATACAGACGGACCCACGGAACGTCGGTGTGACGAGCCACGGCACGCTCGACCAGCTCATGGTCCAGACTATCAAAGAACCCCTTGATATCCAGATCAATGACCCAGTCAGTCTCCCAGCAACGCTTCCGAGCCACTCCGACCGCATCGAGCGCAGATTTCCCGGGTCGATAGGCGTAGGAGTCCTCGTGGAACACCGGTTCCACTGCCGGCTCCAGAACCATCTTGACCACCGTCTGTGCCACTCCATCCATAACTGTCGGAATGCCAAGTGGGCGTTTGCCGCCGTTAGCCTTCGGTATCTCGACGAGCCGCACAGGTGACGGGAAGTACGAGCCTGACGACATCCGATTCCAGATCTTGTACAGACGATCTTTCAGATCCTTCTCGAACGCAGCCAGTGTCTCGCCATCTACACCCCCTGTACCACGGTTCGCCTTTACCCGTTGGTAGGCTTCCCATACGAGTTGCTTTGGAATGCTGTAAGGCTTGACTTCAGGCACGGTTCCTCCCATTGCTGGTTGACCAGTTCCTAAAGCCTGAAGAATCGGGCTCCTTTGCTCGGCCTGTATTACCAGGCTTCTTCGCTCGTACGAGCCCGTCCGTCCCTGTACCCCGTATCGGTACTGTGATCCTCATGGGTCTGCCACTTGGATTTCTCCCTTACCACTTGAGAGTACAGGTTCCCACGTTCCGCACAAGAGCCTGCTGCTCACGCTCGCGCCGTCTTTGATGCCGGCCACCGCTCGGGCAGTCAGTAGGCTTCTCCCGAACTTCTTCGCGGACCAACGACTGGAGTCCGGTTTTGATGGCGTCCCTACGCTTTCGACAAGTCTGCAACGGTTCACTTGCGTTCGCCTTCGTGAGCCTCACCTGATGGATTGAGTCCGCCTTTTCCGCAACGCTCACTACCCCAGCCCTTAGACCAGAGCAGCTTGCGGTGGTTTGGGCCCTGATCCTACAATCCGGGCCCGAGGGGCCTTCCCTCATCTCTTGTGCAGCAAGGCTGCAGTTAGGTGACCAATGCTCAGTCTCCTCTCCGCGCCGTCGTGGCGCACAATCATCCGCGTACCGTGTCAGCTGATACCCCCGGCGCCTCATCTCCCAGTCAAACGGAGTAGCAGGATGTTGCTCAACAGCGGCGATATTACTCCGCCCTGCGGTGTGCCACGATCTGTTGTTAGTCGTTGTTGTCCCTCCGTGAAGCGTCCGGCCTTCAGCATGCTCTCTATCAACCGGAGCACTCGGCCATCAGCCACGCGTTGGGCCACCAGCGCCATCAGCTTTTCGTGATTCACTGACCCAAAGAAGTCCTTCAGGTCAGCATCCACAATCCACTCACAGCCGCTATGCAGCTCCCGCCAGACTTTCCGCAGCGCATCCTTGCTCGATCTTCCTCGCCGGTATCCGAAGCTGGCTTCATCGAATACCGGTTCGAAGATCCCTTCCAGTCGGTTCAGCACCGCCTGTTGGCATACCCGATCATAGATCGTCGGGATTCCCAGCGCACGGTATTTCCCCGGCTGTCCAGCCTTGGGGATCAAGTGCTCCCGTACCAGTTGCGGATGATAGAGATCGGCTTTGAGCTCCCAGTGGAGTCTGTCCAGTTGCTCATCGAGTACCTTCTCAAACTCCTTGATGCTCTGACCGTCCACGCCACCCGCCCCTTGGTTCTGACGCACCTTTTCCCAGGCCAGCTCCAGGTTCTTCCGCTTGTATACCTTGTCCACCAATGAGTGAACCTTCCTTGAACCCGTTGGATTGAGCCATTCCGCAAGTCTCCTCACGCGTTGACTTCTGGGTTTTTCACATAGGGAAGTTATCCGCGCCATCGCCCTTACTCGCTTGCCTCCTTTCTCTCTCCAACCACCTTTGCCAGCCGACTTCCCGACTCACTCAAGTTGCCCGCGCAGCTTTCAGCACACCTCAGTACTATTCGGCTGTCCGACTACTTGCAGGGCATCGCTCTCCATTTCGCTTCCGCTTATTGGATCGCTTATCCCGTTGCCACACGGGAACCCTCCAAGTTCTCCTGGGGTCACGCACAAATCTTCCGTACCGAGCCGTCCGCAAACACCTTGGTATGATGGGTGGATGAGTAACGCTTTCGCCCTCGTAGTGCGGGCTCAACCTTGCCCCATCTTTGGCCGACCGGTTCATCTACGGGATCTCTCCCTCGATTACGTCCCGGTACTCCTCCTCATGCGCTTCGGATTCCACCTCACGGTGGACACGCTGCCCTGTCCGACTTCCGCCAGACCCAGCGAACCTTCATCCCCGCCTTCGGATATGGCGCCCCTCATCCGAGCGCCAGATGGACTTGAACCTTCCTGATTTGCGCGCTGCCCAGCGCACCCTACGGCCTCTGCTGACTTCTCGCTCCGCTCATCGCGTCGCCCTTTCAGGCGTAAGGCGAGATCTCCCCAGATAAGACGTCTACCCATCATCGCGCGGCCGCCGGATCTACGTCACCTGATCTTTGACCATGAGTGCTTTGCGGTCAATTGCCCGCTCGCCCTGATCGGCAACGCCTTATATCCGATTCCTGTTCGTCGGCCCGCGGCTTTGCTCCACGCTTCCTTCCCACGGTCGGTCGCCCTTCCGCAGTTGCGCTTCGCTTCAGTCGCTATGGTCAGCTTCTGAGAGGACTTGCACCTCCAGGGTATACGTCATGCTGGGCGTACAACGACAGCGCCCCGCGGAATATTGCCACGGGGCGCCGGGGAAGTTACGATGGAGGAGGTACCTTACTTCATCTTCGGAAGATCCTTCGTCAGGCGTGCCAGGATTCCGCCTCCACCTTTCTTCGGATCGACCTTCCGCAGAGGTTCGTCGCCGCCCGTCTTGTTGAACCACATCTGCTGGCCGATCGCAAGGAGATTGAACACGAAGTAGTACAGGTTCAGTCCCGACGGGAGGCTGTTGAACATGAGCGTCATGAGCACGGGCATCATCCACACCATGGCCTTCTGGCGAGGATCGGTCACCGTCATCTTCTGCTGAAGGAACATCGTGACGCCCATCGCCAGGGCGAGACCGCTGACGTCTGTTATCCCGAACAGAGGCAGCGTAAACGGGAGCCGGAGCGCGGCGTCGGGAATCGAAAGATCCTTGATCCAGAACATGAACGCCGACTGCCGGAGCCCGATGGACGACTTGAACACCGCGTACAGGGCGAACAGAACCGGCAGCTGCAGGAGCATGGGAAGGCAGCCCGCCGCGGGATTGACGCCGTACTCCTTGTACAGGTTCATGATCTGCTGATTCTGTTTGTTCGGGTCGTCCTTGTACTTCTCACGGATCTCGCTCATCAGCGGCGTGAGCTTCTGCATCCGCTTCATCGACTTCATGCTCGTGCGCGTCAGCGGCTGCAGCGCGAGCTTGATGATTATCGAAAACACGATAATCACCCACCCGTAATTCGGTATGAACTTATGAAGAAACTGAAACAGCGGGATCATGATATATTCTGATATCGGCCTGATGATCCAGGCGGACCCCAGGCTCATGATCTGTTCGAGACCGCGCCCGTACCCCTTCACGATATCGAAATCAAGCGGTCCCAGATAGACCGTCACCTTTGCGTGTTCCGCGCCGGTCATGAGCGGCATTTTCAGGGCAAGGGCGAAATTCTTTTTTACGCCATTGTCCGCGACGGTGGCCCGCGATCCTTCAATGTATGCTCCCTGGCTCGTGCCGTGCTCGGGCATCAGCGCGAGAGCAAAATACTTGTTTCTCGTCGCAACCCAGTCCATGAGACCGTTGATATCGCGCTTCGTCGTTTCCCCGTTCTTCCCCGCGTCAACCTCCGTCAGCTCGCCTCCGGAGTACGCGTACGCCAGTGCGAAGTTTGACTCGTCCACGCTGTTGTGTTCCGCATACCGTAATCCGTTCTCCCAGACGATCTGGTACTCAAAATTCGATATTGCATCTCCCATACCCGTGAATTCGAAATCGGTCTCGAACGCATACTTCCCGTTTGTGAACGTCATCCGCTTTGTCAGCTTCTTCCCGCCTGCAAGCGGAAGCGTGAGCTCGACAATTACGCTCTGATCCCCCGAAAGCCGGTATGTCGTCCATGATTTTTCGCGTGCGTCAAAATAGAGATTCTTCGTGTTGATGAGTTTCCCATCCCCCGAGGTGAACAGGAGGCTGAGGTCACCCCCCCTGTCGAAATCCACGAGCTGGACGGGATAACCGTCCCACGTCTTGAATGCCGAAAGCTCCCATTTCCGTATGAGCCCCCCCTTTGTCGTGATCTCCGCGGTATAGAGATCCGTCGAAATGACGATGACCTTTTCTTCGCCCCTGGCGCGGACGGAGAAGTAGGATCCAAGAAGATCGTCCGGAGTGTGCGCGGTGGTGTCGTGAGTCGCTGCGGGACGTTCCACTCTGAGAGTATCCTTCAGAACCGGCATCGATGCGTGGAGACTGTCCGCCGAGACGGGACGCGCATGCGGCGGGGGAGGAGCCTGCACCCACATCCAGATGATGAGGACCAGTCCGATGAGGACGAATCCGATCGTAGTTTGCTTATCCATATCGCATCAATTTACGTGGGAATAAAAGTCTCTCAGGCGGGATCGAACCCGCCGGGATGAAACGGATGACAGCGGCCGATGCGCTTCAGCGCGCGCCAGAGCCCGCGCCCCGCCCCGTATTTGGAAACCGCGTCCATTGCATACTGGGAACATGAAGGGGAGAATCTGCACGTGTTCGGGGGGAGAAGCGGGGAAACAAGCACCTGGTACGCCCGGAGGACAAGAAGCACGCCATGTTTCATGCGCGCCCTCTCACGGCCGCCGCGCAGACTTTTCTGCAGAGTGAATTCATGTCCATGCTGACGCGGTCGAATCTGAATGGTGCCTGCCGTGTGCCCTTTCCCCCGTTGTAGATGAAAAGCACGTTGAGGGAATCTCCGGCAGTCTCAGCAGCACCCGCCAGCATGTCCCTCTCCCTGTCATAGGCTGCGCGCATGAGTCTCTTTGCCCTGTTTCTTCTCACGGCATTGTATCTCCTGGCAGAGACGGAAAAGCCGGCACGCACCCGCGTCCCGGCTCCTGTTTCCCACCGGAAGAAACACCGCACCACTTCGCCATCGACTTTCCTCCCTGACCTGTACAACACCTGGAAGGAATCCCGACCCCGAAGCGTTTCCGCCTTCCTCACCTACCGTTCGTCGCTTACAGTAAGTTTCTTCCTGCCGCGAGCCCGCCGCCGGGCGAGCACTTTTCGCCCGGTTTTCGTTGCCATGCGGGCGCGGAATCCGTGCGTGTTCTTACGCTTCCTGTTGTGTGGCTGAAAAGTGATGCTCATCCCGAACTCCCGCACTTTGTGTCAGAATCCCAGCAATCACCGGACATTCGTACAGCCGGATATATCACGTGAAGGGATACAAGGTATAAAAATTATGCCATAGACACAAGGAAACCCCAGGGAAAAAGAAATATTGATCTTGCGTCGGCTTCCCCATTGTAGTATAATCTGAGAGTGAAGCGTTGCGATCCCCGGGTGCACAATTTGTTAACAAGTCCCAGTTCGGTTTAAGCCCCACCGTGTCAACTGCTCTCTGGTTTCCGATCTGATTCCGGATGTTGATAATCGACAAAACCACCAGCAAATGACCCGATTTTAGGATGGTTTTGTTTTCCACAAAGCTGTTGATAAGTTATTGATACTTTTCTTCCCGCGTGTCACCGTGTGCACTGTTGATAGTTTTGTTGATAACCTCGCCCGCGGTGTGCATAACCCTCTAATCTATTGGACGACAAATGGATTCCAGTCCCCAGCTCATTATCAACCCGTCCGACGAGGATCAGGCGCGCGCTGTCTGGAACGCGTGCCTGGACCATATCAGGGAGAGTGTAAACACACAGAGTTTCAAGACGTGGTTCGAGCCCATGATCCCGATTCACCTGCGGGGGGGCAAACTGACCGTTCAGGTGCCAAGTCAATTCTTCTATGACTGGCTCGAAGAGCATTACTATACGGTCATCAGCCAGACGATCGAGACGGTTCTCGGAAAGGATGCGCATCTTGAATATTCCGTTCGGACGGATGAGCCTCAGATAGACCTGGATTATCAGATTACCCCGCCGCCTGTACAGCGGCCCGAGAGGAGGACATTTCCGCCTCAGCCGACATCATTCACCGTTCCTCCGCCTCCACCATTCGTCGCAGGGAGAAGCGAGGGGACGCCCGGATCCTTTCAGACGTTCCTTAATTCCCGCTATACATTCGAAAATTTCATCAAGGGGGACAGCAACCAGCTGGCGCGCGCGGCGGCTTCCGCCGTAGCCAATAACCCCGGAGGCACGTCGTTCAACCCTCTCGTTATCTACGGGACCACGGGCCTGGGGAAGACCCACCTCATCCAGGCAATCGGGAACCATGCCATAGCTCACGGAAAGGCAAAACGGGTTATCTACGTTTCAAGCGAGAGATTTACCGTCGAGTTCGTCGAAGCGATACAGCGTGATACGACAAACGAATTTGCCGGATTTTACAGGAGCATGGACATCCTGATCGTCGACGATATACAGTTTTTCGCGGGGAAGGAACGAACCCAGGATCATTTTTTCCATACGTTCAACGAATTACACCAGCTCGGAAAGCAGATCGTCCTCTCGTCGGACAGGCCGCCGAAAGAGCTGAAGGGGCTGGATGACCGGCTCCTCTCAAGGTTTCAGTGGGGACTGACGTCGGATATCCAGCCTCCGGATCTCGAGACCCGCATTGCGATCCTCCTCAAGAAGAGTGAGAATGAGCGTATCAATCTTCCCCAGGACGTCGTTGAATGCATCGCATCCAACGTAACGTCAAACATACGGGAACTGGAAGGCTGTCTGATCAGCCTCATGGCAAAGGCTTCCCTGGAAGGAAGGGAGATTACCGTCGATCTGGCGCGGGAAGTGCTCAAGGTTGTTGTTGGAGACGTCAAATCGCCGTTGACGATCGAGACCATCCAGCGCACCGTGTGCGATTATTTCAGCATTCCCGAGGATCTCATCCGGGCAAAAACGCGAAAACAGGAAATCGTGAACGCCCGTCAGGTAGCGATGTACCTGGCAAAAGAACTCACAAACTGCTCTCTGAAAACGATCGGCCTTCACTTCGGCGGGAGGGACCATAGCACGGTGATTCACGCATATCAGTCGGTCGAAGATCAGATGCGCATCGACCAGAAATATCAGGCAAACGTTCAGCAAATCAGACGGCGCCTCCAGATGCTGGGACATGTATAATTTCGATCAGTGTGTTTAATTATGTTCACAACATTGTGAGGAGTGTGTGATCTGTCGTGTAACGACTGTGCATACTTCATTCCTTGTTCTGTTACTTGCTCTTCACACCAATCTTTGTGCATGGAACATTCCTCTGTGCACACGCTGACATTTCAAGTTCTTTCTCACCTTACTCTGCATACCTGAGCAGCACTCACCGCTTCTTTTGACCGTCTGACACTTCTCCACATATAAACACAGCTTATAATAAGTATTACTCTTATATATAGACACGTAAGAAGAGATACCACGGTTTCATGGAAGGTTGTTTTTCCATGGCTTTTTGCATAAATTATAAGGGTTTTTCTTCTCATGTAAATGTTCATCTAGTCCACCTCAGGAGAATGCAATGAAATTCACCGCCAACAGCATTGAACTCCAGCGCACGCTAAATAAGGTCGGTGGTGTAGTTCCCTCAAAATCCACCATGCCTATTCTCGAAAATATTTTGTGTGAATTGTTGGGAAATATGCTGACACTGACGGCGACGGATCTCGCAATTTCGTTGACGGTATCTCTTCAGGTTCGCGGTTCGGAAGACGGCAGAATTGCCATTCCCGCGAAACGACTTATGGATACGATGAAATCGCTCCCTGATACAAGCACGACGTTTTCCATCGATACCGGGGCAAATAAAATCAAAATTACGACGGAAAACGGAGAGTACGGACTGACGGGAGAAACGGCAAAGGACTTTCCGCCCGTTCCGCCGTTTAAGGGTACATCAGAGTTTTCCATAGACAGTAACATTCTGCGCGGCCTTATTCACAGGACCACATTTGCCGTAAGCACAGATGAACTGAGACCTGCCATGATGGGGGTATTATTTCAGGCAAAGGATACGGACCTGCGCGCGGTATCGACGGACGGACACAGGCTGGTAAGGCTGACCTACAGGCAGCAAAAGCCGCTTACGATGAAAAAGGACATTGTTATTCCGGCCAAGGCACTTCTCATCCTCGGCAAGTCCATAGACGAAGGAGATACGGCAATAAGCGTCAGCGATACGCATGTGAAGTTTACGTTCGGTCCGTCGTTCCTTGTCTCCCGCCTCATCGACGAAACGTACCCGACGTATGAAGCGGTGATCCCCGCGGAGAACGACAAGCAGATGACTGTCAAACGGGACGACATGATTTCCTCTATTCGGCGTGTTGCGCTCTACGCCAGCGCGACAACGCATCAGATTCGGTTTGACATTGTGAAATCCGCGCTCCAGATAACCGCCCAAGACCTCGATTTCGGCGGCGAGGCCAAGGAGACAATTCCGTGCACATTTACGTCGGATGCGCTCGAGATAGGATTCAATTCCGCATATCTGATCGACATCCTTTCGCACCTTGAAAGCGAACAAGTGACGTTCCGCTTCAGCACGCCGACGCGGGCCGGCATTGTTGCGCCAGTGGGAAGTGACAGCGACACCGTGCTCATGCTAGTAATGCCGGTGCGGTTGAATACATAAGGGGTGTTGCCACATGCTTCCCCGACGCGGTCCCGCCTCCGGCGGGACCGCTGTATTGACGGGCACGCCACAGACCATGATCCTTTCCAGAATCAGACTCGGCAACTTCCGGAACCATGCTGCAACGGCCATCGAGTTGGGTGGGGGTATTAACGCCTTTCTCGGCGACAACGGTCAGGGAAAGACAAACATACTGGAAGCGGTCTCGTATCTCAGTCTTACGAAGAGTTTCTATGCATCCGGCGACTCCGAAGCGATTGAGATCGGTACCGGGGGATTTGACGTTGAAGGGGTCCTTGTCTCTGACGCGGGGGTGCAGCACCAGGTCAGCGTGACATGCGCGCGGCTGCCGCAGGCGAAACGGTTTCTCATCAACGGCTCGCCGCCGGAACGGCTTGCCGCAGTCATCGGACGGTTCCCCGTTGTCGTCCTTTCCCCGGAAAAAGGTCCCATAACGTTTGGCGGCCCGGGCGAGCGAAGAAAATTCATGGACCTTGCCCTCTCGCAAGTAAGCGGCGCGTATCTTGAGGAAATCCTCGAATACCGGAAAGCGCTCAGGCAACGGAACAGGATACTCACCAACAACCGCGCAAAGGGCTTTCTGCCGCCCGGAGTGATCGAGCCGTGGACGGAAAGCCTGGTGGCCTACGGGAGCAGAGTTGCGCACCGCCGTGCGATGTTTGTCACCGACCTACGCAGCCACATCGTAAGCGCATACCGTACGATAATGCCGGAGGCGGAGACTCCGGACATCGCCTACGTTTGCGGGTTCGCAGCGGGGGAAGGCGCTGACGCCCGGGCATATGCGGCGTCTTTGTCCGCGGATCTTGAAACGAGGAGTACCGAGGAGCGCCGGCGCGGCCTGACCCTTGCGGGTCCTCACCGGGACGATCTGCTTCTGACGATCAACGGAATGAACGTACAGCGGTTTGCCTCGCATGGGCAGCACAAGACACTCCTTGTGGCTATGAAGATTGCGGAATATTCCTATATGCAGGAGAGGCACAATGAAACACCGATGCTCCTCCTGGACGATGTGTTCAGCGAGCTCGACAAGGGGCGCGTCCACCGTATCCTCTCCTTCGCCGCAGGGCTCGGGCAGGTGATGATCACGGCGACAGAGGGAACAGTGTTCGGCTCCTCGATCGCGTGGGGAAGACAGAACAGGAGATTTATCGTTGAGCGCGGCACGTGCAGGCAGGAGACGTAAGACGTCCGCCGGAGCACACGGCAGGCCAGTGCCGATTCGGGACGCGATGCTGAGCCTTGTCCGGGAGCTCGGGATTGCGCCGAAAATGGCACAGTACGATGTCATTGCCGCCTGGCCGGATGTCGTGGGACCACAGATCGCGCGGGTCACGGATCCGGAGCGGATGGAGAACGGCATCCTGTACGTTGCCGTGATGACGGCGCCCTGGCGCGCCGAGCTTGCGATGAAGCGGCTCGACCTCATTGAAAAACTGAACACGCGCATTGGGACGCGGGTTCTGAACGACATCAGGTTCAGATAACTCCCGTACGCTGCACGATCATGTGCCATTATCACGGGTCAGTATGAGCAAAACAACTGCCGAGAAAACGAAAGCGGTTCCTCCGACGGCGGAGGAACACGTCTACAGCGCGGAAGACATCACCGTTCTCAAAGGCCTCGAGGCGGTACGCCGGAGGCCCGCCATGTATATCGGCGACGTGAGCATCCGCGGGCTTCACCACCTCGTGTACGAAGTCGTCGACAACGCGATCGACGAAGCGCTGGCCGGATATGCCCGGAATATAGACGTGACGATCAACATGGACGGGTCGGTTGCCGTGCTCGATGACGGGCGGGGGATTCCGACCGACATTCACAAGGAGGAGAAACGATCCGCCCTGGAAGTGGTTATGACGATGCTTCACGCCGGAGGGAAGTTCGACAAGAACACGTACAAGGTGTCGGGAGGGCTTCACGGCGTCGGTGTGTCCGTTGTGAACGCCCTTAGCGAATGGCTGGAGGTCGAAGTCTACCGCGACGGGAAAACCTGGTACCAGAAATACCAGCGGGGCGACCCCGTGGCGGCGGTCAAGGTGACGGGAAAGGCTGAAAAAGGGCAGTCCGGAACGAAAGTCACGTTTCTTCCGGACGGACAGATATTCAAGAACAGGACGTTCAAGTTCGACACCATCGCCGAACGTCTGCGCGAACTTGCCTTCCTTAACCCGGAGGTGAAGCTGCGCATCGTCGACGTACGCGCCAAGAGCGAGCAGGAAGAGACCTTTCATTTCAAGGGGGGACTTGTCGAGTTCGTGAAGTACATCGACGCGACCCGTCCGGCGATTACGAAGAAGGTATTCTATACACAGGGGTCTGACAAGGACGAAAACGGACGCGCCGTTGAGGTCGAGGCGGCCGTCCAGTACAACGACCAGTACACCGAGAATATTTTCACGTATGTCAATAACATCAACACCCACGAGGGAGGCACGCATCTCGTCGGGTTCAGGACAGCGTTTACACGCTCGCTGAATACGTATGCGTATAAAAACGGCATTCTGAAGGAGGGAGGGATCTCGCTGACGGGCGACGATTTCCGTGAGGGGTTCACGGGAGTCCTCAGCGTGAAGGTGCCGGAACCGCAGTTTGAAGGGCAGACAAAAACGAAGCTCGGCAACAGCGAAGTAAAGAGCATTGTGGAATCAGTCATCGGACCGGCCCTGCAGGCGTGGCTCGACGACAATCCCGGCGACGCGAAGCGGATACTTGAAAAATCGATGCGGGCAGCGGAGGCGCGCGAAGCGGCGCGTAAAGCGCGCGACCTGACCCGCCGGAAGAACGCCCTGTTCTCCGGCGGCCTTCCGGGGAAGCTCGCCGACTGCTCTATAAGCGATCCGGAGCATTGCGAGCTGTATCTTGTGGAAGGCGACTCAGCCGGAGGGAGCGCGAAGCAGGGACGGGACAGACGGTTCCAGGCGATCCTTCCGCTCAAAGGGAAGATCCTGAACGTCGAAAAGGCGAGGCTCCACAAGATCCTTGAAAACGAAGAGATTCGGAACATCTTCACCGCCCTCGGCGCTGGTGTCGGCGAGGAGTTCGATGCATCCAAGCTCCGGTACGGGAAAATCATCCTCATGTGCGACGCTGACGTTGACGGATCGCACATCCGCACGCTGCTCCTGACGCTTCTGTACAGACACATGAAGGAGCTCATCGAGCTCGGCCACGTATACATAGCGCAGCCACCGCTGTTCAAGGTGAAGAAGGCGAAGCAGGAGCTCTACGCATACGACGAAGACGAGCGTGACGCGATCGTCAAGAGGCTCTCGGCGGAAAAAGGTAAGAAGGGGGAGGAAGAAGCCGCAGAGACGATCCCGGAGGAGGGAGCCGTGGTCCTGGGGAGCGGCGTGGTGATCTCCCGGTTCAAGGGGCTCGGCGAAATGAACCCCGAGCAGCTCTGGTCGACGACAATGAACCCCGACACGCGCACGATCCTCCAGGTGACAATCGAAAACGCTGCGGACGCCGACAGGACGTTTTCCATGCTGATGGGAGACGAGGTCGAGCCGCGCCGGGAATTCATCGAGAAGAACGCAAAGTACGTCCGCAACCTGGACATCTGAACGAGCAGCCACTCCGGAACAACACACTCTGAAACGCCATGGCAACTGTGAACGAAAAAATCATCCCGGTCGACATTGAAGATGAAATGAGGGGATCGTACATCGACTACTCGATGTCGGTCATTGTCGCGCGTGCCCTCCCTGACGTGCGTGACGGACTGAAGCCGGTGCACAGGCGGGTGCTCTTCGGGATGCAGGAACTCGGGCTGGCGGCAAACCGCGCCTACAAAAAGTCGGCGCGCATCGTCGGCGAGGTGCTGGGGAAATATCATCCGCACGGCGATTCGGCGGTATACGATACCATGGTGCGCATGGCACAGGACTTCTCCATGCGCTATCCGCTCGTGGACGGCCAGGGGAATTTTGGGTCTGTTGACGGCGATTCGCCCGCGGCGATGCGGTACACCGAGGCGCGCCTGTCGCGCATCGCGGAGGAGATGCTGAAAGACCTCCAGAAGAACACCGTGGATTTTGTCCCGAACTTCGACGACACGCTTACGGAACCCTCCGTCCTCCCCGCGGTAGTTCCGAACCTCCTCGTCAACGGCACGAGCGGCATCGCTGTCGGGATGGCGACAAACATCCCGCCGCACAATCTCGGAGAAGTTGTCGACGGATGTATCGCCCTTATCAGGGACGAGTCCCTGACCGACGAAAAGCTCATGAAGTTTGTGAAGGCGCCGGATTTCCCGACGGGAGGAATCATATACGGGTTCGAAGGTGTGAAGAGCGCGTACACGACCGGACGGGGAAGGATTGTCGTACGTGCGAAGGCGAGCATCGAGACAGGGAAGAACGACAGACAGAGCATCGTGGTGACGGAGATTCCGTACCAGGTCAACAAAGCGAACCTCATCGAGAAGATCGCCGATCTCATCAATGAGAAGAAGCTCGAGGATATTGCGGATATCCGCGACGAGTCGGACAGGGACGGGTTCCGGATCGTCATAGATCTGAAACGCGACTCGAACGCGGAAGTCATCCTGAATAACCTGTACAAGCACACGCAGATGCAGACGACGTTCGGGGTCATTATGCTTGCGCTCGTGGAGGGAAGGCCGAAAATCCTCACGCTGAAGGAGATGATCCGGCGGTTTATCGATCACCGGAATGAGGTTGTCGTCCGGCGCTCGAAGTTTGAGCTCGACGAGGCGGAGAAACGCGCGCACATCCTCGAGGGATACATCATCGCGCTCGACAACATTGACGCGATTGTAAGGCTCATCAAGGGATCGAAGGACGTCGAGACCGCCCGGACCGGGCTGATGAAGAAGTTCAAGCTGTCGGAGATCCAGGCGAAGGCGATCCTGGAGATGCGTCTCCAGCGTCTCACGGGACTCGAGCGGAAGAAGATCGAGGACGAGTACCGCGAAACGATAAAGCTCATCGAACGGCTCAGGGCTATCCTGAAGAGCAAGCAGCTCCAGATGGAGATTATCAAGGATGAACTCCTTGAGATCCGGAAGAACTACGCCGACGAGCGGCGTACGGAGATCGTGTACACCGCCGAAGAGTTCAGCATTGAAGACATGATCGCGGAAGAGCAGGTCATGATCACGATAAGCCACGGCGGGTTCATCAAACGATTTCCGGTAAGCGGGTACCGCCGCCAGACACGGGGAGGGAGGGGGAGTACCGGTGCAACGACGAGGGAAGATGACTTTATCGAGCACATGTTCGTGGCGAGCACACACGATTACATCATGCTCTTCACGAACGAAGGGAGATGCTACTGGTTGAAGGTGTTCGAGATCCCGGAGGGGGGGAGGGCGTCACGCGGGAAATCGATTGCCAATCTTATCTCCAAGGAGCAGGCGGATTCCATTGCTTCGTATGTCTCTGTCAAGAACTTCGAGGACCCCCTATTCGTGCTCATGGTGACGGAGCAGGGAATGATAAAGAAGACCCCGTTGAGCGAGTTCAGCAATCCGCGCAGGACAGGGATCGGCGCGATCGGGCTTGCAAAGGGGGACAGGCTCATCGAAGTCCGGATGACAGATGGGTCGCAGGACGTCGTAATAGGGACGCACGACGGACTGGCGATCCGGTTTCACGAGCAGGAGGCCCGCCCCATGGGACGCTCGGCGGGAGGCGTGCGGGCCATACGGCTTGACAAGAAGGACAGGGTCATCGGTGCGGTGGTGCTCAGGAAGAGCGGGACGACGATTCTTGTGGCGACCGAGAAGGGTTTCGGCAAGAGGAGTGAGCCGGATGAGTACCGCGTCAGCCACCGGGGCGGGAAGGGAATATTCACCGTAAAGACTACGGATAAAACCGGCAGGATGGTTGCCATTCGGGAAGTTCTGGAGTCCGATGACATTGTCGTCGTCTCAAGCGGCGGGATCGTGATCCGGCAGCATGCTTCCGAGGTCCGGCTTGCCGGAAGGAATACGCAGGGCGTCCGCCTGATAAAACTCGGCGAAAGGGACACGGTGTCGGATGTTGCTTCCGTGATGGCGGAGGATCAGGATATCCCGGATACAAACGGAAAAAAAGGAGGGGACTCACCCGAAGGCGAAAAAAAAACTCTGATCCGGAACAGAAGTAACGCAACAAAAGGGAAGGCGAAAGAGAACGGCGCCTCCAATATCCCAGCTTCAACCGCACGTGAGGCGGAAAGCGCAAAAACTTCCGTACCGCGGAAGACGGCACCCGGCAAGAGGCCGGCGGTCAAAACGATACCCCGGCATGCCGGGAAGCCGAAACGGGAACAGCGTTCGCCCGCGAAGGCACGCACTCTGATGCGCGGCCGGAATCAGAAGAAGAAACGAAAATAGATCCCCGTGCCCCTCAGATCATGCCGCTTCGTTTGCGTATGATCCATTCAGCGGAAAACAGGGCGATCACGAGTGCGAGCAAGTACGGCCAGCGGTGAAGCTCGATTGCCTCCGTTTTCTGCTCTTCGCGTGCGGCAAGGGGTCCGAGTGTGCGGAGCTTTTCCCGCAAATTCCCGGCATCCCTGGAAGGGAGATACTCTCCGCCCGTCCTGTAGGCAATCTGGCGGAGAATCTCCGCATTCATCCTCGTGTCCAGGTATTCCAGGTTCAGGCCGCCGACAAGAAATGAGCCCGAGTCGTGTCCGGCATCATGTCCCCCCTTTGAAGCGGCGGCCCTGAAGGTAAAATCCCCAGCCGGAAGCCCCTCCACGGAACCGTCGTACCTTCCGCTTCCCAGCGGGTGCAGGTCGGTGTGAATGCTTGCGCCGCCGCCGGAAATCTCAACAGAGACCTGTGCGTCGTCAACCGGCTGAGATTCCTCATTGTACACCTGCCCTGAAAAGGCGACCAGTTCTCCCCGGGAGAACTGGTCGCGGACCGGAACGACGCGGACGTTTCGCCCTTCGTCTCGCGACGTGAGCCAGCGGAGAGCCGAAGAGAGAAAAGAGGCAAACTGCGGCGCCGTATCTGGATTTCCCTGAGCCATAAGGCGCCACCGCCAGAGACCGTATCCCATAATGCTGAGCGACCGCGTGCCGGCGATGTCACGGACAGCCATAAACGGTTGGGGAAGGAGGACATTTCCTATCCGTGGGGACCCGAGTGCGACGGATCCTTCGCGGAGTCGATAAGCCGCCCGGGATGCAAAGACCGGCGGGAGATTGCTCCACACGTCGCGCCGGGTATCCGGCCCGAGCGCCAGAAGTGGGTTTTCAAGACGGAACGGATCGGGCACGAATTCAACTTCCCGCTCACCCGGAGTCGATTCCTCCTGAATCACCGGAAGCGAAGGCGCCATCGCGGGGAGTTTTGACTGATCAATCGATTTTCCCCCGACGAACAGGAGGGGCTTTTTTCCTTCGGTTATTGCCGATCGCAGAAGTTCCACCGCGCCTGCCGCCGTTGACGCATCGGGCATCCCAATGCACAGGATACAGTCTGCGCTGTCGACTGCCCGGGGTGTCAGCGCGCCTTCATAGTATCCCCCGCCGAGTTTCTGCGTCAGCGCCTGCACGGATATGTTGGGATTCTCCGCAAGAGTCGTCCGGATGACGCTCAGATCCGGGCTTGGACCCGATGCGAGAATGAGAACGCGCATCGTGCTCCTTAGGACCTTTACGACGAAGAACCGCCTGTTATTCGCGGTTGTCAGTTCACCGGGAAGAGGGGAGACATTTACGGAGTACCGGTGGGAACCCTCTCCCGCCGGGGCATACGAAAGCCTGGCGGGTGCCTCCGCCGTTCCGCCGGGAAGCAGAACCGTTGTCCGGTCGAGCGTCCTTGTCCCCTCGCTGAGCGTTACCTCAACTTTCTCCCCGCCGTAGCCCGAGCTCTTGATGACCGCGTCGACAGGCGCCATCGCGCCGGCATACACGATGTCGTTTGCCGTGACGCGGGAGACCAGAACATCCTTCTGCTCCGCCGTATCGCCGATGCCGATCGGAAAGATGGGGATGCCCAGGTCGCCCGCTCTGTACACGGGGTTATCTCCCTTCGTGAACATTCCGTCCGTCAGCATGACGACCGCCCGGATATTATGACTCTCCCGTTGGTGTACGAGCTCGCGAAGCGCGCCGGCGATATCGGTGACTTCATCGCTGAGGGTGTCGGGCGGCTGCGCAAGAGGTCCCCGGAGCGATGCTCCGAACGAATAGAGAAGCGTTTGAACTCCCGGGGGGACGGTCCCGGGAACGACGTCAGCAAGCAGGGTTCTGATCTGTGCGGCCCGGTCCCCCGTCCCGTCCACGATTGTCATGCTGGCGCTTCTGTCGGCAAGGACTGCAATGACAGGCGGATGGCGGATCACGGTCGACGTACGGAGGACGGGTTCCAGGAGCAGGAGGAGGACAAGAGCGAGGGCCGTCCCGCGAAGAACGCTGAGGGTAATCCGTCGTGAGCGCGCCACCGGCGGAAGCGTGAAACGGTAAAAGAAATAGGAGAGGCCGGCCGCAAGGCCGATCAGGAGCGCGGCGAAGAGCAGGGACGAAGTAAACGAAAACTCGATTGACGGGAGGCCGAACATCGGAGGCGGTCGTCAGCCCGCTTCCTGGAGCAATCGCTCAACGATTTCAATCGCGGTTACCCCGTCCGCTTCGGCGTTGAAATTCGGTACGATCCGGTGACGGAGCGTTGGGCCCGTGACCTTCCGCACGTCGGCGATGTCCGGCGAATGGCGGCCGTCGAGAAGCGCACGCGTTTTGGCACCGAGGATGAGGCTCTGAGATGCCCGCGGTCCCGCACCCCAGCTGAGCCATTCACGGATGAATTTGGGGGCGCTGTCCGATTTTGGCCGCGTCATCGTGGTGATGCGCACGGCATAGTCTATCACGTTATCCGCAACCGGAACTTTCCGAACGAGATCCTGATACGCGGCAATCTGTTTTCCCGTGAGGATCCGGCGCGGCGTGGGGCGCGCCATGCTCGTCGTCGCCTTCACGATGCGTATCTCCTCGTCGTGCGAGGGATAATCGACCCACAGGTTGAACATGAATCGGTCAAGCTGGGCTTCCGGAAGCGGGTACGTGCCTTCCTGTTCGATGGGATTCTGTGTGGCAAGGACGAAAAATGGCTCCTGTAGCGTATAGGTCTGGCCGGCCGCGGTGACGCGGTGTTCCTGCATGGCCTCGAGAAGCGCCGCCTGCGTCTTCGGCGGGGTGCGGTTGATTTCGTCCGCCAGGACGACGTTTGCGAATACCGGTCCACGGACGAACTTGAACGACTTCGAGCCGGTGGTGACGTTTTCCTCGATGATCTCCGTCCCCGTGATGTCGCTCGGCATCAGATCCGGCGTGAACTGGATTCGGTTGAACGTGAGGTCAAGGACCTCAGCGAGAGTCTTGATGAGGAGAGTCTTCGCAAGCCCGGGCACGCCGACGAGAAGGCAGTGTCCCCTCGCAAGGAGCGCGATAAGAAGCTGCTCGACGACAGTCTCTTGGCCGATGATGACAGTTCCGATCTCGGCACGGAGCGCATCGTAGGACGCCTTCAGGTCCTTTGCGGCGGCGACATCCCCCGCACCTTCGCGTCCTGTCATTGGGTCAACCGCATCTGCCAGTAGAACTGGTTCTTCAGCTCCTCCATCCAGGTCTGGTAGTCCTTCGTCCTCTTGAAATTCAACGCGATCGCTTCCACCTTGTGATAGTCCTGATCGAGAGTCATCACGTGCGCGGGAGTTCGTTTCCGGAGCCACACTATGTAGTACCTGTATCCCGTGTTCTCGGGGACCTTGACCGGGGCGCTGATATCTCCCTCTTTGAGCGTGTCAATGGCGGGACGGAACGCCTGATTCACCTGGTCAATTTCCGCGGTGCCGATATTTCCGCCGATCGTGTTGTCCCTCAGTTCGGAGTATTTCCTAGCCAGCTCGGCGAAGCTTTCCCCTCCAAGCGCGCGCGTGCGCAGTGAATCCAGAAGCCGGATTGTGGCGTCGTCCCCCTCTTTCGACCGTTCAATTCTCAGGAGAATATGGCGGGCGTGGACCGCGTCCCCCCGGCGCTCAACAAGCTGGATAATATGAAGCCCGTGCTCCGTTTCCACGATGTCGGAAATCTGGCCGTCGGACATCGCGAAGACCGCAGATTCAAACTCCTTGACGAACATCCCGCGCCGCACGAATCCGAGATCACCCCCCTGGGCGGCCGAACCGGGGTCCTGCGAATACCGTTTGGCCATCGCTGCAAAATCGGTCCCGGTTCTCACGCTGTCGAGGATCCCCTGCAGCTTTGCGCGTGTTGCCGCCTTCGCCCGTTCGTCCGGCTTCGGCGCAACGCCGATTTCCGAGAGCTCGCATTCCTCGGGCACGCGGGGAAGACTGTCCTTATATGTGCGGTAGAAATCCTCCACCTCGAACCGCCCGACAGTCGTGTTCCCCAGATGTTGTTGCTGGAGTTTCTGGGCGAGGAGGTTTTTGCGAAGGTCGTCCCGAAATTCCCGTTTGATGCGGGCGAGCGGCATTCCGTACATCTCTTCAAGGCGGGATTCGGATCCGTATTGCTGCACGCGCTGCTGGATGACAGCGTCCATCTGCTGCTGGACTTCATCGTCGGTGACGGTGACGCTGTCTTCAACGGCCTTTGCGATGACGAGCTTTTCGTTTATCATGGATTGCAGCACCTGTGCGCGCAAACCGGGCGTTGCGGGATCGACCTTGTTGTTCAGCGCGTAGAACTGCACCTGGGCGTTCAGCTCCGATTCAAGGATCAGTTCGTTGTCGACTGTCGCCACAATCCGGTCGAGCGTCTGCGCCTGGACGCAGATCGGGTATAAAAGCGCAAACAGGAAAAAGATTCTCTTCATAACATCTCTGCTCCGATTACGCCAGGGTTTTCCCCGCCGGGAGCGGGGGTCATTCGCCGGTCGCACCTGCGGTGTCCGCGACGGCGAGGTTGACCTCGACCTTGTGGCGAGTCCGCAGATCCGACACGAGCTGTTCATAGCGGATGCGGCGGCGCTCGATAAGCAGGCGCTCCCGCACCTCGTCTTTGACGTACTCAAACTCCGGCGTTTCTCCGACGTGTTTTATGGCGTGCACCGTGAGCACATAATATCCCGCGGCAGCCTTCACGACATAGGAGACTTCCTCCTTCGGAAGCGTCCGGGCGAGTTTCCAGAGCTCCTCGGGGAAGAGCGTCCCCTGTGAGAAATATTGATTCCGCGCGACTGCCCGCAGTGCACGGCTGTGCACGGAATCCCGCCGGCATGCCGCGAGAGCGTCCTCCCATGATGAGCCGCGGAGCACGGCAGCGCGAAACTGATTGGCCTCATCACGCTCGGAAAAGAGCGCGTAACTTACGCGTGCCACCTCTTCGCGGAGTGTGAACGAGGAAACGCTCTTCTTGAAGGCCCCCGCCACATCTTCATCCGATACCTCTTCTGTTCCAGCGCCATACACTTCCTTCTCGAGCAATGCCCCTATCGCGAGGCGTTTCCGGGTTGCCTCAAGCTGCTCACGGAGCTGGTCAGAATCCGCCAGCCCACGGCGCTGGGCTTCCTGGTACAGAAGCTCGTTGACAACCCATTCGTTGATGAATGCCATCGATTTCCCTCTTGCGCGCGCAAGGGAATCCGCGGGTCCGGCAAGATCGCCCTCCCTCAGCTCAACCGAGCCGACCCTTGCGACGTAGGGCCGTGACGGCCCCTCGCGGGAGCATCCCGCGCAGAGCATTATAAGGAGAAGGCACAGATGCGCTACGCGGGACGGCCGGAACCGTGGGCCATCAGCGGACAGTGGCGAACGCATTTTTGAGAATCGGTTTGTACTCCACAACCGGATACTTCTGCCTCAGCTTGGTAAGCCACTCGCCTTCGAGCCGTTTCGACTCATAGTCCTGGTACGTGCTGGAAAGCTCCGGGCCTGCCTCCTCGTACGTCTTTCGGTGTGTGCCGTCCCTCGCGTTGAGTCTGACGATCGTGTAATACCCCTTGTAGAGGAAGGGGGAGCTCACGGCGCCGACCGCGAGCGAATCCGCGTGCTGGGTGCGCTCATCGGTTGCCGGGGGGAGGATCATTGTTTCCGGCATGACTGCCACAAGGGGGGTCCGGCCGGTGAGTTCTGTGCGGATGACGTCGGTTTCATCCCGCAGCTCGGTCGCGGCTCCCGGGGAGAGCGGGTATGTCACTGTTGTCACCCGCGCAGGGTTCACGGAAAGCTTCCTGACAAGGTACTGCCTGACTGCCTCAAGCCGCGCCGCCGCAAGTTTCAGGCTCTGCTCCTTCGCGCCGGTGGTGTCCGGGCGTGCGGTGATAGTGATGCGGAGGGCGGAATCGTGATGCATTTCGGCTGCCGCAGTGCCGAGCACGGTCAGTCCCTTCGCGGCGGGTTTCGCCGAGCCGCGCGCGAAGGGTATTCGCCCGCCGGTGGGTGCCGCCATCCGGAGGGAATCACGTTCCGCGATCGTCTCGATCGTCTCACCCGAGCGGAGCAAACCGGAAATCACATCTGTGAGCGAGTCGGATCCTCCTCTGATTGCAGTGAAGCTGATACGGTCGGGCCACGTAAAATTGTCCCTGTGGGCGTTGAAATACGGCTTGAGAACGGTATCGCCCATGACGATTCTGTTCCAGACGTGTTCCTGCTCGACCTGGTAGAGCAGGATTCCTTCGCGGTATTCTGCCAGAAGTGCGGCGAATTCCGGCACGCTCTTCGCGAGAAGATCCGCCTTTGCCGAAAAGACAAGGTGCTCGCCGATCTCATTCACGGCGGTGCTGAGGGGCAGTGCCCGCAGCGACGTTCCGCCCTGGTCGGGTCGCGCGTTTATAAGATGCACGGTGCTGTCAAGAGAGACCTGATGTCCCTGGAGGGAAAAAAGCGGCTGCGCACCGAGATCGGGCGTGACCCCCGACCACCACGCGCTGTCGTGCGTCGATTTTGACGAGTCCAAGGATGCCAGAAACCTCCGGAGCGTGGCATCGAACATCTCAAAACGCACTTCCTTCTTCAGCCCGGCGAGAAACTTCGCATAATCGTCCTGGTACCGGAGCTGCTGGTAGATCGGCTGGAGCTCCTGCTTTGCCGCCTCGAATGTCTTTCGGGGACGGACGTCGAAGCACTTGATGAGGTGGTACCCGTACGGTGTGCGGACGATGCCGGACACCTGGCCAGGCGTGAGGTTCATTGCCACTTCGTCGAAGGGTTGCACCCAGCGCCGCCGCGAAAAGTATCCGAGATCTCCGCCCCGGCCGGCGGAACCGGGATCCTCCGAGTGACTCTTTGCAAGCGACGCAAAGTCCTCTCCTGCTGCAAGGCTGTCCTTCAACGCTTTGATCTTCGCAAACGCCTGGGCGGTGTCCTGCGGCGACGGATTCTGGTTCTGGAACCTGATCATGATGTGGCTCGCGTGCACTTCCCCGGGCGAACGCTTGCGATCGACGATTTTGATTATGTGAAGTCCATACTGCGTGCGGACGGGCACGGAGGATACTTCGCCGATCTTCATGCTGAAAGCCGCGTCCTCGAACGGCGTGACGAGTTGTCCTGCCGTGAAGTAATAGAGGTCGCCTCTGTTGAGCTTCACCGATGGGTCCTGGGAATTCTCCAGGGCAAGAGCCCCGAAATCGGCGCCCGACTTCACCGCGGCAATGATCTCGTATGCCTTCTTATATGCCGCTGCGGAATCCGCCGGAGTCGCAGTCGGGCTGAGCGTCAGGAGTATGTGGCTGGCGCGGATTTCCTCGTTCTGCCTGGCATAGAGCTGCCTGACCCCGGGGGCGATGATCTCCCTTTCCGTAAGGTAGGAGGACGCAAGGTTCCCTTTGTATGCCCCGATCTCATACACGACCCCGGGGAGCGAGTCGAGTCCCTCGCCGTATGCGCCCGCAAGCTTCAGCCGGTATTTGACGACCAGGTCGAGAAACTTCTCGCGGTCGTCCTGACTTGTTGCCGCGGCCGCTTCCCGGCTCCCCAGGCTCTTGACATACTGCTGTTCGTACTCCGAAAGCTTCAAGGGTTGGGTGCCAATTGTGGCAACGACTGCGTCCTGCTCCGCCGGGGCACAACCGGCGTACATGATCGATCCGAGTATCATCGCGGCAAAACAGAATCGACTGTGAGTCTTGGCCTGTTGAGACATGCGCATCCTCGAGCTTTGGAATAGTGAACGACGTTAACGTAATAAGGAGAATTCGTAGATCTGTATACTAAAGAAAACAGGAGTGAGAATCAAGAAATCGCGGGGCCTCAGCCTGCGACGGAAAGCGCCTGGTCAAAATCGGCCTCGATATCCTGAATTCCTTCGATTCCTACCGAAATCCTTATCATCCCCGGGGTGACCCCGTGACGAGCAAGTTCGGCGGCGCTCATATTCACGTGGGACGAATACAGGGGGATGCTCACAAGCGTTTCAACTCCCCCCAACGACATCGCATTGACTGCGACACGTAGCGCGTCGCACACGCCTGCCGCGCCGCGAGCACCGCCCGGCACCTCGATTGTTACCATGCCGCCGAATCCGTCCCCTCCCGCGCCGGTCATCTGCCTCCTGGCAATCTGATGCCCCGGATGCGAAACGAGACCGGGATACAGAACGCGCTTCACCCGGGGATGTGCTTCAAGAAAACCTGAGAGTGCCATCGCATTGCGATTCTGGCACCGGACCCTGAGATCAAATGTCTTCAGGCTGCGCAGGAGAAGATACGCGGCAAAGGGGTCCGCGCATCCGCCGTAGTACTTGAGCTGGGTGTGGGCGCCAGATATGAACGACGCGGTCCCGGCGACGACGCCGGCCATGACATCGGTATGCCCGCCCAGATACTTGGTCGCGCTCTCCAGGAGCACGTCAGCACCGAGTGCCAGCGGATTCTGATTGCGGACGGTGGCGAATGTGTTGTCGGCAAATGTCAGAATCCTGTGGTGCACCTTCTTCGCGGCCTGGCGTGTCCGAAACACAAGCTCAGCGATGTCCACGATTCCCAATGTCGGGTTTGTGGGCGTTTCACAGTAGATGATCTTTGTCCTTTTGGTTGCCATCGAGACGATGGATCCGAGCGCGTCCGGCCGGATGTAGCGCACCGTGATCCCGTGACGCGGCAGGATATCCCGAAAGAAACGGTAGGTTCCCCCGTACAGCGCCGGCGTGCTGAGAATTTCGTCCCCTTTCTTCACGACGGAGAGTATTGCCGAGGTGATTGCCGCCATCCCCGACGAGAACAGAAGTGCCTTTTCCGTTCCCGCCATAAGCGCGAGGTGCTCCTCCGCTTCCGTCACCGTAGGGTTGTGGTAGCGGGTGTACACGTACACATCGGGGTCCCCCTGCGCGTAGCGGATCGCATCGCCCGAGTCAGCGAATCTGTATGTGGAGGTCTGGACGATCGGGGGGGCGACGGGTCCCCGGAACGCGTACAGCTTCTTCCCGTGTATTGCCCGGGTGGCGAGCGACTGTTGTTCGGGGAGAGGAGCGGGGGACTTCACTCGTGTGTGTCCTGTTTTCATCGGGTGCTTTCGCTGTTATGTAGGTGATAGGGAAGGAGTGCCGCATACACCCAGAGTGTCGCGACGATGTCATCGGGGACCTCGGCGGTGATCCCCTCGTGCGTACAGACGTCGCGAATCTGTTCCGCGCGGCGGCGCTCGTCTGACGGGGCGCCCTCAAACGGCCCGAACACGATCCTGGAAGGTCCAGAAGCAACGGTGATTTCGCCTGGGCGCGTGATCGTGGAATAGATATACGCAACCCCGCCGAAAACCACGCACTCGGGCAGCGCGCGATTGAGCGTTGCTTCATTGGCGACGCCGGTTTGAAGACTGATGATGACCGTCGAAGGACCCAGAAGGGGTAAGAGCGCGAGAATGGCCCGCTCGGTGGGGTGCGATTTGACGCAGAAGAAGACCGTGTCCACGGGTCCGATCTGGGCGGGGGATCCGACACACCGTTCCGGGGGAACCCGCAATGACCGTCCTGGGGACGTCATACGCAACCATTCCCTGCGAATCGCGTCCAAGTGGGACCCGCGTGCCGTGAACATGACATCATTCCCCGCCGCTGCCAGCATCGCGCCGAAGAACGCGCCGACGCCCCCTGCACCGATCACGGCAAATCGCATATCATTCCACCGGGGCTGTGAATGGAATCCCGTTCATTCTCCCTGTTTCGCAGGGAGTGCGGGGCGGGCAAAGAGCACTTTCTCCCGCTCGATCGTGACTGTTCCGGCGGGCGCTCCCCGGGGCTTCCGGACGAAACGCTTCTCAGTCATGGCCACCGCGACGGTTCCCGAGTTTTTCAGCTTGCTGTAAAACGCCGCGATGGCGGCAGCCTGTTCGCACGCCTTCTTTCCCGGTTCTCCTTTTCCCGAATGCACCTTCAGCACCACATGAGAACCGCTTCCCCCGCGCGCGTGGAACCACAGATCGTCGGGCTTCGCATACCGGAGAGTGAGAAGATCGTTGTTTGCGCCGTTCTTTCCGGCCCAGACTTCGAAGCCCCCGTCCACAGTGAAGACCCTGAACGGCAGCCGTTCTTTTTCCCGGCTTCTGGCCCCGAGCCCGACGCTTTCCAACTCTTCCGCATGTTCGCTCACAAACTTCTCTCCCCGGTCTCCCGGTGCCAGATCCTCCGCCCCGGCGAGAAGTTTCTCAAGGCGCTCGATCCGGGCGGAAATCTCAATCATTCTGCGGACCGATTCTTCACCGGCGGACTTTGAGCGCTTGGCCTTTTCGAAATAGCGCTGGGCATTCTGAACGGGCGAAAGGGCGGGCTCGAGAGGTATGGAGACGGGTTCCCCTTCGATCGTGCCGTCGAATGCTCTCGATCCCCTTTGCAGGTCCGGGAGCGCCGCCATCAGGGCGTTACCGAACTGCTCATAGGTCCCGGCCCTCTCAGCTTCGTGCGCATCCGTTTGAATCGCCCTAAGCGCCCGCTTTTCTTTTTCGATACGCAGCCGGAGCGGTGTAAGGAGAGACTCCCTCTCTCCATCGAGAAACGATTTGGATGCCCTCCGGGCAAGGAAGAACCTGATGCCCCTGTTGATGTCGGGGAACAGTTCTTCCTTCATGCCGCCGGCAAGCGTGAGGGGGATAAGCGAAAAAAACGCCGGGACGTCCTCACCCGAAATGTACACTCTTGGAAGCGGCCTTTCAAGGTCTGTCTGGACAGAACGAATCCCGCGTTCGAGCGCCGCAAGTGCCCCGGAATCAATCCCACCGGTCTTAAGAGACGCATCCACCCCGGCGCGCGTGACGGATTCGAGTGCGAGTGTACCGCCCATGGCCGGGAAAGTCCTTTTGATGGCGGAGATAACAGTCCGCGTTTCTGGTGAAGCGCAGGCGGCGCGGAACGCCTGAATGTCCCCGGTGGGAACCTCGGGTGCGAAATGAAATGAAGTGCCTGCGAGTTTTTTCGGGTTCTTGAACGAATCGACGATCTTTCCCGAATCCCCCAGGAGGAGCACATTGGACCTCGGTCCATAGAGAACAGCTGCGAGCGTCGTTCCGTTGTCGAGGCTGATTTCCACCACACGGTCGGATGGGCGCAGAATCACGGTGTTCACATGCGTATCCACGATGTCGCCGAGGAGGTCAACGGAATTCCGGCGGGCCCTGGTTCTCCCCTCGTGGATGTAGACTGAGCTGACATCCGGCCTGCAGAGGAAGACGAGCTCCCCCGGATGATCATGAAAAGCTATTGCAAGCTCGTCCGCGTGCTGCGAATAGGCCCCACGGATCCGTTTTCCCAGAATACTGGAATTGAACGTGGAAACGAGGAAGAGAAAAGTGTAGTAATTGCTGATCACAGTTTTATCAACAATATATTGAAAAATGGCGATTTTCCCAACAGATTCGCGGATCTATGTGGATAACTTGTGAATGGCGGTGAAAAATGTGTCTGCAAGTTTCCATTGCGACTACTGCGGGTTTTTAGTATTATACCTTGCTTAGGCACAAGCCATGAGGATGAATGATCGCCAGCATGACCGGGTTTGGTAGGGGGGAATCGACGGGAGAAGGCGTAACGGTCACCGTTGAGCTCCGGACGGTGAACAACAGATTTCTGGAGGTCACGACGCGCCTGCCGCGATCGCTCAGCCTCCGAGAAAATGACGTCAAAGAGTTGATACGGCGGAAGATATCACGCGGCAAAGTGAACGTGATTGTCAATGTCGAGCGGGAAGGAATCGGGTCTGCCGGGCTGGAAATCAATACAGCCGCGGCAAAAGCATATTATTCGCTTCTCGTCCAGCTGAGAAAGACGCTTCGGCTGAAGGAAGCCGTGAAGCTGCAGCATATGCTGCAGTTCTCTGAGATATTCGAACAGAAAGAGTCCGGCGGGACCGACGAGAAGGAGTGGGCGGTCCTTCAGGAATCGCTGGAGACCGCCCTCGGGGCGCTGGCGGAGATGCGTCGGGCTGAGGGAGGAGAACTTGATAGGGATTTCCGGGCCCGGATTGCGTTTCTTGACGAGAAGCTGGGGCAGATCGAACGGCTCTCGGCGGAACAGGTCCCCGTTGAACGCGTTCGGCTTCGTGAACGGGTGACTCAGCTCGTCGAGAAAACCCCCGTCGATGAAGGCCGGCTTGAAATGGAACTGGCGCTGCTGGCGGACAGGCTCGATGTGACGGAAGAGTGCGTCCGTTTCAGGAGCCACAACAAGTTCTTTCTGGAAGCCCTAGCCCTTCCCGAGCCCGCAGGAAGAAAACTCAATTTTCTCATCCAGGAGATGAACCGGGAGGCGAACACGATCGGCTCGAAATCCAATGCTACGGAGATCGCGCACATCGTTGTGAACATGAAAGAGGAACTGGAGAAGATCAGGGAACAGCTGCAAAACATCGAATAACGTCCATGGCACGGGGGAAACTTGTTGTGATCTCGGCCCCCAGCGGCGCCGGCAAGACGACGATTGCCCGGGCGATACTCGATGCCCATCCCACGCTTCGGTTTTCCGTCTCCGCGACGACGCGCCCCGTTCGTGACGGAGAAATAGACGGGAGAGATTACTTCTTTCTCACGAGGGAAGAGTTCCTGCGGAGGATCGGGGCGGGGGAGTTCGTGGAATGGGAAGAGATCTACGGCAATCTGTACGGCACGCTCCACCGGGAAGTGGACCGGGCGCTGGACGAGGGACGGCACATCCTCTTTGATATCGACGTGAAGGGGGGCATTTCCGTGCGGAAGGCGTACCCGGAATCGCTCCTGATCTTCATACGTCCCCCCAGCCTTCAGACACTGAACGAAAGACTTCGCAACAGGAAAACCGAAAGCGACGCCGCGGTGTCTCAGCGCATGGCACGGGCACCGCTGGAGCTGGAGCTCGGGGCGCAATTCGATCACCAGGTTGTCAACGACGACCTCCCGCGCGCGGTGGCGGAGGTCAACACGATTGTCAGCAGATACCTACAGATCAACTAGAAGAGGGAGCACGGCGTATGGGCATCAAACCGATCGACCTTGAATTCTTCAACCAGGAAGGGAAAAACGTCCACGAATCCATTGTCGCCGCCTCAAAACGGGCACGGCAGATCAACGAAGACATCAAGATCGAGTTCAACCAGCGCGTCGAGATGTTCGCCACGAAAACCGAATCAGAGACCGAGGAAAACGACATCAACCCCGATCAACTGAAGGTGAGCCTCGAATTCGAAAAGCGTCCGAAGCCGACGGACACCGCCCTTGACGAGCTTATGTCGACAAAACTCGGATGGCATTACGAGGTGAAGGAAGTGCCGCCGCCCAAAGAGGATGCGGTGGAGGAGCCTGCGGAGGACGAAGAGTAACCGACAATCGGGCCATGCTGACCGGCAAGCGGATACTCCTGGGGGTAACCGGGGGGATTGCTGCATACAAAACCGCATTTTTGGTGCGGGAGTTCGTCCGTGCCGGCGCAGAAGTGCAGGTTGTCATGACACGTGCCGCCACGCAGTTCATCACGCCGTTGACGATGACGACTCTGTCAAAACGTGAAGTCATCATCGATATGTTCCCCCCCTCGCCAGATCAGCCGCCACATCAGCCAATCCGGCACATTAACCTGGCCCTCTGGGGCGACGTCATGCTGATCGCCCCGGCTACCGCCAACACCATTGCGAAGATCGCTCACGGCGAGGCCGACAATTTTCTGACGACGCTTGTGCTCGCCCTCCGCTGCCCGCTCATTATCGCACCCGCAATGGACGTCGACATGTACCTTAACGAAACGACGCGGAAGAATATCGCCCTCCTTCGGGAAACGGGGTGTACCGTGCTGGAAGCTGACTCGGGTGAGCTTGCGAGCGGGCTCTCCGGTTCCGGGCGTATGCCGGAGGCGGTACGGCTGTTCGACGAAGTCGTGAAATCCCTCAACAACTCCCGACGCGATCTGGCGGGGAAGAATGTGCTCGTGACCGCGGGGCCGACACATGAGCCGATCGATCCGGTCCGGTTCATCGGCAATCGCTCAAGCGGCAAAATGGGGTTTGCCATTGCGGCGGCGGCGGCGTGGCGCGGTGCGAACGTGACGCTTATCAGCGGGCCGGTGAGCCTGAGCACTCCCCGGAATGTCAGGCGCCTTGACGTGTCGACGGCACGGGAAATGAACGCGGCGGTAATGGCGGAGTTCCCCGCCACGGATCTGCTCATTATGACTGCGGCGGTTGCGGACTTCGCGCCGGCCCGTTCGTCGCAGCAAAAAATCAAACGGGAACAGAAACCGGGGGGAAAATTCGTACTCGAGCTTCTCGAAAACCCGGACATTCTGGAAGCCGCCGGAGCGAAAAAGACCGGCCAGATGATCATTGGATTCGCGCTTGAGACGGAGAACGGTGTCGAAAACGCCAGGAAAAAGCTTGCCTCAAAGAACCTTGACATCGTCGTTCTCAACAATCCACTTGTAGAGGGTGCAGGGTTCAGTACAGACACAAATGTAGTCACCGTGATCACGGCGTCGGGAAAGGTCGAAGAATTTCCCCTCATGTCGAAAATCGACGTTGCCAACGCGCTCCTCTCGCGGGCCCTTAAGGGGCTTCGATGAACCCGGTGCGGCCTTCAACGGCGGATCTCCTCGGGGATATTCGCGGGTTTCTTGAAGGGGAACAGGAACTCTTTGGAGACGCGCTTTTCATTGACCCTGCTCCCCCGGGAAAGACGACAATGACACGATCAAAGCCAGAACAAAAGCAGCCCCCGGACGAACCGGCGCTCTTTGAAACGCCTCTCCCCGGTCCAGATGCGATTACGGACGAATCGTGGGGGAACGCGGAGACACTCCGGGGGCTTCACGACGCCATCTGTTCATGCGTGAAATGCCCCCTCGGGCACACCCGCGCGAACTTCGTCTTCGGGACGGGAAACCCCGCGGCGACACTGATGGTCATCGGCGAGGCGCCGGGCGCGGATGAGGATGCACAGGGAGAACCGTTCGTCGGGAGGGCTGGCCAGCTTCTGAACAAAATCCTTGAAGCGATCAAGTTCAAGCGGGAAGAGGTCTACATCTGCAATATCCTGAAGTGCCGTCCACCCGGCAACAGGAAGCCCCTCGCGGAGGAGGTTGATCTCTGCATCCCGTACCTCCGGAAGCAGATCGCACTCGTCCGCCCGAAAGTGATTCTGGCTCTCGGCCTCACGGCGGCGGAAAACCTTCTCGGGACGACCGAAAGCCTGGGACGGCTGCGGGGGAGAGTACTCCGGTATGAAGGAACCCCCCTTATGGTGACATACCATCCGGCGGCGCTGCTGCGGAATCCGAACTGGAAACGTCCGACCTGGGAGGATGTCCAAGCTGTACGGAAGCTTCACGACGAGCTCGTTGCACAGGAACGATAGGGAACGGAGCGTATGGCAGACGGGATGATTCGACGGACGGACATGCCTGCGGAGAGGGTGGTGTCCGAGGGACGCGTGCCCCCGCAGGCCGTGGAGATCGAGGAACAGGTGCTCGGGGCGATGCTCCTTGAGAAAGAGGCGGTCTCAAAGGTGATCGAAGTTCTCGACGAGGAGGCCTTTCACGCCGAGCGCAACCGACGGATATTCAGGGCGATCGTCGTTCTGTTTGAACGAAGCGAACCGGCCGACGTGATTACGGTCGCGGAAGAGCTCCGACGGCAGGGACAGCTTGATACTGCCGGGGGCGAGGCGTACCTGGTCGAGCTGACAATGAAGGTCACCTCTGCCGCAAACGTGGAGTACCACGCCCGCATCGTTCTCGAGAAAGCGCTTATGCGGCGGCTGATTGCGGAGACGAGCGGGATCGCAGGACGGGCGTACAGCCAGTCCGAGGACGCCTTCGACCTGCTGGACCAGGCGGAGCAGGCGATATTCAAAATTTCGGAATGGCGGTTGAAGCGGAATTTCGTGTCGATGGACCGTGCGGTTCATGACACGCTGGAGATGCTGGAGAGCATCCACGGCAAGCACGAAGGAGTGACGGGAGTGCCGACAGGGTTCCGGGACCTCGACAACCTGACCGGCGGGTGGCAGAAGTCCGATCTGATTATCATTGCCGGCAGGCCGAGTGCGGGGAAGACCGCATTCGCGCTTTCCCTGGCGGCGAACGCCACGACACACCGGAGTAAACCCACAACGATCGGCATATTCTCCCTGGAGATGTCGACGAGACAGCTTGTCATGCGGCTCCTTTGCGCCGAAGCACGCGTGGATGCCCACGCAGTCCGGACGGGGCGGCTTCCTGAAGATGACTGGAAGAGGTTGAGCATGGGAGCCGGACGTCTTGCCAAGGCCAGCATATTCATCGATGACACTGCCGGACTCGGGATACTCGAGCTCCGTGCAAAAGCCCGGCGGCTGAAGGCCGAACACAATGTGGGGCTTATTATCATTGACTATCTCCAGCTCATGCAGGGACCGAAGAACGCGGAAAACAGGGAAAAGGAGATCTCCGGAATCTCCCGGTCGCTGAAGGGCCTCGCGAAAGAGCTCGATATTCCGGTGATCGCACTTTCCCAGCTTAGCCGCGCTGTGGAGGGACGGACCGACAAGCGTCCCATCCTCTCGGATCTCCGTGAATCGGGAGCAATCGAACAGGACGCAGACGTCGTGGCGTTCGTGCATCGTCCCGAAATGTACACGGATCCGAAATCCGACAAGATGGAAGAATTCCAGGGGAAAGCGGAAATCATCATCGGCAAACAACGGAACGGTCCCGTCGATGACGTGTCCCTGGCCTTTGTCCGGCGCTACGCCCGGTTTGAGAATCTGGCGCTTCCGAGCTTCGAAGACGTCCAGGTCAGCCCTGAGGAACAGCCATTCTGATCCCACGGTGAACCGCTCCGAGGTTTCACGGAGATTGTTCCTTCGGAGGGCGGCGTTGCTTGCCGCCGCATTCCCATTCATTCTCCGGCGGGGGGGGGCACGTTCCCTGACGCAGGAGAAACTCCTCCCCGCGGACGAAGCAATAATACTCGAGCGGCTCGGGACGAAAAGAGACCTCTCCCAACTTCCTGAAGGGGAGCTCGTCGCGGAGATGGGAAGGAGTTTTCTGGGGCGACCCTACGGAGCGAACACGCTGGAGGAAGAGGGGGAGGAACATCTCGTTGTCGATTTGCGGGAATTCGATTGCGTCACGCTGTGTGAGTCCAGCCTGGCCCTGGCGCGTGCCATCAAGCTCAACATCCGCTCGACAGAGGGATACTGCGCCCAGCTTCAGCTCATCCGGTACAGATCCGGGATCATCCGGGGGTATCCGAGCCGCCTGCACTATTTCAGTGAATGGATCGCCGATAACGAGCAGAAGAAGGTTCTGAAAAACGTGACCGTGGAGCTCGGAGGGCACAGGGACACGCGGCGGCTGAATTTCATGTCTGCGCACAGGGAAGCATATCCCCGTCTCGCTTCCCGGGATGCCTTCGATGGAATCGCCGCCATAGAGAAAAGACTGGCGGCGGTTCCGCGTTACTTCGTGCCGAAGGAGAATGTAGCGGGAATAGAGGGGAAGATACGGAGCGGCGACATCATTGCTGTGACAACGTCCGTGGCCGGTCTCGATGTTTCCCACACCGCCATAGCGGTGCGGGAGGGGGGAACAACGCGGCTGCTGCACGCGCCGAATGTGGGGGAACGGGTGCAATACACGTCAAGGTCGATTGCCGGGTACCTGCACCGCCACGAGCAACAGACCGGCATTATTGTCGCCCGCCCTCTCGATCCTGGAACCTGAACCGCCCCTCTACGTGCGCCACCCGATCATGCCGGAGTCCGGTGCTGCTCCAGCCCCACCAGACACCGCGTGTTCCGGGTTCTCTTTATCATTTCGAACCTATCCCAGCAGGCGTCCGACACCTTCGTACGGGGGTGCCAGACATGGTACTGGATGGCGAGATTCCTTAGCGATTTTCCGGATACGCCGTTGAGTGAAAGCCGGAACTGAATGTCGGAATCCTCACCGCATCCGGGTCCGTCGTACAGCTCGTCAAACCCGTTAATCGCTACAAGTTCCTCCCGCGCAACCGAGAAATTACTCCCGAGCATTCCCCTGACGTTCCGCAGCAGAAGTCGCCGGAGAAACAGGCCCGGCATTCGTATCCCATCCTCCACGCGGAGCGACCGGCCGGTGAATCCGTCATAGATCTCGCGGAGACCGAGATGTTCAAACTCCCCCGTTTCCACCTGCCGGAGCGTCAGCTCCCGGGACCAGCGCTCGCTTGTTTCGACGCGCCTTCCGAGAAGCACGCGGCGGTCTTCGCGTTCATTCCAGTGATCATGAAGAAAGTGGCGGGACGGGATGCAGTCCCCGTCGATGAAGACAAGATGGCGGCCCCGCGAAGCGTGTATCGCGTTGTTGAGGACGACGTTTTTCCGCCAACCCCTGTCTTCATGCCAGAGATGGAGAATGGGCTGAGGAGAACTCCGGAGCGCACCGGCAACGACGTCGCGGATCGCTGTGCCGGAGCCGTCGTCTGCGATGATGATCTCAAAATTGGGGAAAGACTGGCGTGCGCAAGCGGCAAGAACAAGCCGGAGGACCTCCGGCTTGTTGTACACAGAAATAACAAGTGTGATATTCGGAATCAGCCCCACGTCCCAATATACGGAAAACGGGACGGGAATCTATAATCTAATTCGGCTGCTTGAACTTGAAGGGGATCGTAAGCCACGCCGCGACCGGCCCCTGCCCCATCCGGGCTGGCGCAAATTGCGATTTCATCACCGCATCGATCACGGATTGTTCAAATATGGGATTTGTGCTCTTCAGTATCTGGGAGTCGAGGGGCTTCCCGTTTATGTCGATAAGCACGCGCACGACAACCTGTCCCTCGATACCCATCTTCCACACGAACGACGGGAATTCGGGTTTTTCGAGCTTCACGATCTGGGGGTCCTTCTCCACCGGGACGAATGCCGGCGTCGATGGACGGGGCGGCTCCGTCGGATGCGCCACGGGCTGTGGCGGCGGAATAATTTCGGCTGCGGGAGCTGGAATTGTCACGGGTTCGCTCACGGCGGCATTTGCCTGAAGCGGGGCCGTTGATCCTGCCGTTTTCACCGGGGGCGGATCGGTGTTTTCCTTCTGTTCGATCGGGGCCGGCTCGCTCTTCAGCGCGGGAGCGGCCGCGACGTGCGCAGGGTCCTCTTTCGCTGTGACGGGCTGTTCCAGCATCCTGCTCTGCGGCGCACCGATCGTGGCCTGGACGGCTGAAGGAGTAGGATTCTGAGACTGCTCCTGGATGCGCGCCTGCGTCTGGCCCGCTCTGGCCATCACATCGTTCCGGGAGGGGTTCTTCGTAGAGAAAATAGCGACCGCAGCCCCTGCGAGAAGGGGCGTGAGTATCACAGTCGCAAGAAGGAGGAAGACCTTTGATTTCTTCTTCCCCGGTTTTTCATATGCCTCCTCGTCGTCCGGGGAAGCCGAAAGGGAAACCGCAAGACTGTCCCCGTAAGCGACGGTCTGCCGGGAACTCGGAGGAGTCGGCCGGTAGCGGGGAAGAGGAGCGGGAGTTTTCGGTGCAACAAATTCATTGTCCCATGCCGTCGACCGTTCAGCGTGCACATGGCGATTCTCATCCTGTTGCGGTTCAGGCTCCTCGGGCGTTTCGCCCTGAATCGACCGAGGGTTCTGCCCGACGGCGTCCGCGGGGGGTACGGGCTCCGCGGCGAGGGCCCGTGCATGCTGAATCAGGTGCTCGACGCGGGATGCGTACTCTTTTGCTATCGTGTTCTCGGGATCGACGACGAACACCCGGCGCACCTCCGCGAGTGCCTGCTCATATTCCCCTTTCATGACGAACTTGCTCGCTCTCTGGAAATACAGAAGCTTCAACGCCTCAAGTTCTTTCTGCACGTCCCCGGGGTCCGCACTCTGTTCCGGCGTGTTCTCCGTTGTGTGAGCGGCCGCCGCGGCGTCCGTCGCTTCCTCGGCGGGCCGGGCAGGGGAGAAACCTGTGGTTCCCGTTCGCCGCTGCCGGTGTGCGTCGCGTATTGCACAGTCGATTATTCCCGGCATCGGCTCCATCAGATCATGACGCTGGTCTTCGCCGAGTGCGTCTGCCTGTGAGAGGGAAAGAAGCGCGTCGAGCTGACGCTTGAGGGCGGAGATGTATATATTCTCGGGATCGGCAGACCGGGCCAGCTCAAGTGCATCGAGTGCCTCGGCGTATTCGCGGGAATCTGTTTTTTCAAAGACTTCCCTCAGGCGGTCCTCGAAAGAGACTTCATTTAATGGTGAATTCATATCATCCCCCTCCGCAAGCTGCCGTGTGTCATGATGAACAAGATGGGCGCTACAGTGAGATTTTCTCTGACCAACGTCCTTAGAGCCGCACGCCAAAGTTATGAATAATCACGAAAACATGTCAATAACTACGACGCCTTTTTAGAAAAAAAGATCCCTCCGGACAATCGACGTCCGGATGAATAGATATACCTCAACACACATGTGTTGCACAAATGACGCGCCAGGTCGGTAAGTCACTGATCCAGGCCGATTTGAGGGGGTTGGCGCTGAAAGGAGGTAAAATCGGCATGGAGAATGTAAGAATTACACCCGAAAACAGCCCATTCTACACCCAGATTCCCGGGATATTGCTCTGGCACCGGGGGCATGAGCTGTCCTGTAAAGCATTCCGGAGTATTGAATACCCGGAGCGTTCTATAAGAAGCTCATCGCAGGAAGGGCAATAGGTGTTCTCGTACCGGCCCACTCTCCCCGGCAAATTCCCGGCATAGACAAAGTGCAGGCCCGCTTTTCTTCCGATTTCAGCGGTGCGCACGAGTGCTCGGGCAGGTGTGGGGTCACGATCAGACATCCTGTAATCCTGATGGAATGCTGTAACATGCCACGGTATGTCGCGGGACACCGAAGCAATAAAGCCGGCAATGTCGGTGAGTTCTTCCTCCGAGTCATTGAACCCCGGAACCACGAGCGTGACAATCTCGACCCATATGCCCATCGTGTGAAGCGCCTCGATTGTCCTGAGCACCCCGTCCAGTCTTCCGCCGAGCTGCTGGTAATTCTTTTGACGGAAACTCTTCAGGTCGACTTTGTACAGGTCAATATAAGGACGGAGGAATTCGAGCGCCTCCGGGGTCCCGTTACCGTTGGACACGAACGAGCAGCGGATGCCGTGCGGATGGGCCAGAGAAAATATTTCTGCGGCCCACTCACATGTGATCAGAGGTTCGTTGTACGTGCTCGTGAGGATTGGAATGCGGCGCCGGAGGGCGAGAGAGACGATATCACCTGCACTTATAATCTCGACAGGGGCGACGGCGTTGGGATCGCGCAGGGCCTGTGATGTTATCCAGTTCTGACAATAGCCGCACCTGTAGTCGCAACCGAGCATCCCGAAGCTCAGCGCAGGTGAACCGGGGAGGGCGTGAAAAAACGGCTTCTTTTCAACAGGATCGATCGCCAGACCCCCGACGTAGCCGAAGGGGACTTTCAGAATGCCCTCCTCGTTGAACCTCACCCTGCAGATCCCATTCCTTCCCGGCGGAATCCTGCACCGGTGGCCGCACGCGAAGCAGGTTACCCAGCCGCCGGAGCCCTTTTCGTACAGCGTTCCCTCCCGCACGTGTCCGGCAAGAAGCACAGCCAGGGGGGACTCACCGCCATTCTCCATATTGCCTCCGGTTGAACGCGCCGCGCGAGATTCTGAAGAGCGCGCGGGCCTGTTGAACGACAATCACACTGTAAGTAAGGATACCGGCGAAGGAAAAGCAAGGGATGCGGGCTCATCAGGCTCAGCCGCGACTTCACCTCCGCGCCGCCTGCCACGCAATGGGGGCACTCGCGAGGGATCCAAGGGCGAAGAGAAAGGCGGGAGTGTGAACACCCTGTCCCGACGCGACCGCCGCTATCCCGGCAAGAAAGCAGAAAAGGGGGAACGACGTCATTGCCGCAAGGCCCGCCCGGGAAAGGGGGATTCGGAATGGCCGATCCAACGCCGGCTTGCTCCGCCGGAGTCCGATGAGCGCAAAGAACTCCAGAAAGAGGGCGCAACCGTACAGCACAATATCGATGATCAGAAGATCTTCGAAATGCCAGAGGACGAGGCCGCTCACGGCGATCGCGCATGCGATGATCGAGACCGGGGGAGTTCCCCGTCTGGCGTCGACATTCCGGAGAACCGAAGGGAGATATCCGTCGTCCGACATGGCCTTCGGAAGGCGCGACACGGAAAGAAGGTTGGAGACGAAGAGGCCGAGCGCGCTTGCCATTCCTCCGGCTGCGAGGAGCCCCGCAAGGGCTCCACCGCCGATCTGAAAGCCGAGCGAAGGAAATCCATCCCGCTCAAGCGTCGCGGGATCGAGGTCACTCTGCACGGCCGCCAGGATCGACAACGTGTAAGTGACAAGGATCAGCACGAACGCCCAGGCGATGGAAACAAGGTACGAACGGACGGGGCGGTCAACCTCTTCCGCAAACGTCGATGCGTTGTCCCATCCGAGGTAATTCCACATAACGGTAAGAAGCCCCAGGCCGGCGGCTGGGATTGACGTGGAAGAACCCGCCGCCGTCGCTGCGGGATGCAGGGAGATGCCGTTGCGGAACGCGGCTGCGAAGAGGACGATGAAAGGGACCATAACGGCCGAGCCCAATGCGACGGAACTCCGGCCGACCGGGAGGATGCCGAGAAGATTGAGGCCGGTGCAGCTCCAGATAATGGCGAGGCAGAGGGGATACCGGAATCCTGCAATTGCCGGAAAGAAATACGCGGTGTACTCGACAAAAAGGACCGGGTAGATCGCGAGATCGACAAACATATACAGCCACGTCCACCACCCCTCAAAGAACCCCCACATCGGCCCCAGCCCGCTTTTCACCCACTGATAGTATCCTCCGTTCCGGGGCATCATGCTGTTGAGCTCCAGAACCATCAGGATAACGGGGACAGCCCACAGGATCGGGGCGAAGACCACAAGGAGGAGCGCGTTCCGTCCGCCCACCTGGTTTACGACGGGCTCCAGCCCGTACGGGCCTCCGGAAACGCTGAAAAAAATGACGGCCGTCAGTGCCGCAGGGCGGAGATACCGGCGGCCGTTTCTCCCTGTCGCGCTGATGCTTGGGGGCACGCCGTCGCTCCTGCGGACTACGGTCGTTTGACGGATCGGGGCCGGGCGAGTTTCTTCAGGTCTGCCGGCATGGGGAAGAGTCGGGCCAGAGAGGTGAGTTTTGTCCTTCCGTCGACGGTCGTCAGTATGATTTCCATCGCAGGGTTAAACTCCGAGAGGACCTGCCTGCAGGCCCCGCAGGGGGGAAGAAACGCCCGATCATCGGAAGCGATTGCGATTGCACGGAGACTGGTCTTTCCTTTTGCCGTGGCCTGGAAGACGGCGTTTCGTTCCGCGCAGATCGTCAGCGAATAGGAGCTGTTCTCGACGTTGCATCCTTCGATAATCGTCCCGTCATCCGCAAGAACCGCAGCGCCGACACGGAACCGTGAGTACGGTGCGTACGCGCGAGTCTTCGCCTGTACTGCGCGGGTGACGAGTGCTTTGCGTTGTGATGCAGTGGACACGGAACGAATCCTCCCGGGATGAATCTACCGAGACGGGGGATGACTTGCAAGCAGGAAGCCCATGCCGCTACAGGAGCCCCTTCAGCTTTTCATATCCGGAACGGCTTACCGGCAGTTTCGTTCCGTCTGTCAGAATGACGATCCGGCTGTCTTTCGCGTATGTTTCGAGACGGACGAGGCGTTCAATATTGACGAGGTGTGACCGGTGGATCCGGACAAACCTGCGGTTGTCCAGCGAGGTCTCCAGGTCGGAGAGACGCTCGAGCTTGAGATACTTCTTCCCCGCGGCATAAATCGTCACATAGTCATCCTGCGCTTCAATGTGGTCCACCGATTCGGCGGGGATGACGTGCACCCTGGTCCCGTCCCGGACCAGGATACGCTCGACGGGCGCGGCCGGTAAACGGTTGCTGCGAATCAGTGTGTCGATGTCGTCGTGCGCTGCGGCCGCGTCTGTTCCCGTCACGCGCATGAGCGCCTGGCCGAAGCGCTCCCGGCTGAACGGCTTCAGGAGATAGTCGACGGCATTGACCTCGAAGGCCTTGATCGCATACGAATCGTACGCCGTGACAAATATGATCTTCGGCCTGACATCGAGGAGCGAAAGGACTTCAAACCCGTTGAGCTTCGGCATCTGAACATCCAGAAAGAGGAGGTCGGGCTGCAGTTCGGATATAGCCTGGACGGCGTCGAAGCCGTTGGAGGATTCTCCGACGATCTCGAAACCGGGATAGGATGCCAGGTACTCCCGGACGATGTCGCGCGCCAGGTCCTCGTCGTCGACGATCATAACGCGCATCAGAAGATCTCCTCCTTGTCATTGTTCATTTTGCCCCGGCCGTCAGTGTGGGCCGGGGATCAGGTGTGATGCGGGATCGTGATCGTGGCGAGAAACTCCCCGGCCGATTCCTGAACGTCGAGCCTGCCTTCCCCTCCATACATTCGCTCCAGCCTCTGACGGACGATGTGAAGACCGATCCCTCCCGCGCGCGGCCTCACTCGATCGGGATCCGCTGGATTCCTGACGGTGAGCCGAAGAGACGCGCCGTCATTCTCGGCGAACACATGAACCAGGCCGCCGCCCGGAATCTGGGCGATTCCGTGGTTGACGGCGTTCTCGACAAGGGGCTGCAGCAGCAGGGGGGGAACCCGCACCTGCTGCGTCCCCTCATCCAGATCGAACCTGACGGTGAGGCGGTTCCCGAAGCGGACCCGCTCGATTTCAAGAAAATGCCGGACCATGGCCATCTCCTGCTCGAGACTGATCATCTCCAGGGCTCCGTAGTTCATCCCCATCCGGAGAAAATCGGCGAGCATCAGCGTCATCGTGCGCGCCGCGGGAGGGTCCGAGCTCGTCAGCGCGCTGATGGAATTCAGGCTGTTGAAGAGGAAGTGGGGGTCGATCTGGGCCCGCAGCGCCTTCAGTTCGGCGTCCCGCGCAAGAACCTGGAGCTCAAGAGCGTTCCTCTCTATGCGCCTGGCCGCCTCCTGTGATGCAATGAGATAATGGACGGCTGCGGCGATGAGGAAGAGTCCGACGCCGAATGACGCGAGAAGGGGAACAGCATCCGCGTATCTCTCCCCCGGCGCAAGTCCGGGCTCCATCCGCTGGAGTCCCGAAGCCCAGCCATAGCACGCCGCAAGCCAGAGCCCGCTCGAGAGGACGGCGGCAATGAGAACAGAGAGGAGCGTCTTGGCGATGTCAGTGCCGGGGAGCGGAAACGCGCGGCAGACATACCACGCGGAAAGAGACATGAAGGCATAGACGATCGTCACGGGGAGTGAAAAGAAGAGCGCCCCGCTCCAGGGCGCCTTCACCGTCGTTACGAGGAGAACTGCGAGTGTGAGGCCCGGACCGAGCCACGCGAGAAGATAGAGTGCGAGTGCACGGCGGTCCTTAAGTATGGGATGCATGACCCTGCCGCGATACGCCGGGTGTGAGACGTGCCTGGGGAACTCCGCGCGTCACCCGCACTAGTTCGTCACCTCCACACCCCCCATGATTGCGGTCCCCCGCACGACAAGGCGTTTGGCTGCCGGGTCGGAGGGCTTCGCGGATTTGTCGTCGAATCCCCCGAGGAAAGGAACGCCCTGAACGATGACATTCCACGCGGTCGGGACTTTTATCTTGATCCCGCCCCACATGGCAAACGTACTGATGACGGCTTCTTCCCCGGCGATGGAGGCCTGCCGGAGGTCGATCTCGCACCCCCCCATAATGGCGCTCGATTCACCTCCGCGGAAATCCTGCGAGTTGTTCGATTGCTGGACACCGCCGAGGACAGCGAAGGCATTAACAAACAAACGCGAATTCAAGGATGCCCCGGCATCTCCCTGAATCTTCCCCCGTATGGACCCCCCCATCAGCATGCTGAGGCCGAGCACCACAAGTATCAGCGGCCAGAGTTCCTGAAAGCCGATGTACGTGAATCCGAGCTCGCGTATGAGAAGCACCCCCCCGACAAGAATGAGGACGAGTCCCACGAAGCGGCCTCCGCGGTGGCCGGAGTTTGCGATCCTGACTGCGCCGATGGCAACGAGGATCAGGGGCCAGAACCGGAGATAGAGTCGTGCGTCGAGAACGTCGAGGTTGTCAAGAAGGAGGAATATTCCGATAAGGACGGCCGCGCCTCCCATAACGGCCTGACCGCTGAGAGAGAACCTCCGGTTACGCTCCATGGGCGTGCTCCTTTTCCTGATGCAGTGTCGGGAATCCGGGGAGGCTCTTCCAGATCATTGAGGCTCCGAGCGCGATAAGTATTGCCGGCCAGGTATCGCCGAACGTCAACCCCCCGATTTGAAAGATCGAAACCATGAACCAGAGGCCGAGAAGGAGCAGCCAGACCCCCGCTCCCTGCTCGCGGCGGGACGCCGCATCACTTATTTTGGCTATTCCCAGTCCGATAAGGATGAGGGGCCAGAACCTCCACAGCGGTCCGATGTCGATCAGGCCGAAGTTTTCAAGAAGCAGTGACCCGCCGGCAAGAAGAAGAAATGATCCGATAACGATGTGTGCGCTGAACGTTTTCCGGGCATCCATGAGCGATCCTCCGTAGTGTGTGACTCCCGGATAAACATACGTGGTTTCCCGTTCCGATGTGACACCCGGTTCGGTGAATGGCGGCAAACACTCGGTGGAAAACAGGAGCCGATGGCCTGGGGAGCGACGGAGGGGGAGATTCCCCGAGAATTCCGCGGGCATGCGCAACCTGCGGGCAGTTCCGTCGTACACAATTGGTGGAGGCCCACAATGACGAAATTTCTCCTCTGGATGATTCTTCTGCTCTTCTGCTGGCCCCTGGCTCTCATTGCGCTCGTCCTGTATCCGGTCGTCTGGCTTCTCTCGATTCCCTTCAGACTTCTGGGGATAACGATGGACGCGGTATTTGAACTCTTCAGGGTTCTGATAACGCTTCCGGCGAGAATCCTCGGCGGCGTGCGGGCCCCGCACGCCTGAACGGGATCGCCCGGTCTACTTCTTCTCCCCGGCGCTCTTCCGTAGCTTCTCGACGCTTGTCTTTGCCTGCGGTGACGACCTGTCGGCGGTGTCTGCGGCTATTTTTTCCAGGAGCGGTATTGCCTCCGGGTCGCCGAAATCGCCTAGGAGCCGGATTGCGTAGCCTCGCACGAACGACTCCTTCTCGAGCGCAATCGATTCCAGAAGATGAACGGCATCCTTCCTTCCTTTTCCGTATCGGGAGAGGATTCCGAGGGAGGCGAACCGCAATTCCTGCGGCTGGCCGTTCCTCCCTCTTGCAAGAGCGAGCGTCACGCCCCGGAGAGAGTCAACAGAGCCGAGAGCACGGAGTGCCGACGCGGCGATGATATTCCGGTGCGACGGGACGTCAACAAACGGAAGAAGCAGCCGGCCTGCATTCGCGGAATCGGCCTTTGCGATCGATCCGAGCGTCGCTGCGACGACCCGGTAGCTCGAATCCTTGAGGGCGTCATGCAGCGCGGCGATCACACGATCCTCCTGGTAGTCCCTGAGTTGTGTCACTGCGGCAAGGCGAACGGCCGCGTGTCTATCCCCGGCCGCAGCCACCAGGGCGGTCGCGATCTGACGCTTCCCGTCGGTGCCGGCGGAGTCGATCTTGTCAAGGGCAAGCACGGCCTCCCGGCGAACCGCCCAGAAAGGATCTTCCCGGGTGATCCGGGCGACGGTGGGAATGTATGATGCGTTGTTCTTCATCTCCGACAGTTCCTGAACGGCACGCAGTCTGTCCACGATCCCCGGGGCGTGTTCCGCCTGATACGTCCACTCCTCGGCGGACTTGGTCCATTTCAACTCTTTCAGAATCCAGTTCCCCCTGTCGAAAATCACAAGACGGGGTTTTGACGGCGCCGGGACCGCAAGCGTGGTATCAAGGCTGAAGATATTGAACCTTTGTGTTGTCCCCCCTTCGGGCGTTGTCACCTCGACGTCAACCGGGGTGCGGAAAACGCCGGTCAGGCTGTCCGTCTTCTGTGTCTGTCGGACGTGAAGGAGCACCGTATGCGCGGAATCGCTCCAGTCGTACGAGAGGTCGAAGACCGGGTACCCGGCCCTGTAGACCCACTCGTCAAAAAACCAGTACAGGTTCTGTCCCGTCGCCTCTTCGATGGCGGTTTTCAGATCGTTCGTCTCGACGGGCGTGTGCTGGTATTTCACGATGTAATGATGAAGGGCCTTCCAGAAGAGCCTGTCGCCCAGCACGAATCGGAGCATGTGAAGCACGGAAGCCCCCCGCGGGTAAATGTTCGCGCCGAAAGACCCGACGCTCACGATGGGCTTGCGCCCGGTGTGCCTGTCGGAGTGGATCCCCCCCTGTTGCGCATTGAACATCATGTAATCGAACTCGTCCCGCCCCAGCGCATGCTCGTGCCACAGCGGATCGAAATAGCTCGCAAAGCTCTCGTTCAGCCAGAGATGGCGCCAGTCCCTGCACGTCACAACGTCTCCCCACCACTGGTGAGCAAGTTCATGCGCGATAAGGCTTGTCGGCGGCTCATCCACCCGTGCCCGTGCGTCGTAGACTGCGGCATAGTCCGCCAGCGACGTGGCGCTGACATTCTCCATCCCCCCCTCCACAAAATCACTGATCAGGACTTGGGCATATTTCGCCCAGGGGTATTTATAGCCGATCTTTTCGCCGAACCACTTCACCATGTCGGGTGTGCTCGCAAAACAGGCCCTTGCGTCGGCCGTCTGTTCCGGGTAGACGTAATACTCAAGGGGGATGCCGCCCGCCGAGTCCTTCAGGATGGCATAAGCGCCGGCGGCGAGGCTGATGAGATACGAAGCATGAGGAATGTCCTGCCGCCAGTGGAAGGTCTTCGTCTTCTTTCCCCTGTCCTCTTTCACCTCCACGAGCCGGCCGTTCGAGAGGGCAACATACGGGCTACGGACAGTCGCGATCATTTCGCTGGTTGCCATGTCGTTCGGGAAATCATAGCACGGGAACCAGAAATGATTGTCCATGTCCTCCCCCTGTGACCAGATCTGCCACGGCTTGTCCGGGTAGCTGGAATCGGGCTGAATGAAGTACAGTCCGCGGTTCGGCGTGCAGGTGTACGTCACGGAAACCGTCAGCGTGTCCCCCGGATCGTGGGGTCTGTCGAGGGTGATCGCAAGCTTCTTCGGAAGAACGGTAAAGCGAAGGGGTGTTTTCCCGAGCGTCACGCTGAGGACGATGAGCTTTTCGGCATCGAGTTCGATCGTGGTAAGCCCGGGGAGAAACGGGGTGAGTGTCGTTGTGGTCGTGCCGCTCACGGACTTCGCGGCCTCGTCGAACGAGACCTCGATTCTGTAATGAATGACATGATAATCGCGGCTGGGTTCCTCCCCTTCATTGCGCACCGGGAAGACCGACTGGGAGAATCCGAAACACGGCAGGCACACAAGCAGCACAAAGAGAATCCGTGACTTCATGATCCGATCCTGGAAAAGTGAATAGTTGCCTGCGTATCGCCATCAGGAGAGCGCGGGGGGCGGGATCCTATCCCTCGTCGTGGACAAGGGAACGGAGCGTGTTCATGTTTTCAATGTCTTCATGCATGTCCTCGCTCTTCTCCGTCTCGAGAATTTTGGGCACCTGTGCAAGGCGGGGATCATTCATGAGCATGCGGAATCCCGTGAGCCCGATCGTTCCTTTCCCGATATGATCATGCCGGTCTACCCGTGAGCCCAGCTCCTTCCGGGAATCGTTGACGTGGACTCCGGCAAGGCGGCCGAGGCCGATGACCTCGTCAAGCATTTTCATTGTCTCCTCCCACCCCCGTTCCGTCCCGATGTCGTACCCCGCTGCGTAAAGATGGCATGTGTCTGCGCAGACAGCCATCCGTTCACGTTCCTCCACCCGGTCAATGATGCCCCTGAGGTGCTCGAACCGGTAGCCCACGGCCGTCCCCTGTCCCGCTGTCGTCTCCAGTATTGTGAGCGTGCGGTATCCCTGCGTGTCCGCATGCACCGTGTTCAGCGAATCTGCGATCCGTCTGATCCCTTCCTCTTCGCCCGCCCCCATGTGTGAGCCGGGATGGACGATCAGCCCGAGTATCCCGAGCGATTCACAACGGCTCAGTTCGTCGCGTATCGCAGTCCGCGATTTCCTCAGAACCTCCCCGTCGGGGGCACAGAGGTTGATAAGATATGCCGCATGAGCGAGAACGGGGGCGACGGATGAGCCGGCAGCGGCATGCCTGTACCGTTCAATATCTTCTGCAGAATACGGCGGGCCTTCCCACCGGTTGTTGTTCTTCGTAAAAACCTGCATTGTCGAACAACCTGAGAGGGCAGCGCGCTCGAATGCGCGGTACATTCCGCCGCCGATCGACATATGAGAGCCGAGAAGAGGTTTGTGTGCCATGCGATCCGGACGACAGGCGGTTTTCGTAAGAGGGAAGACAGAGAGGGGCCGGACTGGGCCGGCCCCGATTGGAATGAAAGTAGGCCAAAGATATCAGAGATTCAACCGAAGATCCGCCGGTAGTTATCGGAGGAGGAGGAGCGTGCGGGATTGTACAAACCCTGCTGCGCTGAGCCGGTACACATAAACCCCGCTTGCCAGCCCCCGAGCGTCGAACCGGACCTCGTGCACACCGACATCCTGGAATGCGTCCACAAGGAGCACGACTTCCTGCCCGAGCGTATTGAAGACGGACAGCCTGGTCACTGATGCCCGAGGAAGAGAGTAGCTGATCATCGTCGAAGGATTAAATGGATTCGGGTAGTTTTGTTCCAGCGAGTACGCCGTCACTCGTTGTCCCGCTCCTGACACCCCGGTCACCCCCGGGGGATCCACAAGAACTGTGTCGGGTTCCGAAAGATAGACATTCAGGTTCTTCGTGTGGGCCGCCACCATAAGAATGTTCTTCGTCCCGGGAACCGTGTAATCAACATACGCAGTGATCACCGTGCTATACTCCCCGAATCCCGCGGCGGGGACGGTCTGGATGAAATCCCAGAGGGGACTGATGAGCGCGGCCGAGGGGGCAACATCGGCGGGTGGATGTGAACCCGACGAAGCGGTTCCACTCCCCGGGACCAGGCGCCAGATGCTGTACTGCGTAACCTGGTCGGAGCTCCCGGAAGAGTCAAGGACGCTCCGGAACCAGGTCATCCGGATCTGGTAGTACGTGCGGGGAATGACGTATGCCGTGTCTATGACCGGCCTCAACGCCTGCACATTCCCGAGAGAAAGATATGCAACGCCGGTCGACCACGTATCTCCGGCGGTTCCACAATACCAGAACTTGAACCTGTTTTCGGCCCAGAGGAGGGAGCCTCCCCCTATCTGGGATGCATCCCAACCGTATCCCGAAGGAGCATAAATCGGGTTTCCGGAGTACTTCTGCCATTGTACCCCGTTTGACGATGTCGCAAGGCAATACGAGGACAATCCGGCTAAATTTGTGGCACGGTAAATCAGATAAAATGTGCCGTCCCTGTACGCGATCCCCGCGGCACCGAGGTACCTTCCATCCAGGGATGAGGGATCCCCGTGGACCAGCAGCGGATTCGCAGGACATCTGACCCACGTCAGGCCGTCAGCCGAGGTTGCGAGCCCTGCGTCCTGGTATGTCCCGTTAGAACCACTATACATCATATAGAATGTCCCGTTAGCGACAGTCACCCGCGCACCGGTGACCTTGGGATATTCCCACGTCGCAACACCTCCGGGTCTCAGAACCGGAGAATTCTGGTGTTTCTTCCAATGGACTCCGTCGATTGCCGTCGCAAGTCCGATCGTCGAAGAATCCGAAGGTCCGTATGCGGTATAATACATGAAATACAGCCCCTGGCTTTTCACGACGGACACCGACGTTATAAGTTGATCATAAGATCCTGCGGAGCCTGAAAGCAACGCCGGAGTGTCCGCAACGGTCCATGCGAAGCCGTCGCTCGAACTCCCCTCACGAACAGCGCCCGCCGGCGTGACGAACCACAGGGAATACTTCTGTGCCACGCTATCGAAGATTACTGATGGGTCAAGTGTGCCCCCCGTGAGGAGGGGATTTCCGGCATACGGAGTCCAGGATGTCTGGGTCCACACCGTTTGCGTTGAAAAGAAGATCAGAAGTCCTGTTATGATCCGGGAAAGTCGAGCTGGCGTCATAGTGCCCTCCGATGCGTGAGTGATTCAGCGGGCATCCGCTTCTGGGCCGGTCAAATTGGAGATACAGATGCGCGGAGAGAATGAACAAAAAAGGGTGAACGCGGGGGGGGCCTCAGCGGGGCGCGTACAACCTTAATACACCATTGTACAATCAATCGGCATCAAGCGCAATTGCCGATGACTTCCATCACACGGTCCCTGTCATCGCACAGGCACCGTTTTATTCGAATCATACTCCTGGAAAGGACGATTCACGCATTTCCGACAACGGCGTTGATCGCGGCGACATTCACAATATCGCTCACGCTGCACCCTCTGGAAAGATCGAATGCGGGCTTGCGGAGGCCCTGGACGACCGGCCCTATTGCTTCTGCCCCCCCGAGGCGCTGTGCAAGCTTGTACCCGATATTCCCCGCGTTCAGATCGGGGAAGATAAGAACATTCGCCTTCCCCGCGATGGGGCTTCCGGGCGCCTTTGAAGCGCCCACCTTCGGGACGATGGCCGCGTCAAGCTGGAGCTCTCCGTCCATCTGGATATCGGGTCTTTTCTTCCGGAATATCTCCGCAGCATGCTGGACTTTTTCGACGAGGGGATGGCTGGCGCTCCCTTTTGTGGAGAACGAGAGGAGGGCAACGCGCGGCTGTTCGCCCGTGAGCCTCTTGTGATTTTCCGCGGTCGAAATCCCGATGTCCGCAAGTTGTTCGGCCGTAGGATCGGGGACGACCGCGCAGTCCGCAAACGAGAAAACCTGGTGTGGAAATACCATAAGGAAGAAGCTCGAAACAATCGTGATACCTGGGGCAAGTCCGATCACCTGTATGCCTGCCCTTAGTACATCCCCGGTGGTAGAAAGCGATCCCGCGACGCTGCCGTCCGCCATCCCCTCCCTGACCATCATGGCGCCAAAAAAGAGGGGGTTCGTCATCGTCTTCTGTGCCTCTGTAAACTGAATTCCCTTCGCCTTCCGAAGATTGAAGAAGATATGAGAAAAATCGCTCAACTTATCCGACAACTCGGGGTCGATGACTCTAATCCCTCCCAGGGCGGTTCCGTTCTTTTTTGCCTGATCCTGAATAGCGCCGGTTTTGCCTATCAGGAGGGGTTGGACGATCCCCTGGTCAGCGAGAATCCGGGCCGCCTGTATGGCCCTTTCATCCGTTGCATCAGGGAGAACAACGGTTCTTTTGAGGCTTTTGGCCTTGGCCACTATGCTGCTCATAAGTTCTGTTGGTAGCATGGTATTCCGTCCAGTTTCAGGTGAGAAGGAGGGGTTGATTTGCCCTGTCAAGATAGTGAACCACGTACACAAATCAAACAAAAACCACTGGATGTCGCCGAATCGACCTTGCCAATTTGACAGATTATTGCGAAAATTAAGAAGAATTAACCAAAATATGCCATTTTACGATTGATTTTCTGTCAGATAGTGGTAGATTAGGTTCCTGAGAACCCTCTTAATTATGTCAACTTCCAGACAGACCCGCCAGGTCTATATAGAGACGTACGGATGCCAGATGAATGTTGCCGACTCAGAAGTTGTCGGGGGCATTCTCAAGACTTCCGGCTACTCGCTAACAGAGGACCTCGCCGGGGCGGATGTTGTGCTTGTCAACACCTGCGCCATCAGAGAGAACGCCGAGCAGAGAATCTACGGCCGCATCGGACTCTTTGGCACGTACAAACGACGGAACCCCGGCATGCTCATAGGAGTGCTTGGATGCATGGCGGAGCGGCTCCGGTTAAGCCTCCTCGAAGATGACCTGGTGGATCTGGTTGTAGGACCGGACGAATACAGGAAACTGCCGGGTTTGATGGAAAGAGCCCTTGAGGGAGAGCAGGGAATCGCCGTGCGTCTCTCCCGTGTGGAGAACTACGACGACATTACACCGCTCCGGACTGATGGTGTATGCGCATGGCTCTCCGTCATGCGCGGCTGTGACAAGTTCTGCACGTTCTGTGTCGTCCCCTTCACGCGTGGGAGGGAGCGAAGCCGGTCTGTGGAAAGCATCGTCCGCGAGGTCGTTGATCTTTCAAGCCAGGGTTTAAAGGAAGTCACATTGCTCGGCCAGAACGTGAACTCCTTCAGGGACGGAGAGCGCGACTTCGCCGATCTTATGCAGGAAGTTGCCGCGGTTGACCGCACGATGAGGATTCGCTTCACGACGTCGCATCCGCAGGACATGTCCGGCCGCCTGATCGATGTGATCGCCGGAGAGGAGAACATCTGCAACTACGTTCACCTCCCCGTGCAATCCGGCTCGGACAGGATCCTCGGTCTCATGAACCGGACGTACACCGTCGATCACTACCGGCGCCTGATCGGAAGGATCCGGGAGACGATCCCCGGAGTGGCGGTCAGCACAGACATTATTTCCGGTTTTCCCACAGAAACTGAGGACGATCACCGCATGACGGTTGACCTTCTCACCGAGATCCGTTTTGACGGTGCGTTTACCTTCAAGTACTCGGCGCGCGAGCGCACGAAAGCCTGGGAGATGGAGGACAACATACCGGAAGAGGAAAAGGGGAAGCGCGTCTGGGAAATCACGGAATTGCAGCACGCCATCGCTCTTGAACAGAACAGGAATCTCATCGGGACCGCGGTGCGTGTTCTCGTGGAAGGGCCGAGCAGAAAGTCCCCGTATGAGTACACCGGACGGACGGAAACGAGCAGGACCGTCGTGTTCCCCCACGCCGACGAACAGCCCGGTGAATACGCCGAAATACGGATTGATCGCGCAAATTCGGCAACACTGTTCGGCCGGCGGACGGGCGACGTAAGCGGCGCCGCGCCGCAATCTCTCCGGGAGAGTGCAGCATGAAACATCCGGTTGTTGTCCTCCTTCTCGTCCTGGCGGCCCCGCTCCTGCGGGCTCAGAACGCTGACGCGGATGTGACAAAATATCTGGCAATGATTCAGGATGGCCAGATCGAGCAGGTGAAGGCGGAAATCCCCTCGCTTCTCACGCGGTATCCGAACAATCCCGGTGTCCTCTACCTGCAGGCCCAGACGACGAGTGAAGGGGCCGAGGCGGTCCGCATTTATCAGAGCATTGTCGACAATTTTCCTTCAAGCGGTTGGGCGCCCGAGGCGCTGTTCAGGGTCTACCAGTTCTATTACGCTCTCGGCCTGTACCGGACGGCCGAATTGAAAATGGCGCAGCTGAAAAAGAATTATCCCGTGTCGAAACGGGCGACGGGGACGGGAGAAGTTGACACCGGTTCGCTTCCCGAAGACTTGTCGCGGTCTCCCGCCGCCGGAACTCCCGCGGGCACGCACGACTCTGCGTCCGCACATTTCACCCTGCAGGTCGGCGCGTACACAACCCAGGCAAATGCGGAAAAACAGAAATCGTTTTTCGAGGGACTCGGCTACGCGGTGGAATTGATAAGTCGCGTAAAGGAGAACAGGTCGCTGTATCTTGTCCTCGTCGGCAACTACGCAAGCGCGGAGGAGGCCAAAGCGCGGGGAGCGGAGATCAAGGAAAAATTTCGTATCGATTCGATCGTCACGTCGAACTGATGCAGGGCGCAACGGTTAAATCGGAACGGCAGGACATTACCTCCCCGGTCGGCATCATCGGCGAATCCGCCCAGATGAAGAAGATTGCGGAGATCGTCGAACAGGTCGCCCCGACCGATATCACTGTCCTTATCACGGGTGAAAGCGGCGTGGGCAAGGAGATCATCGCGAAAGCGATCCACCTCGCGAGCAAGAGAAGCAGCCGGCCGATGATCACGGTGAACAGCGGGGCGATACCGGAGGGAATCATCGAAAGTGAGCTGTTCGGCCACGAACGCGGCTCGTTCACCGGGGCGTCCGACCAGCGGAAGGGATATTTCGAGCTTGCGGACGGCGGGACGCTCTTCCTCGATGAAATCGGGGAGCTTCCGCTTTCGTCCCAGGTCAAATTTCTCAGGGTCCTGGAGAACGGGGAATTCCAGCGCGTGGGATCCTCCGTCCCGCGCCATGTCAACGTCCGAGTAATCGCGGCGACAAACAGGGATCTCGAATCCGCGATGCGGCAGGGTCTGTTCCGTCCCGATCTTTTTTACCGGTTGCGCTCGTTCACAATCCTTGTCCCCCCGCTTCGTGAGCGGCCCGAGGACATCCCGGTTCTCTTCCGGCTTTTCGCGGAGGAAGTTGCACGGAAAAACGGGATCTCCTACAAGGGAATTTCCGACGGCGCGATGGATCTCCTGCGTGAATACGGTTGGCCGGGCAATGTGCGCGAGCTGCGGAATGCCGCCGAAAGCATGATCGTCCTCGAGAAGGGAAAGTATCTTGAACCCGATGACGTCAGGAAATATCTGAAAACGAACACAATCCCGCCGGCCGGGGAACGGAATCTTCCCGTCCATCTGTCGAAGAGCGTGGAGCAGGCCGAACGCGAGCTGATTCTCCGTGCGCTCCTTGAGCTCAAAGGCAACATCATGGAATTGAAGTCGATGCTCGAGGAGCAACGTCAGTCGCAGGACGCGACGAAGCACGGCGGACACGGGTCCCTCGCCGTCGGATCGCAGGACGACGCCGGCATTTCCATCGAAGAGATGGAACACCGGCTTATCGCCGAAGCCCTCGGGCGGTCGAAAGGAAACAGGCGGATGGCGGCGCGCGCGCTGAACATCAGCGAGAGAACGTTGTACAGGAAAATAAAGGAATACGGACTGGAATGAGGAATCCCGCCCGGCAATACTGCGGTGCCCTCATTGCGGCATCTCTCCTGTCGTTCGCGGCCGCGGGTTGCCTCTATTCGTTTACGGGAGCGTCGGTCCCTGCCCACCTGAAAACGGTCGCAATTCCGCTCGTGGACGACCAGTCCGGGTTCGGGGAGCCGGGGCTCCGCGAAAAATTCACCGCGGAGATTGTGCAGCAGTTCACGTCCGACAACAGCCTCGAGGTGAGCGACCGGAATACGTCGGATTCCATACTCGAGGGAGCCATTCTTTCGATATCGGATGCTCCGGCTGTCGTGTCGCAGGGGGAGCAGGTCACGCGGCGCAGGCTGACGCTTACCGCGCGGTTCGCGTTTCAGGACAAAAAGCTGCGGAAAAAAGTCTGGGAAAAAACCTTCTCCAACTGGGGGGAGTATGATTCCGGCGGGGGTCTCTCACAGCGTCAGGTAGGATTGCAGGACGCGATGAAGAAAATCGCTGAAGATGTGTTGCTGGAAACAGTGTCCGGCTGGTGAATACGCGGGCAGACGAGTAGTACATTCCATCACAAAGTGAGGTAAAGGCACGACGTCATCATGGAAGAGATCATCCTTATTACCTATATGCTTTCGCTCACCGTGCTCTTCGTCTTCGGATCGCACGGGTTTATCATGATTTACTACTACCTCAAATTTCGGTCGAAAAAGCTTCCCCCCTCCGACGACATCGTAAGCTATCCCATTGTCTCGGTGCAGCTTCCGGTGTTCAACGAAATGTACGTCGTCGGCCGGCTTATCGATGCGGCCTGCGCGATGGTCTATCCGAAGGACAAGTTGGAAATCCAGGTTCTCGATGATTCCACCGATCAGACCGTTGAAGTCGTCGCCGGATACGTCGAGCGGTACCGGAAGCAGGGATTTGACATAAAGCAGGTCAGGCGGAAAGACCGGGTCGGGTTCAAGGCGGGCGCCCTCAGGGAGGGGTTGACGACTGCACGCGGCGAATTCGTCGCGATCTTCGACGCGGATTTCGTCCCGCGGCAGGACTTCCTCCTTAAGACGATTCCCCACTTCGTCTCGGACGCCGGGATCGGCATGGTGCAGACCCGCTGGGAGCATCTCAATTCGGAATACTCGCTTCTCACCCGCACGCAGGCAATGGCGCTTGACGGGCATTTCGTCATCGAACAGTCGGTCAGGAACAAGGTCGGGTTTTTCATTAACTTCAACGGAACTGCGGGGGTGTGGAGGAAAACGTGCATCGAGGATGCCGGGAACTGGCAATCCGACACGCTGACGGAAGACCTTGACCTCAGCTATAGGGCACAGCTCAGAGGGTGGAGGTTCAAGTACCTCAACAACGTGACGTCGCCGGCGGAGCTCCCCTCGGAGATCAATGCCCTCAAGTCGCAGCAGTTCCGCTGGACAAAAGGGGCGATCGAGACCGCCCGGAAAATTCTTCCTCATGTCTGGAGATCGAAGCTCCCGCTGAAGATCAAAATTCACGCGACCTTCCATCTGACGAACAACCTGGTCTTCCCGTTCATCGTCCTGGCCGGCATTCTGAATGTGCCGCTCGTTTTTCTGAAACACTCGGGGCTGTACGACTCGTATTTCACGATGATGTCGGTCGGCGTGTTCGCGTTCATCGGGTCATTTTTGTTCTATCTGTTCTCGCAGAAGGATGTCTACGGCGACTGGCGAAGGCGGCTGTTCCTGTTCCCCGTCTTTATGGCGGGGAGCATGGGTTTTGCCGTCAACAACAGCCGGGCGGTGATCGAAGGTCTCTTCAGGAAAAAGAGCGAATTCGTCCGCACCCCGAAATACAGCATTCGTGAAAAGTCGGACTCGTGGTCGGACAAGAAGTATGCGCCGGTCAAGATAAGCCCGACTGTGGTCGTCGAAGTCGTCCTGGCCGTATACTGCCTCTTCGGGGTGGTGTCCTCGATTTACTTCCTTGAAATTGCCGCCGTTCCATTCCAGCTTTTGTTCTTTCTCGGATTCGCATTCGTTTCGGTCATGTCGCTGAAGCATGCCTGGCTAGGGCGCCAGGTCAAACCCCGGTAAGGATCAACAGAATCCCATGGCGAATGCAGATACATCCCTGCGCGGAGGGGCGGCGACCCCTGCAAGCCCCTGGTTTGCACGGATCGCGGCCGACCTCCTGGACTCGGGGGATATCAAAGAAGCGCTCCGGATCTGCCAGGAGGGAACGCGCGTGTTTCCGCGGTACACGACCGGCCGCCTGGTGCTCGGGAGATGCTATGAGGCTCTGGGGAGCCACGTCGAGGCGATGCTGGAATACAGGCGGGTGCTCGAGGTCTTTCCGGACAATACTCTTGTCCGGGATTTCCTGAAACGCGCTGATCAGCGGGAGCAGCAGGGGTTCGACGCATTTGCCGCGCAATGGCAGGCGAGGTTGCAGGGGAGGAAGGACCGGCTGACCTTCGAGGAATATGTGGGGGCTCCGAACCCTCCTGTCGGTCAGTCCATGGAGGAGATCATACAGAAGCTTGAAAGCGCTCCCCGGCGAATCCCGGTTCCTGACTCCCCGGCACCCGTGCCGGAGGGACCTCGCGAGGCGCCTGCGTCACCGTCGAGATTTGTGACGGCGACGCTGGCCGAGATCTACGCAAGCCAGGGGGAATACGATGAGGCGATCGAAGCGTACAGGACCCTTGCCGCGCAGCGCCCGGGAAGCGCAGAGCGGTACCAGAAACGGCTTGAGGAGCTTGAAGAGTTAAAGAGATTGCAGCAGGGATCTGCGGACGCCTGACCGGAGTGACTCTTCCCGCCGGAAGGGATCAGTGGGCCGGTGTGGGGGGAGCCTGCTCAAGGTGGCTGACGAGCGCCGTCAGCTTTGACTTGAGATTTGCTGCCTTGTTCCGGTGGATGATGCCCTTGGAAGCAAGCTGATCGAGAAGCTTTACCGTCTTCTTCAAATCGGCCGCGGCCTTGGTCTTGTCGCGCGAATTCCGGATTCGCTTTATTTCCGTGCGCATCCGTGATTTCCATTCTGCATTGCGCTCCGCTTTCCGTTTTGATGTCCGGGCGCGTTTTTCTGCCGACTTGTGTTGTGCCATGAAGCCTTCCTACAATGCTACAAGAGTTCGATCAAGGTCTGAAACCTCAAGATATCGAAAAGGGCGTAGAAAGTCAATAAACCTTGCCTTTATTTCAACCCGGCCGTATATTTCAATTTCCGTCTGATATGGAGTTTCCCTCCCCCGTGCATGCGGGGAACGGACGGATCACGCTCCCGGAGGATCGATGAAAGTCGTCGTCTGCATCAATCATGTGCCGGACACGGAAACGAAAATACGCGTGGCGCCTGATGGGATCACCATCGACAGGACCGGCGTGAATTTCATGATGAGCCCGTACGATGAAATCGCCGTCGAGGAAGGGCTCCGTATCAGGGACCGATTCAAAGGGGACGTCACGGTCATCAGTCTCGGCCCTGAGGCCAACAGGGAAACGTTGCGAAAGGCGCTCGCGATGGGGGCAGACCGGGCAGTCCTCCTGCGGGACGACACGGCACGGGATTCATTTGCCACTGCCAGCGCCCTGGCAGCTGAGATCAAAGGTCTCGCCCCGGACGTTGTTCTTTTCGGCAGGCAATCCATTGATTACGACGACGCGCAGGTTGGGACACTCGTCGCCGGAATTCTTTCTCTCCCGTCCGTTGCCGTCGTTGTGAAAATGGAGATACGAGAAGGGGGAGAGGTTCTCTGCGAAAGGGAAATCGAAGGAGGGCACGAAGTCGTCCGCACAAAACTCCCTGCGGTATTTCTTGCTCAGAAGGGACTGAACGACCCGCGCTACCCGTCTCTCAAAGGGATCATGGCGGCGAAAAACAAGCCCATCGAGGAAAAACCGGCGGCACCTGCGGAAATCCGCGTACACACCGTTGCCCTGCGCAAACCGCCGCCCAAAAACCCCGGCCGGATCGTCGGGACCGACGCCTCTGCGGTTCCCGAACTCGTTCGGCTTCTTCACGAAGAAGCAAAAGTCCTGTGATCCTCACCAACATCAGCCGGCTGACATGAACGTACTTGCATTTGCAGAGGAACGCGGCGGAAAGATCAAGAAATCATCGCTCGAGACCATTCGGGCCGGCCGACGGCTGGCGGAATCGCTCGGCGGGGAATTTGCCGCGGTCGTCATCGGCTCCGGCGTTGCCGCCGTCGCTCCCGGACTCGGCAGGTACGGTGCGGCGCGGGTTATCGCCGTCGACGATCCGAAACTGGCGCAGCATGCCAATGCCGCGGTAGCGAAGGTCATTGCGGAAGTGGCGCTTGCTGAACACGCTTCTCTTGTCTTCCTTCCCGCGAGCCAGATGGGAAAGGACATCGCCCCCCGCGTCGCGCTCAGGCTGAACGCGGGACTCGCCCCCGATTGCATCGCCTTGCGCGCCGAGGGGGGCGAGATCATTGCGACGCGCCCCGTGTTCGCGGGAAAAGCCCTTCTCGACGTGCGGATCACAACTCCCGTGAAGGTCTTTACACTCCGGCCGAACACGTTTGACGCGGCGGAAGAATCCGGCGAGGCCCGGGTGGAGATGAGAACGGTTCCCCTGGAGCCTGCCGATCTTGTGACGACAGTGCAGGAGATGAAAATTGCCGCGGGGCGTCCCGACGTGACCGAAGCCGACATCATCGTTTCCGGAGGACGCGGGATGAAAGGGCCGGAGCACTTTGATCTCATTGAACGGCTTGCCGACGCGCTCGCTGCCGGAGTCGGAGCGTCACGCGCCGTCGTCGATGCAGGATGGAGACCGCATGACGAGCAGGTCGGTCAGACCGGGAAGACCGTGTCGCCGTCGCTGTACATCGCGTGCGGAATTTCCGGCGCGGTCCAGCACCTTGCGGGGATGTCGTCATCGCGGTACATCGTCGCCATCAACAGGGACAAGGATGCACCCATCTTTCAGATCGCCGACTACGGCATCGTCGGAGATGTGTTCGAGATCCTTCCGGCGCTCACCGAGGAACTGAAGAAGGCAGGAGCATGAGAGAGAGTTGCATATTAGCCCTGTTTTGCCGTACGTTACTCATGACGGCAGTCAGAGAGCGAAGCGGAGTTGCGCGTGGATAAAGTGCTGGTGGATATATTGGGGTTGTCGACGAACCCGGCGAGCGGGGGTGCCTATGCGCTGATTCTCCGCGAGGTCAACGGGAACCGCCGGCTGCCGATCATTATCGGCGCTTCGGAAGCCCAGTCGATCGCCCTTGAGATGGAGGGGATCAAACCGCCGCGTCCGCTGACGCACGATCTGATGAAGAACATTATCACTGCCTTCGGCGCCGAGCTTGCCGACATCATTATCGATGACCTGCGTGACGGAACCTTTTACGCGAAACTGAACATCGACAATCAGATGATCGACTCACGCCCGAGCGATGCAATTGCGCTGGCGGTGCGTTACGGCGTCCAGATCTACGTTGCGTCCTCCGTCATGGACGAGGCTGCCTTCGTTCCCGAAGAAGAGGACGAGGAGCAGCATCAGGCCCCTCCCGCCGCCCAGGCAAGCCCCAAGCAGCACCACCAACCTCCGGGAAAGATCACCCGCCTCGAGCAGCTCAACCAGCAGCTGAAAGAAGCAATAGAGAAAGAAAACTACGAAAAAGCTGCTGCCCTGCGGGACGAAATCCGCAAGCTCGAGCTCCGCGACTGAATTCCCGCCTTCCCTTAAGAGATCTTACCGGACGAGGGCCAGCATCTCCTTGACGGCCCGATCAAGACCCACAAACAGCGCGCGCACGATCACCGCGTGTCCGATGCTCACCTCCTCGATGTCCGCGAGCGTTCGGAAAGGAATCAAGTTGAGATAATTCAGCCCGTGCCCCGCATTCACGCCGAGCCCGAGTCCGCGCGCCAGGCGTGACGATTCCCGCACGGTGTCCAGGCGCGTGCGATGTTCTTCCTCCGTGCGCGCATTGGCGAAGGCGCCAGTATGAATCTCGATCGTGTCAGCGCCGGCCTGCTTCGCGGCCTCAATCTGCTCCCGCAGGGGATCGATAAAGAGGCTCACCCGGATCCCGTGGTCCTTCAGACGCGAAACGACGCCCCGCACGCGCTCCATGTTCCCCCGCACATCAAGCCCCCCCTCCGTTGTCAGTTCCTGCCGCCGCTCTGGAACGAGCGTTGCAAGCTCGGGTCGCGTCGCGATCGCGATGGCGACGATCTCGTCGGTCGCGGCCATCTCCAGGTCGAGCTTTGTTTTTACGGTCTCTTTCAGGAGGCGCAGATCCCTGTCGTTGATATGCCTCCGGTCCTCCCGCAGGTGGCACACGATGCCGTCCGCGCCGGCAAGCTCGCACAGATGTGCCGCTGTTACCGGATCTGGCTCGTTTCCGCCCCGGGCCTGGCGCAGCGTGGCAACATGGTCGATGTTGATGGAAAGTTTCATAGGCGTTTTCGGACGATATACTGAAGATGATCCGGTCGTTTTGTCACAAGCTGGACGCCGGCGGGACAGGCAACTTCCGCATCGATGGCGCCGGTGGAGTCGGCGGCAATCTCCGTATACGATGTTTCAACGCGAAAGTCCGTTGCGCTGAGTACAGACAGCTGCCGGATTCCCGCCCGCACCACGATTTCGATACGCGGCGGGATAAGGATCACTTCCCTGTTCGCAGGCACGGCGGACACCTGCACTGGAAGTCCCGGGATGATCTTTTCGGCGAAGGGTTCGACGGAGATGGCGATGCGCACGGCGGGAACCGAGAACGCTATCTCGAACGGGTCGGCGGATGCTAGCGGGACTTCAGCGTCAAGCGAACCCCTGATGTTCTCGAATACCCGGCGCTCCGTCTTCCAGCTGTCAAGGCCGCGCAGAACTGTTTCCGCGCCGGTCAGCGTCACGCTGTCCGGGGCCACGGAAGTTGGTCCGACCTGTCCGTACCCCTCCCGGAAGCTCGCTAGGCAGTCAAGAACCACGGGAACCCGTTTGCGTACGGAAGTACCCAGCTCGATCCGGAGCGAATCGGGCTTGACGTCGAGGAGTCTCACTCCCGGGGCGAGGGAGATATGATCTGCAAAATCATTGAATGTAAGGGGCCGGCGGCTTGAGGGGAGCGATGCCGCAGAGAGGGTGATGACGGGTGCGCGCCCGAGAAGCACGCCCGCAAGCCGCCAGCCTTCCCCGCGGAAACGGAGCTGCAACGTGTGCGGGAGTGGCGTCTGCACTGCCATACCGGGGGGGATCTCCTGGAGCACGAACGGCACGGCGACGGTGGTTTCGTAGTCCTCGCGCATGGTGACGGAAACCCATGCCAGCACGCCGAAGAGGGTGGAGAAAATCACGATATAAAGGGAGCGTTGCTGCATCGGCCGGGGAAAACAAAAAGACCCCGCCGGAGAAAACCTGCGGAGTCGGTCGTCAGAAGCGGGTTCAGTTGCCGGCCCGCTTCTTCATGAGTTCGTGAATGAGGACGTCCTTGTTTGCCATCGAGATCTCCCGTCCCTGGATGGAGAGACCCTCGGTATTCCTCGCGAGACTCCTGAGCTGGTGGACCGTCATAGTGTCGAGCTGCGAGCGGAATTCCACGTCGTCATCACTTGCGACAAAATCAAATTTCTCCTCATCCCCATCCGGAATCTCAGAAGGGGTCTCGCCCGGAACCGTCCCGGGCTCCGCACCGCGGAGCGCCCGCCGGGAGAGAATATCTTCGAGATCATCCGATGGGCGCGGGATGACGTGCGTGGAGACAAGCTCACCCACCCTCCGGGCGGCGGCTGCGCCAGCATCGACGGCGGCCTTCACCGCCGCCACCTCGCCGATCACCTGGACAGTCACCAGTCCGTTGCGGATATACTCCGTCCCCAGCAGGGAGACGTTGGCGGTCTTCATCATGACGTCGGCGGCCTCGATCGATCCGACGAGGCCGCGTGTCTCAATCATTCCCAGGGCGTAGTCAAGCATGGGTCATTTTGCTGCGGGGCGCCGCGGGAGGATCATCTCCACATCGGCATGGGGACGGGGAATGACGTGAACGGACACGAGTTCGCCGACTCGCTGCGCGGCAGCAGCGCCCGCGTCCGTGGCCGCCTTCACCGCGCCGACGTCCCCCCGCACCATCACCGTCACATAACCTCCGCCGATGACTTCCTTGCCGATCAACTGCACCCGCGCCGCCTTCACCATGGCATCGGCGGCCTCGATCGATCCCACGAGACCTTTCGTCTCCACCATACCGAGTGCGTCTAATGAGATGTCCGCCATTGGCCATGTTCTCCTTGTTGAGTGGCGTGAGGCCCCGCGTCAGGGCACGGGGAATATACCCAAGGTGTTGCACATTGTCAACCGCGCATCACGCGGTGGCGCTTCCCCCTGCCGGCCTGTCCGTACCGGAAGGAGACGCACGTCGTTTCAGCGTCTGTCGCCGCCAGAACCCCGCCGCCGCGCAGATCAGAACAACGCCCCATGCAGCGTGCGTCAGCACCCAGCCGGCGCGGTACATCGGCGGATCGAACGTAAAGACCAGCTCGTGCGTTCCTCCGGGGACGAGAACCGAGCGGAGGATATAGTCCGTCCGGAAAATCTCCGTCTCCGTTCCGTCGATGAACGCCTTCCAGCCGGAGGGGTAGTACACTTCGCTCAGCACAAGGAGAGCGGGTGCAGGAACGTCCGTGGCGATCCGGATTTCACGGGATTTGTACGAGGTGATGCGGGGGGCGTGGGTGCTGTCTGCCGGAACGATCTCCCCGGGGAGTCGTTTATACAGAACGGCCGTGCGCGCCGGATCGAATCCCCGGGAATTCAGGATGCGAAACACTTCGTCATCGTCCGCCGCCATCACCGACTCCGCTGCGTAAAATGCGCGGGGCAGTGCGGCGGGATTCCTGTACGTGAGAACCCGTTCGGCCTGGTCCACGTTCACGAGCTGGAACTGCGGCTCCGGGAGCCTTCCGTGGACGACAAGAAACTGCACGTTGAGCATATCCACGACATTCATGTTAACGGGAAACGACGGATCGGTCCCCCTGTACATGCAGGAATCCAATAGCGTCTGGTAGATCTTGAGTTTTGCGGGGCTGTACCCCGTAATCGACTGAAGGCCGTGGTAGGCGAACGCATTGTCCATGTACAACGGATCGCGCGGATCGATCCCCGCAAAGAGACGGAACAGCCCCGGCTGGCTCTTGAGAAACGTCGTCGTGGGGTCGGGCCGGAATGCCTGCGCGAGTTCCTGGGAAGGCTTCGGGTCGATAAACCGCGACGCGACAAGGGACAGATCGATTGTTACGAGGACGAGGAGTGCCGCGGAAAACGTCAGCTCGCGAAGGCGGCCTTTCAGCCAGGCGCAGCAGAGCGCGCAGAGGGCGGCGGCGAGGAGTGAGAACTTCACGTAGTCCTTCCAGAAAATGTCAAAACGCGCCTGCCGGAGTTGTGCGATCACGCGGCCCGCGCGCGCGCCGTACTGCTGCTGGATCTGCTCGGCCTGATCCTGCTTCGTGAACATCGATGCGGGAAGACTCTCGAGAAGACTATTCTGGAACAGAAGTGCGACAACGAGGAGCCCCGCGATGACCCCGCCCGCGGCAAGGAGGACGCGGTAGAGCTTCTGCGCATCGACGCCCGATTCCCGTTCGCGTGTAGCAAGAAGGGCGGAGAACCCCGTCGCGCCCAGAACGCCCGTGGCAAACGGGAGAAGGTGAAGAATCTGCTCCGGCGCGCGGAACTTGTTGAAAAAGGGAAGCCACGTGAACAGCAGTTGATACAGAAGCGAAAAATTGCTGCCGAAGGAAACCAGGATAATCAGGATTGTAACAACGCCGAAAAACATGACGAAGCGCGTCCTGCGGTACACAAACGCAAGTGTCCCGAACAGGATCGGGAAGAGCCCCACATACACACTGGAATTCGTCCAGGGGATCATCGGCCCCCAGTAGAAATCCGATTTCATCCCGAAGAAGCCGGGGATCAGCAGCGTGATGAGTTCTCCCGGGTGCCATGACCAGTTTGTCGCGTAATCGTAGGCAAGCCCCCCCGGCGCTCCCGCCGTCCCCCCCCCGCGCATGGAGAACTGCGCATAGTCATACACCGACAGATAGATGTAGGAGGAAATGCAGAATCCCAGGAGAATTGCGCCGGCGAACAGCGCCACCTTGAAGGCGGCCTTCGGAATGTTCCCTTTGAAATCCGGCAGGATATGATAGACAAGGTAGAGCCCGAGAAACATGAAGGCGTAATACACGATCTGCATGTGGTTCGTGAGCATCAGCGTCCCGATGGCCGCCGCCAAGAGTCCCAGGCTCAGCGCGTCGCGCCGTTCCAGAAGGGAGTGCGTGAGAAGAACGACGAGGGGAAAATAACTGAGTGCCATAAGCTTCGAACCGTGCCCTTCGCCGGCAAGTCCCACCATGTAAGGGCTGAGCATAAACGTCAGCGCGGCAAGCAGCGCTGCGGGACGGGAAAAATTCCAGACCCTCATAAGGAAGAACATGAACACGCCGCCCATGAAACAGTAGACGACAAGCCAGGTCCATGTACCGTTCAGATAGAGAAGGTTGAGAACGGTCTGGAGAACGGTCTGCACATAGCTCACGTTGTGCGGGAGATAGGCGACATTGCCGAACGTCGGCATGCCGCTGAAAAAATACGGCATCCAGACAGCGTCAACCCCTTCCGCTTTCTCGATCTCGTTTCCGGCGTGTGTGTAACTGAAGGCCGCGGCAGTGTCGCCCTGGGAGGCAAACGCGGCGTTGTCGAAGATGATCCCGCGGAAGACAATCAGCGTCACCGCGTACAGCAGAGCGACGCTGAGGAGGTCAAGCGTCAGCGGGGAAAGCGATGAAAACGGAGAGGCCGGTTTCTCCGAGGCCCTGCGGTGGTCTTTCCTGGCGTGTGCCATGTGTTACGATCCTTCCAGTTGGAGAAGTGCTGAACACTCACGGGCGCGGACGTCCCAGTCATTCTCTGCCGCAAACGCGGTCAGTGTGCGGATGAACGTGCTGTCCCCTCTCCTGCGTACTGCAGTGCGGATATGACCCGCGAATTCGCGATCCGTCCCGGCGATGAGAACAATGCCGCCGAATTCCCTGGTGTCGTCTGAAAAATCGGTGGCCACCGTCGGCACTCCGGCGGCGCTGTACTCGTAGAGCTTGACGGGATTCACCCCTTCCGTCAGAAGCGTCCGTTTGAACGGGATCATCGCGGCGTCGAGATTCCTCATATACGCCGGCACGTCGGCGTAGGGCCTCTGCCCCAGAAACAGGAAATTCGGGTGCTTGGCGAGACGGGCCATCTCGTGTGTCACGGCGGGATGGAGCGGTCCGACCATGACGAACCTGAAATCCGCCATCGCGCCGATCGTCGTGTCGAGAAGGTCGAAATCAATCCACGGATAGATCGAGCCCACATACCCCACGACCGGCGGTCCCGCCGGGGGAAGGTCTGGCGGTCTGGCGGCTTCAGCCGCAAACCGCTCAAACTCCACGCCGTTGCGGACGACGTGAACCTCCCGCACGCGGGCTTCCAGCACCCGCCTGCGAAGCGTCGGCGACGTCACGCTGACCGCGTCGGCACGGTCAAGCGCCCGGAGCCACTCATCGTGAACGTGAGGAGGAAATGCAGTGAAGCCGAACGCATCATCAATGTAATCAAACAGCACCCGCTTCGTGCTGACGGCATCGGCGACGTGCATGAGTTGGAAGTTTTCGACGAGACAGACCGTCTCGCCTCCGGCCCGCCGGACCGCCCGGCGGACGAGTGCGCGTTGCAGCGCGGACACGAGGAACCGGAGCGCGCGCGAGCGGCTGAGAAACACTGCGGCACGACGGATCCGGACGTTGCGCGCATTGAGGGGGAATGCCGGGACCGTCATGCGGCGGAGGCGGGGCCCCACCGGCTTCGGCGAGAACATGACACGCCGTCCCAGTGTCACCGGCTCGACCCACAGGACGTCCATCGTTCGCGACATTCTCGTCGCAAGGTGCTGTGGGCGCTGGTAAAGGCTGTCCCACGCAATATCGGAAAAAAAAATCAGAGTCACAGCGATCTTCTGACCTCTTCGACAATCGTACGAAGGTGCGGACTGATGGCGGCGGGCTCGAACATATGCCGCATCATCAGGATATTTCTGCGCTGGCGTGCGTAACGAGAGAGCGGGAATTCGTTCATCACGGAACGGATACAGTCACAGACATCCTGATAGGTATCGCACAGGTAACCGATATCGCCCATCCTGGCAAAACACTCTTCAAGGTACGGATTGCGGAGATAAATTCCGGGTTTCACGCTTGAAATCGCGTCGAGGAAGCTTGTGCTCGCTCCGACGCGGTAGACATTCGGGTCGGTGAGGGAGACCGCATACGTCACCTCTTCTGCGCGCCGGGCGTACTCGGCCTGTGTGAGCGGGGCGACCGGGAAATCCTCCTGCATCCGAGCATAGCGCCTCCGGTCGGCCTCTGTGCTGAGGTGTCCGACCATCATGAACCGGGATTCAGGGAATTCTTCACGGATCTGGGTGGCGAGCGCCACGAATCTGTCAAATCCCTTCCCTCTCCCCCCGCTGACCCCGAAATAGCCGAACCGCACCGGCGAAGGCGCCACCTGCGTTTCCGGCAGTTCGTGCACCGTCCAGGAAAACGGTATCTCGAATGCCACAGTGCTGTGCGCCGCCCCCGGCTGAAATTCTCTCAGGGAGCGGAGTATAGACTCCCCCAGCGCGACATATCTGAGCCGGCGGGGCTGTGGGAGGCGAAACACAAGCCGCATTCCCCGAAGTGATGAAAACCGTTTCCGTGGCGCGCCGGGGATGACGGTCGCCAGGACCCCATGCATCACTGCAAACACAGGCACGGGGTGCCTGCTCCCTGCAAGCTGGATCTTCAGTATGAAGAAACCGATCTCTGTTGCGGACGAAAACAGGACAAGAGATGCGTGCTCCTGCGAGGCAACACGAAGCGTTGACCGGACTGCCTTCCATTCGGCTCCGAACCTGCCGGGACCGGAAGACTGGCGGGGAGGTATGGAGAGTTCCCGCCACTCCACGCGGCTGAAATCCTCCGGAGCCTGTTCTTCGAGAAGTTCCCGGACGCGTGCTGCATGTCCCGGTTCGCCGAGAAAAATCACCGACGATTCCCGGAAGGCGAGGAGCACGGTGTGCACAAGCGAAGCATTCACGCGGGAATGCTCGAAATCCCGGCACTGGGGCTCACTGATGATTATCACGGCAGGTCCCGGTTCATGTCACATGATGTCCGCGCTGCAATCCCGGAGGGCCTGCACAAACGCATCGGCGGCTCTTCCCCATGAAAAAGCGGCGGCACGAATCCTTCCCCGGGTACTAAGACGCTGCCGCAAATCGGCATTCTGTTCGACCCGCTGAAGCGCTTCAGCAAGGCCCTGATCGCTCCAGGGATCGACGTACAATGCTGCATCGCCGCACACCTCCGGAATCGAAGTCATTCGCGAAGTAATGACCGGGCATCCAATCGTCATCGCTTCGAGGGGAGGCATGCCGAATCCTTCATACTGCGATGGGTAGACAAGGGCAAGGGCACCCGCGTACAGGCGGGCGAGCGCGCGGTCATCCACGTATCCTGCAAGTTCGACGCACCCCCGGTGCAGGCCTTCATCAAGCAGCGACAGGAGGGCGGGAGGTGCATGACGCCTGCTCCCGGTCACGACGAGTGTTGAAGTCAGCGCCCCGCCCGCTGTCAGGGCGTAAAACACGCGCAGGAGGCTGTCGACGGACTTCCGGGGATCCAGGCCACCCACGTAGAGAAAGTACTTTTTCCCGGCGGGTACGCCTGTCTCCGCGAAATCAGCGATCGACGTCGCGCACGGGATCACGACCGGCTCCCGTCGAACGCGGAGATGTCTCATGATCTCCTGCTTCGAAAACTCCGAGTCCGTGACGACGAGAGTACTCCGGTCAATATCTGATTGCCGCTGCCGCCTGTAATGCTCCTTCGCCTTGCCGCTGGCAAAATACCCGGAGATTGTCAGCGGCAGCACGTCGTGCAGCGTCGTGACAACGCGTACGCCGGGACGCAGCTTCGGCACGCCGCCGTTCCACGGGAAGTGGATGACGTCGTTCCCCGGGCGGTGCGCGGCGATCGGAACTGCCAGCCGCCGCCAGAGCCCCGGGGTCAGGTACCGCCCGATCCATTCATCCTTGACTCCGGCCGGCAGGGTTGAGGCCAGCTGTCGCCTGTGAATCCCGTGGAGGAGTATGTCGGGAAATCGTTCGGCGATGGCGCCGTACAGGCCCGACACAACCTTGGCGACTCCGGTGGCCGGAAGTTCCAGCACGCTCAGGTCAATAGTGATTCTCACAATCCTCACTTCTGGTGGCCCGTTTGGGGTCCGGGGGAGGTCCCCGGAGCACCCGGGTGTTATGGGCGCTCACCTGCGATACGTTCGACGACAGGTTTGTGGACAAGCACAGTCGCGAGTCCCGACGCCCCCGCATTACGGTTGTCGTAGTACCCCGTTGCCGCGAGCCGGGATGCCTCAACCTGCATCCAGCCGGCCGTCCGGTCATAACGGAAATAGTGTTCGTACACATGCGCGTACCCTCTGAACGGGTCGAGAAGACGATGCCATGCCGACAGATCATAGTTCTTCATCCAGCCATGATTTTCGGATTTGCCGAACGGCACCGTGATCAGAAGAGTTCCATCGGCTGCAAGGACCCTGTACATCTCCCGCAGGGCACTCGCGTCAAGGTCTCCATCAAGAGTAAAGTTTCCGGTGTATCCGGTGTTGTCCATACCGACGTGCTCCAGAGTCGAAATACACCAGATTCTGTCGAACGAATCCGCTGCGAGTCCGGTATTCGTGATATCTGCGATTATCGATCGCTCGTAGTACGGGCTCACATCATACGTCGGTGCCGCAATATCAACGCCGGTAAAATGCTTCGGGGGGGTGAGGCTGTTCAGGAGAAGGCGGTGGCATTCCATGATATTGGAGTGCCCGACGTCAAGCACGCGGGCGCCGGGGACGTACGTTGATCTGGCGAGAACAAGTTCAACGACGCGTTCCGGGAGTCCCACCCCGAACGCAGGAGGAAGATGAATTTCCCTCGGGAAGGCCGGTTGTTCCAGCCGGAAGCCCCTGGCCGCCTCCCGGAATATCATGCGTTGCAGCCGGTGTGCCGGATCGCCGAGAAGGAACGTTGACAGCGCGCGGACGAAGGGAATGCGGGCCATAGACTCAGGGTTGGAATGTGTGAATACGTTTCATGATCAGTGACCCCGCGATCGACACGCCGATGATCTCATTCGCAATGAGCGCGAGTGCCGATGCCATAGGCCCGATGCGGGGGAGAAACACAAGGTTAATGACAAGGACGGCAATAAGCTGAACAAGATTAATCCACCAGTACACCCTCACCATCCCGAAGCTGTAGCCGATAACGCCTATGGGGCAAATGAGGATCGCAAGTGCATAGCGGATGGAGAGGACCTGCCCGAGCGTCGTGCTCGCCGCGTATGCCTGTCCGAAAAGAACCGGGGCCAGCAGAGGGGCGACAACCGAGTACACCACGGCGAAGACCGCAACGATAAAACTGAGCCGAAAAGTCTGTCCCAGCATCGCGAGCGTCTCGCGTGATGATTTCGTAGCCGAAGCCCTTGGCCAGAGGGCCGCGTTGATGGCGTTCAGGACGATTGTCAGCGGCATGGCGAACCGGCTTGCCGCATTATAGATTCCGAGGTCGTGTTTCGTAAGCAACAGCCCCATCATCCAGACGTCCGCCCGCGTCACCATCATGACGAACACCATCGACACCAGGTTGAATCCCGCAAACATTCCGGGAGCAGCCTCCACCCCGGGTTCTGTCGGCGCGATCTCCTGCACCGGTCCGCGAAGCAGGTTGCGTATCCTCCGGCCGCTCGGGAGAAAGCCCTCCGTTCCCGTGGCAAGCGCGGCCCGGGGAACCATAAGGAGAAACGCAATCGTCCCGAGGCCCACGCCCGCCAGGGTGGCGACGAGCACTGCCTGAATAGACCAGATCGCGAACCATGCGACGATGCAGATTCCCGCAAACGAGATCAACGTCTGCCCGACGGTCACGATGGTGTTCCGCTCGAACTGTTTCATCGATTGGAAGTAAATATTCGGGACGGAGGCAAGCGCGTTGAAGACGCCGCCAAGAAGGCCCAGGCGGAGAAGCGGGGCAAGCCCTTCAATCCTGAATGCGCGGGCAAGAAACGGCGCGGCGATAAAAAGAGAGATCGTGACGAGCAGGGAAAGGATCAACCGTAGCCTGAATGCCCAGCGGAGGATCGTCAACTGCCCGCCGAAGTCCCTCAGGGAAACCGCCCGTGAAGCGTACCGGACCGCAGTCTGCCCTATCCCCAGATCAGAGAGGACGGTGGCGATTCCGGCCACGCTCATCACAAGCGCATAGGCGCCGAAATCATCGGGACCGAGCCCCCGGGCCGCCAGAATCGAAGTGAGGAGACCCGCCAGCACCGCGATGACCTGCGGTATCATCAGCAGGATGACGTCCCGGATTCCCCTCTTTGAGCCCAGAAAGAGAGACCTGAGCCCCTCGATAGCCTCAGGAACGAATGGCCTCACGGGGTCGGCAGGATCTCGATTGACGGCAGCGGAAAGATAAACTTCGTCCCGCGCTTCATTGTCTCTTTTTCCCTCTCGAGGAATTCTTCACGGAAGTGCCAGGGAAGAACGAGATAGTAATCGGGCTTCATCCTCCGCGACTCCTCCTCGCTGATCACGGGAATGTCGGTCCCGAGGGTCATAGCCCCGAATTTGTCCGGGTTTCTGTCGGCGGCCGCGTCAATAATCTTCCTGTCGATCCCGCACCACTGAAGGATTGTATTCCCCTTTGTTGACGCGCCGTACACGTGGATCCTTTTCCCCTCCTTCTTCAGTCTTTTGAGAAGACCGATGAGTTCTTCGCGATGGACGTTTATGTGATCCTGGAAGTTCCGGTACGGCTTGTCCGTGTCGAGTTCCATGTCAAATTCCTGCTGGCGGAGGGTTCGGAGATTTTGTGCATACGTATCACGCTTGAACGAGTAGTTGTCCGCGTGGGTGGCGAAGCAGCGGATGCTCCCTCCGTTGATGCCGTTGAGCGAGGCGTCGACGATTTTCATTTCGGCGCGCTTCAGGATATTCTCGATCACCGCGAGACTGTAGTACTCCAGGTGCTCGTGACAGATCGTGTCATAGGAATTCATCCGGAGCATCATCGGCATGTAGGACATTTCGAAGACCCAGAGCCCGTTCTTTGCAAGGAACTGCTTGATGCCGCGCGTAAACTGCACCGGATCTTCCAGGTCATAGAACATTGCGACCGACGTGATAATATCAAACAGCGCGCCCTCCGTCCTGGAGGCAAGCTCGCGCGAGGGAAAGACATCCCGGACGAGCACGATTCCCTCGCCGGCCTCGAGTGCGATGTCTGAGGGATCGATTCCGAATTTCACGTAGCCGGGCGGATAACACTTCAGGAGCGTGCCGTCATTGCACCCGATGTCGAGGACGCGCGCGGACCTCTTTTCCGTCAGCGACACCGCCTCGGCGGCGATGCCCTGGAGGTGCGAGCGCATCGTGTTGTTGGTACCCGATCTGTACCAGTAGTCGGAATACAGGACCTCGGGAGGCACCGTGCACTCCATCTGGAGCAGGCCGCATGCCTTCTCGTCAAGGAGGGGATTGCAGCGGACGAGGACAGTCGGAATTTTCCGCATCGGAGGAGGGTCCTCCCCCGGTTTCACGAACGAACCCTGCAGGTGTTGTTCACCGAGATCGATGACCTTCGTCAGCGCGCTGGAACCGCACACGCGGCATGTTTTCCTGTGAATGAGATGCATGGGAGATCTCCTGAGTCAACAGCGTTGTCTTCCGGGGCCGGTCCTGGCCGTCAGTATCCCCGTTTTGCTACCTTTTCAAAATCAGACTTTGCCATCATGGCGACGAGATCCGGGAAGGCGGTCTTCGGCGCCCACCCGAGCCTCGTCCGCGCGCGCGTTGCGTCGCCGATGAGCAGATCCACCTCGGTCGGGCGGTAATACCGCGGATCCACCTGCACGCGCACGTCGCCGGATTTCTTGTCGACCCCCTGTTCCGCCGGCCCCTCTCCCTGCCATTCCAGCGGCATATCGAGAAGCCC
>PMJQ01000099.1:72528-84843 GCA_003157485.1 Ignavibacteriota bacterium
GCCACAGCCTTCTGGAGGCCGAGCTTGATGCGGGCGGCTGCGAGCGTGATTTTGCGCGTCACGAACCCTTCCCCGCGCCGCGGGGATTCATGATTGAAGAGGATGCCGTTGCACGCGTACAGATTGTATGCTTCCCTGTAATTGATGACGATCCAGTAGCCGTACAGCTTTGCGACCCCGTACGGGCTTCGCGGATAAAACGGCGTCGTCTCGGTCTGCGGCGACTCCCGCACCTTGCCGAACAGCTCGCTTGTGGACGCCTGGTAGAAGCGGGTTTTGACGCCCGTCTCCCGGATCGCATCGAGAAAGCGGAGCGTTCCTACGGCGTCAACCTGCGCCGTGTATTCCGGCACGTCGAAGGAGACCTTCACGTGGCTTTGCGCCGCGAGGTTGTAGATTTCGTCCGGCGTGATCTTCTCCAGGAGGCGGTTCAGGTTGGACGTATCTGTCACGTCACCGTAGTGAAGGAACAGCCGCTTGTTCATCAGGGACTCGTTCTGAATATAGAGGTGATCGATCCTTCCCCTGTTGAAGGAACTGCTGCGGCGTATGATGCCGTGGACTTCATACCCTTTGTCGAGAAGCAGTTCCGCCAGGTATGACCCGTCCTGTCCCGTGATGCCCGAGATCAGTGCTTTTTTCACCTTGGGGTTTCCGTCCTTCCGTTGTGTAAGTTCTTAGAATCTGTTGCGGATGAATGTCCGGATGTCCCTTGTTCTCCCCATGACCGCAGCGGCCGAGAGCGGAACGAAACGGACAAGAAGCCTGACCGTGAGGACCGCAGTGATAACGCTTGCCGCGACATACCCTGCGCCCGCGCCGGCAGTCCCCCAGGGGGGAATGCATATCAAAAACGCGGCGAGGGAGGCAACGAGAACCTGAATCCCGAGAATGAACGAGAGCCTCGCCTCGCCGAGGCCCATAAGAACGTTTGACCCTATCGCCGCAACAGGGACGACGAATGTGAGGAACGAGAATATCCTCAGCAGGGGTTCCGCGCCGGCGTACCGTCCTCCGTACAGGAGGTGCACGAGGATTTCCGGAAAAACGAGGAAGAGCACCGTCACCGGGAGGAGCCCCAGCGTCAGGAACAGAATCGACTTCTCCGTCAACGCTTTCAGTGAGGGATAGCTTCCCTGCGACGAGAGCCTCGACGCGGCGGGGAGGACGAACATCTGCACCACCTGCGCCGCCATTTCATAGATCCGGACGAACACCTTTGCCGAATTGTACACGGCCACCTGCACGGGTCCCGTGAAGGCGGACAGGATAAATGAATCCGCCTTCGTCGAAAAGAGGGAGCTGACGACGTTGCCAAGCGAGTACTTCCCGTAGTCCCACACCTGGCGCACGGCGTTCACCGGGGGACGGAGCCTGACGTGCATCATCGTCCTTGCGAACCAGAGCCCCGCCAGCGACGACGCCGAGAGAGAAACAATATTGATACACACGAGATCCATGGCGGAATCGAACCGGTGGAGCCGGGACATCACCCAGACGAGAAACGGCGCGCCGACAAAGTGCACCGCGTCCGTCCAGAACACCTGCTGCACCATGAACTGGGACTGCAGGAGCGCCAGTGTGAAATTGCGGAAGAACGACGCCGCGAGCATTGCAGGCACATAGAGCATCAGCACCGAGAGCGAGGGGGAATTGAACACGGTCCCCGCCTGCGCGCTGCATGCGACGACGATGAGGGACGCGACGGCGACGAAAAGGCCGTTGAGAAGCAGCGACGCCGAAACGATTCCTTCCAGGCGGGCGTTCTCCTCCGACGAGAACTTCAGAAGCGGCTGAAGCGCAAACGCGGTTGCAAGCCCCGAGATCACGAGAAAAATCTCCTGCACAAGCACAAAGTTCCCGAACTCCTCCTCCGGAAGAACGCGAATGACGAGCCAGACGTACCCGATGCCGTAGACGACAGGCAGCGCCTTGTCGGCAAGTCCCCATACCCCCTTTGCCAGATATTTGCCGAACTCCATGGCGGATCAGCGGCGTGCGAGAATGTAGCGCGCCGCGGCGTACCCGTGCACGACGAAATTCATCCACGGGAAAACCAGCCAGTGATACCATGAAGCGTACCGGCTGAAGAAGCGGAAGTTGCTCACGAATTTGTTCCTCAACTTGAACGATGAAAGATGGCCTCCGGCACTGACGGACACTTTGTGCCAGACCCTGGCCTGCGGGTCATACAGAACGCGCAATCCCGCCCTCCGGGCGCGCATGCACCAGTCCGCGTCTTCCGCGTACATGAAATACGACTCGTCAAGCAACCCTACCCGTTCCAGCGTGTTCCGGCTTGTGAGGAAGCAGCATCCCGTTGCGTATCCGGTCTCGCAGGGTTCGTCAAATCTTCCGTCGTCCCGTTCGCGTATCCCGCGGTGGCGCATGGTTCCCGTCCAGAAGGAAATCTCCCCTCCCGCGTACCACAGCCGGTCAGGCTCCGCGGAGTAGAGAATTTTGGGCGCGACCACTCCGGCGCCGGGAGTCGACTGCATCCTTGCCGTCATCGACCCGAGGAATCCCGGATCGACGGTCGTATCGTTGTTGAGGAGCGCAACCTGTTCCGCGCCGTTTGCGAGCGCGTAGCGTATGCCGGCGTTGTTCCCGCCGGCGAACCGGAGATTCGATCCCGTTTCGAGAAGCATCACACCGGGATATTCGCGGCGGATCGCGTCCTGCGAGCCGTCCGTCGAGCCGTTATCCACGACGAGAACGCGCATCAAAGGGTACTCAACACGGCCCAGAGATGCCAGGCATTCAAGCGTGTCGTCCCTCCCGTTCCAGTTCACCACGATAACGTACGTAAGGGGCGCGGGCATCAGGCTTCCGCAAGGAGATAGATGACCCCGGTGCACGCGAATTCACGGAGCAGAGGAACGCGCTCGACGACGCCGGCCCTGAGCGGTCTCAGTCCGAACCGGATATGGTTCGGGCTGATGAGGTAGGCCTGCCGGTGCTCGACGCGCAACCCGCCGGCGGCGGCGATCCGCTCGAATTTTCTCATCCCCATCCTCAGTCTGCGGAGTTTGCCGACTTCCTCCACCATGTGGGGGGCTTCCCCTGTCAGGTGCGGGATAATGAGGGACCCCGCAAAGGGGACAAGATGAAAAAACGGAAGCCGGGCGAACCAAGTCCGGAAATGCTGCTGATGACCGCCGTAGGCGGAATAGTAGGGGGGGAACGTGATGAGGATTTTCCCACCCGGCTTCAGGTACCCCTTGAGCCGCTCGATCATCGCGGGTTTATGGTCAAGATGCTCGAACACGTCATGGAGCGTTACGAGATCGAACCGCGTGCCGCTGAACGGCACGGTCCCGTCATACAGATTTCCGTGGGCGAATGTGATCGCGCGTTCCCCGCGCAGCGCGAGCGCCGTCTGTATGCGCCCCGCATCGATATCGAATCCCGTGCACACGCCCCCCCTGTCGTGCAGCGCGCAGAGTCCGCCCCCCTCGCCGCATCCCACGTCGAGAATAGAAGCGCCCGCAAGGCGCGTTCCCCATGCGCCGAAAAGCGGGACGATAGAGCGGGCACAAACGTCGTACTCGTACTGCCAGTACGTTCGCGCGTGGTCTTCTCCGTTCATGCATCACCTCCCGGCGTCGCTGCATATGTATGAAAGAGTACAGTACGCGTGCATCATCGCCCGAGCTTCTCGATGGCGGCGACGAGGTTTCCCCACGAATAGTTCTTCTTTTCCTCCCCGACCGTCCGGCGGAGCCGGTCCCTGTCGACGGACGTAAAGTACTCGACGATCCTTCCGGCAAGTGCGCGGGGATCGTCCGGCGGGACGAGGAGGCCTGTCACGCCGTCCCGCACCACCTCCGACAGGCCGCCGACGTTCGTTGCGATGACCGGAAGATCGAAATGGTACGCAATCTGGGCGATCCCGCTCTGCGTGGCGGAAGTGTACGGGAGAACGAGAGCGTCCGCCGCCGAAAAATAATACTTCACCTCTTCGTTTGGGACGTAATCCGAGCGCAACGTCACGATCCCGTCGAGCCCCAGCCGGCTGATCTGCTCCCTGTATGCCTGTTCGCCATCGTAGAACTCACCGACGACAAGAAGCGCAATGTCCCGCCGTTCCCCGAGGAGGGCCATCGCGTCGAGGAGCACATGCAGCCCCTTGTACTTCCGCACATAGCCGAAGAAGAGGAGCACATTCGTTGCCGTAATCCCCAGCCTCGCTCGCGCCTCTGACCGGGGAAGAGGGGAACCGAACCCGTTGTACACCGGGTGCGGGACATACGCATGGGGAACGCCGGGAAAAAGCGACAGGAGATCCCGCTCCACCGCGCGTGATTGCACAACAAAGCCGTCCCCTGCGCCGAAAGCGTACCGGGTAAAGAGCCGGTCTCCGGGGCGTCGCTCATGCGGTATCACGTTGTCACAGATAAAGATCACCTTCGCGCGGGTCCCCGACTTGACGACGCGCGCAATGGTTCCGAAACAGGGTCCGAAAAACGGGAGCCAGTATTTGAAAATCAAGAGATCAGGGCGGCGTGACCGTATGGAGAGGCCGGTCGACACCCAGTTGAAGGGACTGACGGAATCCACGAGGACCCTGCTCGGCACAAGGAACTCGTCCGCCGTCCCCTCCTCCTTCTGCGTCTTCCCTGGAAAAAGGAATCCCGGATACTGCCGGCGGAACGTCACAACGTCGACGTCGTGGCTGACACTCAGTTCCCTGTACAGCAGGGCGTTGTAATGTGCGATCCCGCCACGCAGCGGAGAGGCGGTACCGACGATCGTGATTTTCATGCCGCACCGTTTTTCCTGGCGAGACAGAGCAGGGAAAGCCCCACCGGGAGCGTCGCACGAAGAAGGAGACCGCGTTCCGCCCGGAACACGCCGCGGAGCAGTGCGTTCAGGGGGCGCGGGGGGATGTCAAGATCGTTCGCTTTCTCCGAGCCGGTCGTGCGCGCGGCCAGCCGTTTTGCCCAAGCCACCGGGAAGAGGAAACTGTTGAAAAAAGTCAGATGCTCCACCGCAAATCCGGCATGTTCGACGAGCCGGCGGAGCCCGCGCCGTGTATATCTCCTTTTGTGATGGAGGATCTCGTCGTGCCTGCTCCAGAGTGAAGGGAACGCCGGGACGGCGATGAGGACGTGTCCCGCAGGGGCGAGAAGGCGGCGCGCGGTGCGGAGGAGCCCGTCGTCGTCCTCCACATGCTCTACCATATCGAGCATCGTGATGAGATCAAACGGTTCCGACGGAGGATACGTTTCCAGTGTGCCGAGGTGGAGTCGTGTGAGGCCGCGTTCCCTGCAGAATGCGATCGCCTGCGGCGCCATATCCGAGCCGAATGCCTGATAGCGGCGGGAGAACGACTCCAGGATCGCGCCTGTGCCGCACCCGACGTCGAGTACGCGGGCGGTCGGAGGGAGGGGAAGCCGGCGGTCGAGGTATTGCAGGAGGATATCCTTTCGGGCCGTAAACCACCAGTGCTCGTTTTCCACCTCGTACAGCTGCCGGTATACCTGATCTTCCATCGGTCAGAACCCGATTCTGTCTCGTATGACGTACAGAGGGCGTTTCTTCACCTCCTCATAGATTCGGCTGATGTACTCGCCGATTACCCCGAGCGTCACGAGGATCATCCCTCCGACGAAAAGTATCGAGAGAATGGTGGACGCCCAGCCGAGTATCGCCTGGTCGGTGAAGAGTTTTGCGTAGATCACGTAGAACCCTCCGGCGAACGATGCGGCGGCCGCAAGGAGGCCCATATAGACCGCGAGGCGGAGAGGGACGTTGGAAAAGGAGAATATTCCGTCAAGCGCCAGCTGCACCAGGCGGCTGATACTCATCTGCGGTTTGCCGGCAAACCTGGGATCGCGGTCATACGCAATCGCGGTTTGCTGGAACCCGGCCCATGCCCGCAGTCCGCTGATATACCTGTTTCGTTCGGGCATCGCCCGGAGAACGTCGACGACCCGCCTGTCCATCAACGAAAAATTCCCGGCGTCCATAGGAATCTGAATGGTCGAGAGTGCATGGAGGATCCTGTAAAACGAGCGGAATGCAAGACGCTTGAAGGGATTCTCCCTCCGGCTCCGCTTCACCGTATACACGACGTGGAATCCTTCCTTCCAGAGCCTGATCATCGCCGGGAGGAGTTCGGGCGGATCCTGGAGGTCCCCGTCCATGAGCACGACCGCATCCCCCCGGGCCTCATCGAGTCCCGCGGAGATGGCGATCTGATGGCCGAAGTTGCGGGAAAGCCGGATGACCTTGATCCTCGGATCCTCCGTGTTCATCGCGGTCATGAGCGCATACGAACCGTCGCGGCTTCCATCGTCGATGAAGATGACTTCATGCGGCTCGTCGAGCCCGGCGGTCGCAGCGGCAAGGCGCGAGCGGAGCTCCGGGAGTATCCGTTCTTCGTTGAATATCGGTATGATGACAGAGTACATCAGCGATGGTCCTCCGGCGGGCGTTTCTTGCGCAGCGCGGGTGCCGCAAGCCCGGCAAAACACACAAGCACGGCGGCGGCCGTAATCCATGCACCGGTCACGAGCGGCGCCGGGGTGAACGTGAACTCGACGTGATGCCTTCCGGCGGGGAAGACGATTCCCCGGAGATTGTAGTCCGTCCGCAGTATCCCCGTTTCGGCGCCGTCAACGAACGCCTTCCACCCCGGGTAGAAGATTTCGCTCAGGACGAGAATCCCTTCCGCCGGTGATTCGGCCTCGAGTTCCACGCGGTTATCGTCGTATGCCGTGACGCGGGCGTTTCCCGGCTGCATGCCGGGGGGTGGTGGTGCATGAAGCGGAGAGTCCTCTTCGAGTATTGCCGTCCTCCTGTGATCCCACGCCGTGTCCCCGATCGCCGCGGCGAGCTCCTGCTCCGTCCGTGCAGTGCGGACGTCATAGAGGAAATAGGCGCGCGGCATGTACGTCGGGTTGGGGACGAGCGACAGGGAGCCCGCCCGTCTGTCGAACGACGTTCTATACCTGACGTTCAGAAGATCGAATTTCCGGGTGTCGTCGAACGGGGGAATCGCACGCTGGAGGACGAGCGGCGTGTACCCTTCCAGCGTGAAAATCCTGTCCACCATCCCCTGGTTCCTGTCCATGATCATGCCGTACTCGTTCCGCGTATTGACACGGAACATGTCGTTCTTCATGGTGTTGCGGAGGAATCGCACGATCGGGTCCGCCCGGTGGAAATAATCGTCCGGATTTATCTGCGACGCGTTCTGACCGGCGCCGAAGACGAACATGTCGACGAAAAAGATCCCCGGGATTGCAACGGCAGCGCGGGACCTCCATTTCCTTCCGGTGCCGAGCAGAAGCAGCGCGCCGGCGGACGCCAGGACGAAGAGCAGGCTCGTGTGCGCTTCCGTCCTCATCGCTTCCCTGATGGCGGAGTTGTTCGGGACCCGAAGCGCCGTATCGAGAATCCCCGTCACCACCGCTAACCAGACGGCAAGTCCCGCGCCCGCGCCGACAACAAGGAACACGCGTATCCGGCGCGACTCCGGCGAGTTCTTCTCCCCCTGGAGCATCGCCTGCAGGGCAAAGGCGGCGAGGAGTGAGCCCGCCAGTGAAAAGAAGACGCCCGTGCGTGCGGGGTTGCGGAATTTATCGAATCCCGGGATGTACTCCATAATCAGTTTATGGAGGAAGAAATTGTTGCCGAGGGCAAACAGGAGCGTGACGACGGCCACCCCCCAGAAAAACGCAACGTGGAGATTCTTCCGGATGAGCAGGGCGGAGATCACAACGAGAATCAGGGGAAGGATGCCGATATAGATACAGGTCTCCCAGAAATACCAGTACGTCCCGGGACCCCAGTACGTGCTTCCCGCGGCCCCCGCGGCGCCGAAGAGTTTTGGGATGAAAAGCGTCAGGAGCTGCGCCCATGCCAGCGAGCCCTCGGTCGATTTCTCGTACGTGATCTGGGCGCGCTGCGAGAGTCCGGCCAGTTCCGCCGTGGGAAGGAGCTGTATTGCCGCAACAGCGAGACCCAGCCCCACGATCAGTGCCGCCTTCGCACAGAGAACGAGCGCCGGCCGGGAAAGAAGGGCGGTCCCCCGGCATCCGTTCACGAGGAGAAACAGGAAATACGCGAACAGAAACGCATGAAAATAGAGCGACAGCTGCGGATACCCGGCAAACGTCGAGTGGCCGAGGACGAGCGCGCAGAGAAACACGGGACGCCAGCGTTCCCCGGTGAGGGCCGTCCGGAAGAGCATGATAATAAGCGGGAACCAGGCCACCATCGTGATGATCTGCTGGTGGATGGCGTGCGTTATCATGAACCCGGAGAGCATGTAGGCGGCGCCCGCGAAAAGCGCCGGTACACGCCGGAGATCGAGAGAGGATGCAAGGAGGTACATCGCCCAGCCCGCCAGAACGTAGTGGGCGATGACCATGAGTTCGAGCCAGTAAAAGCTCAGCGCGCCGTCCCTGACAAACAGTGCGAGGGCGACGCAGGGGAGATAAAGAACCGTCGTCTGGATGTCGGCGAGAAACGGCATGCCGCAAAACGTATAGGGGTTCCAGAGCGGGAGGTGCCCCATGGCCATCGACGTGGCGGCAAAGACGCGGACCGGGTAGCTGAAATACATCATGTCCTCCCACAGCCACGCTCCGCCGAAGAGGATTTTCCAGAAGAACAAGACGACCATGCCGGCGTAGAGGGCCACGGCCTTCCAATCGCGGAGAGCCGCGCCCGCGCCCTCTCTCCGGGTGGTCTTCTCTGTCGAGGGGTGTCTGGTCATGGACGTGGCGTTACGGGCGGAGGAGGCGGGCACAGGACTCGAACACGCTGTCCACCCGCAGATACTGCATGCAATTGTTGGGGCACACGGGGGAATAGTAGCACGGGCAATCGAACTCGGGCTCGAGTATCTCGCCCAGCCCGTACAGCTCGAACTCGTGCGGGTTGAACGTATTGTTGAACAGGACGATCTTTTTCCTGAGACCGATCGCGATGTGCATTGCCATTGTCACCGCCGTGACAACGCAATCGCATTGGTCGACAAGGTTGATAAACTGGCGCAGGGGGAAATGGCCGAAGTAGAGCGCGCCGCTCGCCCTGGCGATGCGCCTGTTCTTTGCGTTCTCCTGTTCCCCTCCGAGAAGCAGCGGAACATGTCCGGCCTTCTTCAGCCTCCGTGCGAGCGCAATCCAGTTTTTGTCGGCCCAGAGCCGGGACGTCCACCGTCCGCCGCAGCCGGTGTTCAGTCCGACGATCTTTTTCCCGCGCGGCAGTTTCCATGTGTAGCCGCCCGAGGCCTGGTTGTCAAGGATGTACGATTCGCCGGAAAACGACATCCCGCATATCTCGAAGATCTCCTGCTGGTAGCTTTTCGTGTTCGCGCGGCTCAGGTCGTCGAAGAGACCCGTCAGGAATTTGTGTTCGGCATCCCCGTCGATCGGTGCGGGGACGCCGTCCTTCAGCGTAAACCCCTTTTTCAGCTTTGCGCTTGTGACCGCGGCGAGCGCGCATGCCTCGGGATCCTTGTCCAGGTTGACGAGAATGTCGAACGTCGTTGCCTGAAGGATGGCCATGCTCTGGGGGGTAAACGGGAGAACAACGTCCGCCGCCGGTGGGACGACCTCGGGGGTAAGCGTCAGCCACCAGATCCGGGCCGCCGGATAACGCGCGCGGAATGCGTGCAGAAGGGGGGTCGTGCGGATAACGTCCCCGATCGCCCCCAGTTTGATGAGGAGGATGCGGCCCGTGCGCCTCTCGTACAGGCGGCAGTCAGACCCGTCGGGTTCGACGCAGTGCACCCCTTCCTTCTTGTGCGGCGAGCAGGGGACTGTCCCTTTGAACCAGCGGCAGTCGCTCTTCATCGACCGCACGGTTGTCAGCACGCCGTTCATGGCACCCTACTTTATAAAATCGCGGATCTGATACTGGGTTTCAGAGACACGCGTCTTGCTGATCATCTCCCCCAGGAGCCCGATGGAAATGAATTGGATCCCGACGATGATACAGAGTATCCCTCCCAGGAACAGGGGGCGGTTGCCGAGCGACGTGCGTCCGAGATACCATTCGACGGCCAGCCATCCGTCGATCACGAGTCCCGCACAGACAGCGACGAGGCCCCAGAACCCGAACAGATGCAGCGGGCTCTGGAGGTACCGCGTCGTGAAAAGCGCCGTCAGGAGATCGAGGAAACCGCGCCAGAACCTGCCGATCCCGAACTTGGTTTTGCCGAACCTCCGGGCCCTGTGCTGGACGACGACCTCACCCACCTTGAACCCTTCCCAGTGCGCCAGGACTGGCACATAGCGGTGGAGCTCGCCGTACACCTTCACCGCCTTGACTACCTCGCGGCGGTACGCCTTGAGCCCGCAGTTAAAGTCGTGAATCGGGATCCCGGTCAGCTTCGCGGTGACAAAATTGAAGAACCGGGAAGGGACCGTCTTCGAGAGCGGGTCGTGCCGTTTCTTCTTCCAGCCGGAGACGAGATCAAGCCCGTCATCGAGCCGTTTCTTCAGCAAGGGGATCTCTGCGGGGTCGTCCTGCAGGTCTGCGTCGAGCGTGACGACGATATTCCCCTGGGATTTCTCAAACCCGACGGAAAGTGCGGCGGATTTCCCGTAGTTCCTGCGGAAGCGTATGATCTTGACGTGCCTGTCGATCCGTTTGAGCTCGCGGAGAACCTGGAACGAGCGGTCCGTGCTCCCGTCGTCGATGAAGAGGAGCTCGTATCGGAGATTCATCCGTCCGAGCACCGCGCGAAGCTGACTGTGGAGCTCCTTGAGCGACTCTTCTTCGTTGAAAAGAGGGATGACGACGCTCAGATCGGGCCACTGGGGCTGCGGATTCCGCTGTTGCTGGGGACGCTGCTGATTGGGGCGCCGCTGCTGGTTCTGTTGCTGCGTGGGTGCGGGGGACGCCTCGGGTCGTTCCCGGGGCTCGGAGGCAGAATCGGGTGTCTGATCGCTCATCGTGTTGGATCCCGGGATGAACTGGCGGTCGCCTGAATTTACGGACATAACAACGTAAACTAACCAATTCCGTCCAGAAAATCAACGAACCCGTTCGTTGACATTCGGACCACCGTTCTCTATATTTTTTGTTTATTCGAAACTGTATAGGATTGTATGGCGCCCGGCGCTCGTTTCCACCCCTTGTGCGTGCAATACGCCCCGCCTGAACGTTTCCTTCCGGGAACGAGCTTCCCGCAATGGTACGGATCCGGACACCCCGCCGCGTGACAACCGCCCGCACTGCGCGTCTCCGTCCCCGGAAATCGCTGGGGCAGAACTTTCTGCGCGACGACAACACGGCGCGGAAGATCGCCGCGGCGATCGACCCGCAGGCGGAAGACAGCATCCTGGAAATCGGGCCCGGTGAAGGGGCGCTCACCCGTCACCTCGCGGGGCGGTGCCGCAGCCTCGCGGTTGTGGACGTAGACGCGCGTGCCGTCAGTGCGATGAACGCGATGTTTCCCGACGGCAGCGTCGAAGTCATTCTCGGCGATATTCTGACAATCGATCTTTCCGCGTTTGCCGGGGACCATCCCGGTCGATTCCGCGTCGTGGGGAACATCCCGTACAACATCACAACACCGATCCTCTTTCACGTCATCGACAACCGGCGCCCTGTGCACGACCTGACGATAACGGTCCAGCGCGAAGTCGGGCGGAGGATGCTTGCCGGGCCGGGGACCGGCGAGTACGGAATCCTCTCGGTCTTCTGCGCCTACTACGCGGAAGTCCGTGCCCTGTTTGAAGTCTCGCCCGACGTCTTCTACCCGAAACCAGACGTGACGTCGATCGTCATGAACCTGGAGATGCTCGCGCGGCCGGCCCTTGCCGCGGACGATGATGCGTTCTTCCGGGAGATGGTCCGCTCGATATTCGGTAAGCGGCGCAAGACCCTCCGCAATTCGCTCAGATACTTCGCGTCCCCCCGCGGCATTACGGTGCCCGAACTTCCGTTGCTCCGGAGGCGCCCGGAGGAGCTCTCGGTGGAGGAACTCGTCGATCTGAGCAACACGCTCTTCAGGTTGGCACACGGGGCGAACGGGGGGCCGGGCCGCGCATGAATCTCCGCAGGATCACCGCGTACCTCCACAGCGCCGACGTCCTCATCATCGCCTTTTTTGCGTTCCTCTCCGTCGTCAACATCGTTTTTTCCTCCCGGATCCCTCACTGGGGGCTGATGATCGTAATCAACGCGGCCGCCGCCGGCGCCATCTGCCTGCTGGGATGGGCGCGGCACAGGACCGGCTCTCCGGTTCTTGCGTTCATCCACGACTGGCACGTTGCCCCGACCGTCTTCTTTACGTTCAAGGAACTTTATTTCATGATAAAGCCGATCCACAACGGGAGGGACTATGACGAC
>PMJQ01000088.1:0-16686 GCA_003157485.1 Ignavibacteriota bacterium
GACTACCTCGGCATAGACCAGGGTCCGATCGCCGTCATGATCGAGAATCTCCGGAACGGGTTCGTCTGGAACCTGATGAAGAAGAATCCCTCCATCGTCCGCGGACTGAAAAGGGCCGGTTTCGCAGGCGGATGGCTTGGCCCCGATTGAGCCTCTCAAACCTGCATTTCGTCTGCGTTTCGCCGGCATTTCGATTGCGGTATTCAGATACGCCTTTCGAACAGGCATTTCGATCGGAACCTTTCGGCGGGTCTCTCAACATGAGCCTTTCGATTGATTCTTTTATTCGTGTAATTCCATCTGGAATCTGAGAACAACTCATCTCGCGGGGAATCCATGATCCAGAAATTTCCGTCAGGGCTCCTGATCCGCCTCGTTCCTCTTTTTTGTGGACTCCTCTCGCTCACTCCTCCGGCATGCGCCGGGCCGGGTGTCCTCGACGATTTTGCGGACATAAGCGGCTGGAAGCCCGTGGCGTCCGATGGCGCGCACGTTACGCTCTCCCGCGGTGAGGGGAAAACCGGGAGTGCGCTCATCATGGATTTCGACATGACCGGCGTCTTCGGATACGTTGTTGCGGAGAAGGCGTTCTCGTTTGACCTCCCTCCGGACTACCAGTTCACGTTCGACATGCGCGGCGAGACCCCTGTCAACAACTTCGAGTTCAAGCTGACGGACGACGGCGGGAACGTCCACTGGATCAAGAAGCTCAATATCGACTATCCCCGTGAGTGGTCGAAGCAGCGCGTCACGAAACGCCAGATCGCGTTCGCATGGGGCCCTTCGGGAGGGGGCGTCATACGTACGGTGCGGAAGATCGAGTTCGTCGTCTCCTGCGGGACAGGAGGAAAAGGGCGCATCATGATTGACAACTTCCGTTTCGAGCCGATCGACGACTCCGCCCGGACCGCCGCTGTGGCCGAGATACTCCCCGCCGGCACGGCACTGGAGGGGGTTCCCTCCATCGACAGGGGGGGGACGGTTCTCAGGAACTGGCACACCGGCCCCGCTGGGGAAGGTGCTCAGCTCACTCTGGACTTCCACGCGCTGAAGGAGGTGGGAGGGGTTGTGATCGACTGGGATTCGCTCGACTACGCCTCGTCGTACGACATGCTCCTCTCGGACGACGGCAGTGAGTGGACGACCGTGTATTCCGTGGGAAACGGGAACGGGAGAAGGGACTATCTCTTCACGCCGGGAGGCGAGGGGAGGTACCTCCGGCTTGACTTGAAAACGAGCAGCCGACGCCGGGGATACGGTATCAGGCGGATGGCGGTCAGGGGAGCGTCGTTTTCCGGTTCGCCCAACGACATGTTCCGTGTAATGGCCTCCGATGCCCCCGCCGGCTGGTATCCGAAGTACTTCCGTGACCGGCAAACCTACTGGACGATCATGGGCGTGGGGGGCGATTCGAAAAAAGCGCTCATGAACGAGGAGGGGCAGGTCGAAGTGGCGAAGGGGGAGTTCTCGCTCGAGCCTTTTCTCTACATCGACAACCGGCTCGTCACGTGGAACGACGTTACGACCTCCCAGGCGCTCCTTGAAGGATACATCCCGTTCCCGCAGGTGACGTGGACGAGCAACGACGGCTGGGTTCTCACGATACAGGGGACCGCCGCCGGTGTGCCGGGGAATTCTCTTCTGGGGATCCACTATGCGCTGGAGGCAAAACGGACGCTGGGAAAAGGAAAACTCTTCATCGCCGTGCGTCCGTTTCAGGTCAATCCTCCGTGGCAGGGGCTCAACGGGAACGGGGGAGCCTGCCGCATCGACAGCATCAGGTACGCCGACGGTTTCCTCGACGTCAACGCGGAGACGATCGTCCCGATGACGGTGCCTTCGGGGTTCGGAGCGTCGGAGTTCGATCAGGGGGACGTGACGGACTTCCTGTCCAGGGGTATGCTCCCCCCCTCGTCCGTCGCGCGCGATCACGCCGGGTATGCCTCCGGAGCTCTTGANNCACCGGCTGATGACCTCCACGACCGCCGGCCGGTACCGGGCGGATCTGAACAGGGTCCGCTTCACACTCCCCGCGGCGGCGGGGGCTGTTGCCGCCACGCTCCGGTCAATGCTGGCATACATACTCATCGACAGAAACGGTCCGGCGATCCAGCCCGGCTCTCGCAATTACGACAGGTCCTGGATCAGGGACGGGTCGCTCACGTGTGCGGCGCTCCTCCGGCTGGGCTACCCGGACGAGGTGCGCGCGTTCATCGACTGGTATGCGAAGGGGCAGTTCCCGAACGGGAAGATCCCCTGCGTTATCGACGGGAGGGGCCCGGATCCCACCCCCGAGCATGACAGCAACGGCGAGTTCATTTATGCGGTGCTCCAGTATTACATGTTCACGAAAGACACACTCTGGCTCCGCGGCAAGTTCGACGCAGTCGTGAAGACCGTCCGCTACATCGATTCGCTCAGGAACGAACGAAAGACCGAAACGTACAGGGTCGGGACGCAGGATGAGCGTGCCCTCTACGGTCTCGTCCCCGAGTCGATAAGCCATGAAGGATACTCGGATGTCCCGCGGCATTCATACTGGGACGACTTCTTCGACCTGCTCGGGCTGACCGACGCGGCGGCGATCGCGGGGGTGCTCGGGGACGGGACGCTTGCCGCGGAATTCGGAGCGGACCGGGATGAGTTCCGGAACGACCTGTANNCCGTACGAGCTGCGTGTGGTCGGGACGTACGTCCGTCTGGGACAGAAAAAGAGGGCGGAGGAGGCTCTGAATTACTTCATGGCGGACAGGCGCCCCGCCGCGTGGAACGAATGGGCCGAGGTTGTCTGGCGCAACCCTGACACCCCGAAATATGTCGGCGACATGCCGCACACATGGGTGGGGTCGGACTTCCTCCGCTCTGTCCTGACGATGTTCGCGTATGAAAAGGAATCCGACTCGTCGATTGTCGTCGCCGCGGGGATACCCGACGCGTGGATACGGGACACCGCGGGGGTCAGCGTGCAGGGCCTCCGCACGGAAGGGGGGGAACTGACGTTCAGCATCCGCCCCGTGCGGCACCGGATCGTTGCGGAGCTTTCCGGAGACGTCGACCTCACGCGCTGGAAGCTCCTCCTTGCGTCCCCGCTCGGGAAGCCTCTCCGCGGCGTGACGATCGACGGGAAGAAGCAGCGCCTGCCGTCATCCGACGGTGTGCGCGTCATGCGCCTTCCCGCAAAAATCGAGATGACATATTGAGATTTCAGGGCATAGTTCTCGGGATTCTCCTCCCCGCAATGGCATGCGCGTCTCCCCGGACGGGTGGGGACCCGGACACCCGCCCCGACACGCTCGCGGAAGTCGGCTCCGGCGTCATCACCGCCGCGGATCTTACCGAGAGGATCGATCTGATGCCCTTCCCGGGAAAGGACAGGCCCTCGGAGTCGGACAGCGTCAAAGCCAGGGCCCTCGAGTCGCTCGTCGCGGAGCGCCTTCTTGCTGAGGAGGCGACTGTCCGGGGGATAGGGTTCGACTCGGTGACCGCACTCCGTCTTGACGCACTGGAGCGCGCGTTCGTCCGGGATGAGCTCTACAAAAAAGAGGTCTCCGCCGGCGTGCATGCGTCGGACGCGGAAATCCATTCGGGATTGAAGAAATATCTCTTCCAGCTCCGTCTCGTCATATTCCGTTGCCCCTCGGAAGAATCGGCCCGTGCACTCTCGGTATCTCTCGAGCGCGCGGGTTCGGACACACTCGGCGCGCCGGTCTCCGGGCCGCTCCCCGGCGTGCGCCCGACGTCGGCGGACACAGTGATAATGAACTACGGGGTGACCGATGAATCGATCGAGGGGCCCGCATACGCGCTCGATGTCCCTCACAGGGCATCGCCCCCGATACTCTCACCCATGCTCGGATGGACCGTCCTGTATCTCGTTGACAGGGGTCTGAATCCCGCCGCCTCGGCGCAAAACCTCACTGAGCGGATGATCACGGTGAAGAACACGGTCGAGAGGAGAAAAGCCCGGGCCAAGGGGATCCGCTATATGGCCTCTGTGCTCGACCCCCGAAAGGCCGAGGCGGACCGGGGGACGCTCGAACTCCTCGGGAAAACCCTCCACGCACTGATTGCCTCCGATACCGCGGCGCACAGGTCCGGCGATCGTTTCATCGTGACGCCCGGAGAGGTGGACAATCTCGAGGAGACACTGAGGGGCGATCTCTCCCGCGTCCTCGTGACGGTACAGGGGGGAGCGCTCACGCTCGGTCAGGCGCTCCAGTCATTCCGGCTTGAGCCGTTCACGACCCCCTCCCTCGGACGCCGGACGTTCGCCTATATTCTCAACGAGAGCGTCAAACGGATCGCCCGGGAGGAAATACTCGCCCGGGAAGGGTACGGGATGAACCTCCAGTCCTCACCCGCCGTGACCCATGACGTTTCGACCTGGAGGAACAACTGGCTGGCGCACATGATGGAGGCCGGGTTTACGCGCAGCGCCGGTGAGCCGACTGAGGAGGAAGAGACCCGGGAGCTTATTGGATATGCCCATCTCCTGAGTCCCGGCTACGAGGTGAACGTGAGGGAGATATTCACGGACAGCCTCCGGAAGGCCGAGCGCTATGCGGAGATCCTGCGCAACGGCGCTGACATGGCGGCGCTGGCGAGGAGCGTCTCCACGCGCAAGGGCTGGGCGGAGCGGGGGGGGGAATCCGAATATTTCCATGTCCGTTCGTTCCCCGAGCTCGGCCTCCGCGCGCTGTTGGCGGACTCGGGAGCCCTTGTGGGTCCGGTGAGTCTCACGGGCGGGTACTCGCTCTTCCGCGTCCTCGGTAAGCGGCTTCCCGCGGGAGACAGCGCCGTCACCGTCGATTCGCTCCGCAGGGCGCTTCAGGACGATATCCGCTCCGAAATACGCCGGAAGAATCTCGACAGGTTCATCGCCGGTCTTGCCGAGAAATTCGGCGTGCATATGTACGCCGAGCGTCTGAAGGGGGTATCGCTCTTCAGCCACAACATGTTCACGAGGCGTCTCATTGGATTCGGAGGAATGATGAACGCCGCTCCACTCCTCGAGCCCCAGTGGGGCTGGGTGAGCGAGTACGTCCGTGCCCACGACCAGGCGCCATGAAATCCCCTCCATCCCCCCGGCGCGTTCAGTCGCTGAACGGCCTCTGGGACATCGCTCCGGGAACCATCGAACCCCGCCACGGAGCGTGGAAATCACACATCCCGGTTCCGTCTCTCGTCGACTGTGCGGAGCCGGTATACGACTGGAAATCTTCATCCTACCACTGGTATCATCTCTCATTCCGCGTTGAAGCTCCTCACCGGCGTGAGAAGGCGACGCTCCGTATAGGCCAGGCGATGTTCGGTACTGAAGTCTGGCTGAACGGAACCCGCCTGGGGGGCGACATCGCATGCTACACGTCGCAGGAGTACGACGCGGGTCCCCTTCTCCGGTTTGACGGTCCGAACGATCTCCTTGTGCGTGTGGGACTGAAAGAGACTCTCCCCCCGGAAAGCGCCGTCGGCAATGATCAGGAGAGGGAAACGTTCATCCCCGGCATCTGGGGGGACGTGGCGCTCATTTCTACGGGGAATCCCCGCGCGGCACTCGTCCAGGTGATTCCGCGCCTCAGGGAATCGAACGCCCTCGTCAATGTCACGATCCACAATGATTCTCCCGCTCCCGTTTCGCTGAAGATCGTTTCTCACATCCGCGAGCACGTCACCGGACACCCCGTAGGGAGGATTCAGGAGTCCGCCGTCCTCGCCGGCGCTGCCGGGGAGAGCGTTCATTCGATCGTCCATTCCGTCGACCCGCTCCACACATGGAGCCCGGATCATCCGTTCCTGTATGATCACTGTGCGGATGTCGTCGTGGAGGGGGAGGTCGTGGACACCGTTGTGACAAGGTTCGGCATGAGGGAGTTCCGGATACAGGACGGCGGGTTCTATCTGAACGGCGAGCGGATATTCCTGAAGGGGGGAAATATCGCGTTCCACAGGTTTCTTTCGGATGCGGAGCGGCGGCTCCTCCCCTGGAACCTCGAGTGGGTGAGGAAGCTCCTCATCGACATCCCCCGCCGGCACAACTTCAACTTCTTCCGGGCCCACATCGGCCAGATGTACGGCAGGTGGTACGACATCGCCGACGAGGGGGGAATGCTCCTGCAGAACGAATGGATGTTCTGGAAGTCGACGGGGACGAAGGAACAGATCACGAAAGAGTTCACCCGCTGGCTCCGGGACAACTGGAACCACCCGAGCATCATCATCTGGGACCCGCTCAACGAGAGCTCTGACCTCGTGATCCAGCACGTCATCGTGCCGGAGATGAAAGAGCTCGATCCGACCCGCCCCTGGGAGTCGGTCGATTTTATCGAGGAGCATCCGTACATTTATTCGCTCGGACCCGTGCTGAATCCCGAGAGATTCGGGTTTGCCCGCGGGTTGACGGAGATCGAGGACTCGCAGGAGCCCGCGGTTGTGAACGAGTTCCTCTGGTGGTGGCTTGACAGGGAGAACAACCCGTCAAAACTGACGCTGGATGTCGTTGAGAGGTGGCTCGGCAGCGGCTGGACAAAAGAGGAGCTGATTGCCCGCCAGTCGTTTCTCGCATCGGAGCTCGTGGAGCTCTTCAGGCGCATGCGTGTTGATGCCATTCAGCCGTTCGTCTATCTGAGCAACAGCGCCGGTCCCACCGGCAACTGGTTCCTCGGGGATATCGAAGGACTCGTCCCCAAGCCTCTCCTCGGGACGCTTAAGAATGCGTTCTCTCCGTTCGCCGTCAGCGTAGAGCTGTGGGACAGGCACTTTCTCCCCGGGGAAAAACGGACCGTGCGGATTTTTCTCTTCAATGACGACCCCGTAAAAAAGGAGGGGAGACTCCGGTACGGGTTCGTGCCGGGCGGTGAGAAGCTCTCGCACGAGCCCCATGAGCGCGTCAGCGTGGACCCCTCCGCGTGCAGCATACTCCCGGCGCACATTACGTTTCCGGAGAATCCGGGTTCGTACGAGATTGTCGCGGAGCTCACGGGGCCCGCGGGGACTTCCGCGTTCAGCAGAAAGATCGTCCATGTCGTCGCCGATGATCTCTCTGATCCGGCTCTGAGTGATATACGCTGTTTTGCCGCTGACCCCCGCGGGGAGGTGATCGGTTTTCTTTCCGGCCTCGGCTTCCGCGTTGCGGGGCTGGGGTCCGGAGACCCGGCCGGCGCTGACTGCATACTTGTGTGTGAGGAGATGCTTCGCGATCCCGCCTATGTCGGAAATATTCCCGCGATAACCGGTGCTGTCAGAAGCGGCGCGTCCCTCATACTGATCGAGCCCGAATTCGGGAACAGGGGACATGAGAAGCTCGACGTTATCGATGGGCTCAGTCTCACGATCGAGCGCCGCACGGACGTCGACAAGGGTGGGTATGATTCATACGTCTTCCCCGTGGACCCGCAGCACCCGTTATGGAAGGACATCCCCCCCGAACATCTCCGTATGTTCAACGGCGCGTACGGCGGGGAGATCGTCTCTCAGCACACGGTGACCCCTGATGTCCCCATGGAGCCGCTTGCCAGGTGCGGTCTGAAACTCGCGCACGCCGCGGTAATGTTCATGCGCGCCGGCCGCGGGTGCGTCGTCGTCTCCCGCATACAGACCCGTGGGCGTCTCTCGGGGATCGGCGACCCGGACCACCTCTTCTCAAGGAGAAGAGACCCGGTGGCGCGCCGCTACATGCGTAATCTCGTCACCGCGTTCCTGAACGGAGGGCGATCATCGTGAGCCCGCATCCGGGGGCGAGATCTATTGCCTTCTCCGCCGCTCTCTTGCTTGCGGCGTTTGCCGGATGCGGCGCCCCGGAGAGCGGAAAGACGCATATCACATTCTGGGCTCTGGGGGCGGAAGGGGAACATGTGGCAAAACTGATCCCCGGGTTTACAGAGCGGCACCCCGATATCGACGTCAGGGTTCAGATCATCCCCTGGAATGCCGCGCACGAGAAGCTCCTGACGGCATTTGCCGGCGGGTCGCTCCCCGACATGTGCCAGCTCGGGAACACATGGATCCCCGAGTTCCGCACGTTGAACGCGATAGACAACCTCTCCCCCTGGGTCGCACGCTCCTCGACGGTGCACGATTCATCCTATTTCCCCGGGATATGGGACACGAACGTCATGGACTCGCTCCTGTACGGCGTCCCATGGTATGTCGACACCCGCGTTCTCTTCTACAGGACGGATCTCCTTGCAGCATCCGGTGTCTCATCCCCCCCCCGTTCATGGGAGGAATGGTTCGACTGCTCGGCCCGAATGAAGAAACGGTATCCGGAGAGCTACGCCAATTTCTTTTCGACAAACAACGAGTGGGCCCCGCCGGTCATCATGGGACTCCAGGAGGGCTCGCGGCTCCTGAAGGAGAACAACACGCTTGGCGACTTCAGCGGCCCGGAGTTTACATCGGCGATGCGTGCGTTCACAACGTTTTTCAAAAACGAATGGGCGCCCGTGAAGACCGCGCAGATCGTGAGCGTGTACCAGGCGTTTGCCGAGGGGTACTTCGCGATGTACATCACCGGCCCATGGTATATCGGCGAGTTCAAAAACCGGCTCCCCGACTCGCTTCAGGGGAAATGGATGACCGCGCCTCTGCCGGGTCCCAACGGCGGCATTGGGCTTTCACTGGCCGGGGGATCAAGCCTTGTGATGTTCAGCCGCTCCGCACACAAGGAGGCGGTCTGGCAGCTCATCGAGTACCTCTCCGGACCGGAAACCCAGCTTGAGTTCTACAGGCTGACCGGAGACCTCCCTGCGCGTATCGAGACGTGGCGCGACTCATCTCTTGCGGGGAACAAGTTCACAGCCGCGTTTTTCGAGCAATTGAAACACGTCGTCCCCACCCCCAAGGTCCCCGAATGGGAACAGATCGCCCAGAAGGTCCGTGAGTACGTCGAGCTGATCACGATGAACCAGTACACGGTGGATGAGGGACTCCGCTCTCTCGACCGGGAGGTGAACGTGATACTCGAGAAGAGGAGGTGGCTCCTCCATGGCCGGTAGGCGTGCGGTGATACTCTTTCTCGGTCCGGCCCTTCTGGCGATCGGGATATTCTTCGTTGTCCCTGTTCTGGCGGCGTTCGTCCTGAGTTTCACCGACTTCGACATCTACGCGCTCGGGAATTTCGATTTCGCCCGGTTTGTCGGGCTCAAGAACTACGCCCAGCTCCTGGCCGATCCCCTCTTCTGGAAGGCGTTCCGGAACACGCTGGAATTCCTCCTCATCGGTGGTCCGCTCTCCATTGGCGTCTCTCTCGGCGCCGCACTCATGATACAGTCAAAGCTCGTACGCTGGAAGGGGTTCTTCCGTACCGCGTATTTTTCCCCCGTCGTCACGACGCTCGTTGCCGTCGCCGTCGTCTGGCGGTTCGTTTATCATCCCCGTTTCGGCATACTGAATTACCTTCTTTCTCTTGTCGGTATACGGGGGGTCGACTGGCTCGGGGACCAGCACTGGGCGATGCCCGCGATAATCCTCATGGCGGTCTGGAAGAACTTCGGCTACAACATGGTCATATTCATCGCCGGAATCCAGAATATCCCCGAGGAGCTCTATGAGGCCGCCTCGATCGACGGCGCAGGTCGGTTTGCGCAGTTCAGATCGATCACAATCCCGCTCCTGGCCCCCACCACCGTGTACATAAGCATACTCACGATGATCGGGTACTTCCAGCTATTTGCCGAGCCGTACGTGATGACACAGGGAGGGCCTCTGAACTCCACGCTGAGCGTTGTCCTCCTCATGTACCAGCAGGGGTTCCGGTGGTGGAATATGGGGTATTCGGCCGCACTGGCGTTCGTTCTCTTCGCGTTTATTCTGATAGGCTCCCTTATCCAGTCCCGCATTCAAAAGCGGTGGGAGGCGTGATGAAAAAGACTGGTACGGTGATCATGTACTCGGTACTGCTTGTCGCGGCATTCCTGACGCTCGCCCCTCTCGTCTGGATGGTCTCCGCGTCCGTGATGCCGACGGGAGATGCGAGCGCGTTTCCCCCGCCGTTCCTCCCCTCGCGGATAACGTTCGCGCATTATGAGCGGCTCTTCACGAGCCTGAACCTCGCGCGGTATCTTTTCAACAGTGCATTCCTTGCCATAAGCGTGACGGCGATATCGCTCATAGTGAATTCCATGGCGGGGTACGCGTTCGCGAAGTACCGCTTCCGGGGGAGGGACCCGCTCTTCAAGCTTCTCATCGCGTCGATGATCATACCGTCGCAGGTGACAATGCTTCCGCTCTTCCTTATGCTGAACAAGATGGGGTTCATAAACTCATACATCGGCGTCATCATACCGGGAATGGCGAGCGTGTTCGGGATATTCCTCATACGACAGTTTGCCCTTTCGATTCCCGACAGCCTGATCGAGGCGGCCCGCATCGACGGCGCGGGGGATTTCAGGATATACCGCTCGCTCATACTCCCACTCTGCCGCCCGGTCCTCCTCACGCTTGCCATATTTACGTTCATGGGGACATGGAATGACTTCCTCTGGCCCCTCATCGTCATGACCGACGACTCCATGTACACGCTCCCCGTGGCGCTCGCGAACCTCTCGCTTGAGCACGTGCAGGACACCGAGCTCATGATGGCCGGTTCTGTGATCACCGTTGCCCCGGTCCTCATACTCTTCGCCGCCGTCCAGAGGCACTACATAAGCGGCATCATGGCGGGAGGCCTGAAGGAATAGCTCCGCCGGTTCAACAGCGTGCGCCTTCCTGAATCCTGTTGAATCTTGCGGCGGAACGTCGTACAATGTGTGCGCAACCGCGATTGCAGGGATCTGCTCCTCCTTCACCGGTCCCTTCCCCGACGAAAGGCACGTATGACCCGCGTTACGCTCCTACTTTGTTTGGTCCTCCTTGTTTTCGCAGAACCGCTCACAGCCCGTCCCCGCCATTCGGGAGGGGAGGCACGCGGCGAAAAATCTATAGATTCGCTGATTCAGATAATGACAATCGAGGAGAAGGTCGGGCAGCTCGTCCAGGTGACGGGATGGCACAGGGATTCCCTCTCGGGGCCCACAGTCTCCCCGCAACAGGAGGAATTGATAAAACGGGGGCTTCTCGGCGGCATATTCAATATCTGGGGGGCGGAGGCGACTCACGAGGCACAGAGAATCGCCGTTGAGAAGTCGCGCCTCAGGATCCCTCTCATATTCGGACTCGATGTCATACACGGATTCCGGACGACGTTCCCGATACCTCTTGCAGAGGCGAGCAGCTGGGATACGGCAATGGTCGAGCGGGACGCCCGGATCGCCGCCCGGGAGGCGTCTTCCGCGGGTGTCGACTGGACGTTTGCCCCCATGGTCGATATTGCGCGCGATCCGCGATGGGGACGTATCGCCGAAGGTTCGGGGGAAGACCCGCTTCTCGGTTCACTCATGGCCGCTGCACGTGTCCGCGGATTCCAGGGGAACGACCCGTCGCGGTCGAATTCCATCGCCGCGTGCGCGAAACACTTTGCCGCGTACGGCGGTGCCGAGGGAGGGAGAGATTATAACACAGTCGATATGTCCGAGAGGACACTCCGCGAAGTCTACCTTCTCCCGTACCGTGCCGCCGTGGATGCGGGGGCGCTCACGGTCATGAGTTCGTTTAACGAAATCGGGGGTGTGCCGAGCACGGGGAACCGGGCGCTCATGACGGGGATATTGCGGGGCGAGTGGGGGTTCCGGGGGTTCGTCGTATCCGATTGGACGGCGGTCACGGAGCTTATACTCCACGGCGTGGCGAGCGATACTCCGCACGCGGCCGCACTGGCGTTCAACGCGGGGACAGACGCAGACATGGAATCGGGTGCNNCCCTACAGGCACTGCACGCCCGAGCGGGAGAAATCAAACATCCTTACGCCTGCGAATATCGCCGCCTCACGCGAAGCCGGGCGAAGGTCGATAGTGCTCCTGAAGAATTCGGGAGGTCTCCTCCCGCTCAGGAAGGATATCCGGTCTCTCGCGGTTATCGGCCCGCTTGCGGATGACAGGGCCGATCTCCTCGGTCCCTGGGACGCGCTCGGCCGGCCGGCGGACGTCGTTACGCTTCTTGAAGCGATCCACAGCGCGGTTTCCCCTGCGACGAAGATTCTCTACGCAAAAGGCTGTTCCATCGAGGGGACGGACAGGGGAGGCTTCGCCGCCGCAGTCGAATCAGCACGCAACGCGGATGCCGTCATAATCGCGCTCGGCGAGTCCCGCGAAATGAGCGGTGAAGCTTCGAGCCGCTCGACCCTCGCCATTCCCGGGCTCCAGAACGAACTTCTCGAATCAGTTGCCTCAGCCGGCAAACCGGTCATACTTGTCCTCATGAACGGACGGCCTCTCGCGATACCGTGGGCTGAAGAGCACGCAGGCGCGATCGTCGAATCCTGGTTTCTGGGTATCCGCTCAGGGAACGCGATCGCGGACGTTCTTTTCGGAGAGTACAATCCGTCGGGAAAGCTCCCTGTGACGTTCCCCCGTACCGTGGGGCAGGTTCCCTACTATTATAACCACAAGAACTCAGGTCGCCCGGCGAACGACGCGGAGAAATACACATCCCGGTACATCGATCTCCCGAGCTCACCTCTCTATCCCTTCGGTTTCGGTCTCAGTTACACGACATTCGACTACAGCGGGCTCGCTCTCTCTCCCGGTGTCATTGACACGAGCGGGACAGTCACAGTCTCCGTCAGCGTAAAGAACACGGGAACGCGTCCGGGTGAGGAAGTGGTCCAGTTCTACGTCCGGCAGGACTTCGGGAGCGTCACGCGTCCTGTGAAGGAACTGAAAGGCTTTGAAAGGATCGCGCTTGCGCCCGGCGAGTCCCGGCAGGTGAAATTCCTCCTCAGGGGGAGCGATCTCCGGATGTACGACGCAGCGATGCGGCACGTTGTCGAGCCGGGGACGTACACCGTGTTTGTAGGGACCAATTCCCGCGACGTGACCGAATTGCATTTCAGCGTACAATAGACGACAGGAAGAGATCATGGCTGTGATAGACGTGACATTAGGTGTCGATATCGGGGGGACGAACACGAAGTTCGGATTCGTGGACAGTGCCGGAAAGTGCATAACCGAAAAGTCCATTCCGACAAACGCCCACGAGCCCGCGGAGAACCTCATCGCGCGATTGCACGAGAATGTGGACGAGACGATGCGTCCTCTCGCAGGCGCCTATGTTCTGCGAGGGATCGGCATAGGGGCCCCCAATGCCAACTTTTACAGGGGCACGGTTGAAAACCCGCCGAACCTGAACTGGAAGGGGGTCGTGAACGTCGTCGCCCTCGTCAGGAAATATTACGACCTTCCGGTCGCGGTCACAAACGATGCAAATGCGGCCGCGCTCGGCGAGATGCTCTACGGCGCGGCAAAGGGGCTGAAGAACTTCATCGTGATCACGCTGGGGACCGGGGTCGGGAGCGGCATCGTCTCTTCAGGAGAGCTCGTCTACGGCGCGGACGGGTTCGCCGGTGAGATCGGGCATACAACAGTCGACCCGAACGGGCGCGAATGCGGCTGCGGCGGGAGGGGACACCTCGAGACGTACGCATCCGCGACCGGCATATGCCGCACTGTGGGAGAGCTGCTTGCGATCCGGCGTGCGGAAAGCCCGCTGCGGAACATTGCTCCCGCCGACCTTACATCCAAGATGATCGCCGATGCGGCGGGGAAGGGGGACCCCATTGCAAAAGAGGCGTTCGAGTATACGGGCCGCATACTCGGCATGAAACTCGCGGATTCGGTTGCTCATCTTAGTCCGGAAGCGATAATCCTCTTTGGCGGGCTTGCCGCTGCCGGGGCGCTCATATTCGACCCCACGCAGCGGTCTCTCGAAGAGTACCTCCTGTCGATTTTCAGAAACAAAGTGAAGCTCCTCCCGTCAGGATTGACGACCGGAGATACCGCCGTCCTCGGTGCGAGCGCACTCATTTGGAACGAGATTCTCAAACAACGTAAACAATGAGGCCTGAACAATGGAACGGAACAGACGGATGTCATTACTCCTCATCATTNNCTGGGGATCCCCTCGCTCAACATGACGGACGGGCCTGTCGGTGTCCGTTGGGAGAAGTCCACTGCGTTCCCGGCGAGCATCGCAATGGCCGCGACCTGGGATCCGCAGCTCATCCGGCGGCTTGGCGAGGCGCTCGGCGTGGAGGCGAAAGCGAAGGGACGGAATATGCTCCTGGGGCCCTGCATAAACATCAACAGGGTTCCCGTGGGGGGGAGGAGCTTCGAAAGCTTCGGGGAGGACCCGTACCTGATGGCAAGAATGGCGGTCGCGTATGTCAAGGGGGTGCAGTCCGAGCACGTCGTGGCCACCGCGAAACATTACGCCGCCAACAACCAGGAATTCGAACGGACGACGATGGACGAAAAGATCGACGAACGGACGCTGAGGGAGATCTACCTCCCCGCGTTTAAGGCCGCAGTCCAGGAGGGGGGCGCCCTCGCCGTCATGTCGGCGTACAACAAGCTGAACGGAAAGTGGTGCAGCGAAAATCCGTGGCTGCTCACGGACGTGCTCAAGAAGGAATGGGGATTCAAAGGGCTCGTTGTCTCCGACTGGGGCGCGGTGCACAGCACCGTCCCGACGGCAAACGCCGGCCTTGATATCGAGATGCCGAGGGGTGATTTCCTCAACGAGAAGCTTCTCCTCCCCGCGGTGAAACGCGGAGAGGTGAGCGAATCGGTCATCGACGACAAGATCACGCGCCTCCTTCGCGTCATGTACATGGACGGCCTCTTCGACCCGCAGCCGGCGCCTGACGTTACCGCCGTGAACTCCCCGGCGCACAGGTCGCTCGCACGCGATGTCGAATCCGCCGGGATCGTGCTCCTGAAGAACAGGAACAGCGTTCTTCCCCTTGATCCTTCCCGCATTCATACGATGGCCGTCATCGGTCCCAATGCCGCCGTTGCACGCACGGGAGGAGGAGGGAGTGCGTACGTGCTCCCCTTCTACGGCGTGAGCCCTCTCGAAGGGATCACGACCCGGGCGGGAGGAAAGATCCAGGTGACGACCGCTCCCNNCCCGCGTTCACACGCGTCGATAAAGAGGTTAATTTTGACTGGAGTGCGGACTCTCCGGCGAAGGATTTCCCCAGGGAGCATTACTCGGTCAGGTGGACCGGCACGCTCATCCCCCCGGGAACCGGCGACTATGAGCTGAGCATCCGCTCGGACGACGGCTCCCGACTCTATGTCAACGGTGAGCTCTTCATTGACAACTGGGGCAATCATGCGGGTCTCACGAAGAGCCGGCAGATGAAGCTCGAGAAGGGGAAAACCGTCTCCGTGAAGATCGAGTTTTATCAGGCCGAAGGAGGCTCGCTCGTCCAGTTTGGATGGGGAACGATGCACAACGTCCTTCTCCCCGCAGCCGTCGAGATGGCGAAGAAAGCGGACATCGCAGTCGTGTGCATAGGGAACTCGAACGAAATTGAAACCGAGGGGACGGACAGGTCTTCCATCGCGCTCCCCGGGGGCCAGGACGAGCTCGTCGAGGCGGTCGCAAAGGCAAACCCCCGCACCGTTGTCGTGCTGACGACCGGTTCTCCCGCAACGATGCCGTGGGTTGACAATGTTGATGGCATAGTCCAGGCGTGGTTCGGCGGCCAGGAGGAGGGGAATGCTCTTGCAGGCGTTCTCTTCGGCGACGTCAATCCGTCCGGAAAGCTCCCCGTCACGTTCCCGCGGTCATGGGAGGACACCCCCGCGCTCAAAACGTACCCCGGAACAGAGGGGAAGACGGAATATGCCGAAGGCATATTTGTGGGATACAGGCACTATGACAGGGACAAGAAAGAAGTCCTCTTCCCGTTTGGTCACGGCCTCTCCTACACAAAATTCACGTACGGGCCCCTCGAGGTTGCGGTGCTCCCGGGCGCCTCGAAATATGAGCGGACGGTCAGCGTTGACGTGACAAACAGCGGCGATCGCGCGGGGGAGGAAGTCGTGCAGATCTACGTCAGCGACACTCACGCGCCGGTCCCCCGTCCTCCTGCGGAGCTGAAAGCATTCGCCAGAGTCTCGCTCGCCCCGGGGGAGAAGAAGTCCGTCCTCATGCGGCTTGACGAATCCTCGTTCGCGTATTTCGATGCGGCATCCGGAAAATGGACGGTGGCGCCGGGGACGTTCGAGATCCTTGCCGGAAGCTCATCGCGCGATATCCGTTCACGTGCAACGACGGAAATCCGGTAGGCGGAATCATAATGAAATGGCCTATTCGATCCGCATGATCGCGATTCCTGACGGTGGAAGCGTCAGCGGGAATTGTGCCGCGTCCCCTTTCATTTCATTCAGATCGCTTGAAAAAAACGACACGCCGCCGTTGCCGTTCCAGCGGACACGAACCGGCGTGTCTCAACGGATCCCCCGGGCATGTTCCACCGGGTCATCGATCCTGAATGTCCATGCGTGATCGCATGGGACATGGGCCCTTTGATCTTCTGTAATCTCGATTCGAATTCCGCTCCCCTCTGCGTGCCACGGGACAGGTCCCGTAACTCCGGCCATGTGCACGGTGCTTCCGGGTCTCGCACCGAATGAAGCGAGTGTGATTTCCCGGGGAGGGGCGGTTTCCCCTTCCCCCGCCAGGTATATGGCATCCACCGCCCCGGATTTCTCCCGCGTGAACCGGACTCTCCCCTCGCTGTACGGAGGGACCGGGCGTGTCCCGTATATCGCGCTCCCGTTCACGGCCATCCACCGTCCGAT